>JBCCTF010000001.1:0-56122 GCA_039198765.1 Pseudomonadota bacterium
CATCCATGCTGTTGATCGCGCTAAGTTTTGCTGCCGCATTGGCCGCTGATCCCGTCGACAACTACCGCGCCTGCATTGAACTTCAGAGCCCGTCCGAACGCCTCAGCTGCTACGATCGCGCCGCGCGCATCGATGACGAGGCGATGCAAGCCATCCTCGAACGACGCCGCGCCGAGCAGGTGAAGGCGCAGCAAGCCCAACCAACACTCACCGCAGAAACCCAGGCGCTTCCCGTCATCGGACCGAAGCCATCAGCCGACCCCAGCGGCCCGCGCATCAACCCGAAGGACGAGCCAAAGACCGGCCCAACCCTCGCGGTGCAAGAGATCCGTTTCAATCGAAACGGCTCTATCATCATCACCCTCGAAAACGGAGAAGTCTGGGCACAGATCAAAAGCGACACCCGCAAGATCAAAGACTACCAAGCCGACCGCATCGAGACCGCCCAAGTCTCCAAAGGCGCCCTAGGCAGCCGCAAAATGCGCCTGGAGCCGCTGGGGCGCACGGTGAAAGTCCGCCTACAGAGCGAATAGACTCTAGCGAAAGAACGATGCCCGAAACGATCACACTCTATCGGCCTGTTGGGCCAAAGGAGCTCGAGAAAATCGAGGCGACCGGCATGAAACGGTTTCCGCCGCGCTTGCCTGAGCAGCCGATTTTCTACCCCGTTCTCACCGAAGAGTACGCGACGAAAATCGCGCGCGACTGGAATGTGAAGAAGTCAGGCTCAGGCTACGTGACCAAGTTCGCCGTCCTTAAACGTGTGGCCGACAAGTACGAGCCTCAGGAGGCCGGCGCGAAGCACTTGAAGGAACTGTGGGTCCCCGCGGAGGACCTGCACGCTTTCAACGACGCAATCGTCGGAGAGATCGAAGTCATCGCCACGTTTAGCGGCTAACTCGACAACCCCCGCGCACTGCTGCACACCCTCCGCCATGCCCACACCCCAAGCCTATTGCCCCCTTTGCGGTCATCCAGAGCGCACGTTGGTTGCGACTTGGGAGGATTGGGAGGCGTCGCTAGCGAATCGTGATGATGGGCCGATGCGGCTAGAGGCGGGGCGCGCCTGCGGGGTGGCGGCGGATGCGCCGGATCTGATGCAGTGCACGAACTGCGGCTCGGTCGGGATGAGCCATATTCCGGACCCGGAGCAGCTGGGTAAGTTCTACAGCCATTATCACATGACCGACGGTTTCGTTGCGAAGGCGAAGAAGAAGATCACCCGCGCGCAGAAGCGCCTCTTGCTCCTCACCTTGATGGCCCCTCGCCGAAAAGGCGGCGGCAAGCGGCGGTTCCTCGAGATCGGTGCGTCGATCGGCACGGCGGCAGAGGCGGCCCGGCGGATGGGCTTTGAACCCCACGCGGTGGAGATCGACGAAGACGCGATTGCCAAGGGCCGCGAGATGTTCCCGAAGGTGGCTTTCACAACCGGTGAGCTCGACGCGATCCACGGCGAAGGACAATTCGAGCTCCTCTATGGTGCTGAAGTGATTGAACATGTTCGCGATCCGGGCGCATTTCTGGATCATTGCCGCCGCCTCCTCGCGCCAGGCGGCGTCTTGTTCATGACGACGCCAGACTACGGGCATGAGAAACGGCCCCAGCCGCTGCTCGCTTGGCATTCGGTGAAGCCGCCTGAGCACATCAATCTGTTCACGAAGGCGGGCATGAGCGCACTGCTCAACGAGCACGGGTTTGCCAAACATCGGCTGCCGCCGCACCCCAAACCGGGCATGCGGATCATGGCGCGGAAGGCGTAACCCGCAGCGTGTCCCAGGCGAACACACTGAAAAGGACGTCCGTCATGCGCCTCATCGCAACCATCAGCCTCCTCCTCCTCGCTGCCTGCAGCCGCGTCCCCGATGAGGATTTCGTCCTCACCGCGATGGAAGAAGGGGATCGGCCCGTCGTCGCGGCGCTCAGCTACGCGAAATGGTGCCCGAGTTGCCGCGTTCTGGACCCTCGACTCGCTGAGATTCGGGATCAGATGGACTTCGAGAACGTCACGTTCGTCACCCTGGACTACACCAAGAAGGACAAAGCTGCGTTCCACGAGAGTGCAGCGGAGGCGGGCGTCGGCCAAGCGATCCGGGATCGTTTCGGAGACGATATTGGTACTGGGATGCTGATTTTGATTGATGCAGACACCCAAGAGTGGCTGGGCGAGTTGCATCGCGGGATGGATGGTCCGGAGATTTACGCGGCCCTCATCAATGCAACTTATCACAATGGGAATGACGCCCGACCGCGATGATTCGCCAATTGCGCGGGCGCAGCAAAAGCCTTAGCAGTTCACGCAGTTAGTGAACGCGTAGTGGAGCCGCCGTCCGATGGTCGAACTCACCCTTCCCCGCAATTCGAAAATCTCTGGCCAGGGCCGTACGATCAAAGCGGACAACCTGAGCAGCGACGCCGAAGTGCGGACGGTGAACGTCTATCGCTACGATCCAGATAGCGGCGAGAACCCGCGCGTCGACTCCTACGATGTCGACACCAAGGGCATCTCAATGGTTCTGGACCTGATCATCAAGATCAAGTCGGAGCTGGACCCCACCATCGCCTTCCGCCGCTCGTGCCGCGAAGGTGTTTGCGGATCATGCGCGTTCAACATCAATGGCAAGAACGGCCTCGCCTGCACCACGGGTCTTGATGTCCTGGGCAAAGGCGACATCAACATCTATCCGCTGCCGCACATGCCGGTGGTCAAGGACCTCGTCACCGACCTCAGCAAATTCTACGAGCAGCACGCAGCGATCCAACCGTTCCTTCAGTCGGACGATGAACCTGAGAAAGAGCATCATCAGACCCAAGAGGATCGTGAGAAGCTGGACGGCCTTTACGAATGTATTCTGTGTGCGTCCTGTTCGACCAGCTGCCCCTCTTATTGGTGGAACGGCAATAAGGACGGCGAAGACGAGTATCTCGGCCCAGCTGCGCTGCTCCAGGCGCACCGCTGGATCGTGGACAGCCGCGATGACAAGACGGAAGAGCGGCTCGAGGCCCTGGACGACACGTTCAAGCTCTACCGCTGCCACACCATCATGAACTGCGTTCAGGTGTGCCCGAAGGGTCTGAACCCAGCGAAGGCGATCGCTGAGATCAAGCAGATGCTGGTCCAGCGTTCGGGTCGCAAAGTCGCTTAAGCGGCCACTCTCGCTTTCTTAGTTCCATTCAGGTAGGCGCCGCACGCTATGCGCTCGCCTTACCTCATCGTGACGATTGCCGTGACCGTCGGTGTCCTGTTCGACACGACGGTGAAGTACGTGGCGCTCGACGTTTCCGTTATCACCATCACGGCGTGGCGCTTCGTGTTCGGATCGGTCTTGGCACTGAGCATCTATCTCGCGCGAGGCGGGCGGCTGCCATCAGCGGAGGCGCTCCGCTTCCACGGGATGCGCGGTTTCCTGCACGTCATCACGGCAACGTCGTTCTTCTGGTCCCTCACCCAGATTGCGCTCGCTGAGGCCACTGCGCTGGGCTTTACCTCGGCACTGATGGTGCCGCCGATCGCGCGCGTGATCCTCGGTGAACGGATCAGCCCGCTCTCCGTCGCGGCGTTGGTGGTGGGTTTCACAGGCGCACTCTTCGCCCTTTCCGCAGGTGCGACGGGCGCCCCTGAAGATGGGAACCGGTTGCTGGGCGCAGCCGCTGCACTTGTGGCAGCGCTTGGCTATGCGACAGGCATCGTGCTCATCCGCCTACGGACGAGGACGGAGGATAGTCTTCTCATCACCATGTTCGGCAACGTGGTCCCGGCCATCATCCTCTTCAGCCTTTTGTTGATCTCCCAATCCGTCATGTCCCAAGGACCACCACTCACCATGAATGCCGGTCAGTATGGCCTAGTCGCCCTCGTGGGCTTCCTCGCCTTCTCGATGTGGTGGCTGATGGCCCAGGCCTATCGTCATGCCGAGGCACAGAAGTTGGCACCGTTTGAATACCTAGCCCTGCCTCTCAGTGTGCTTCTGGGCTGGGTGATGTTTGGTGAGCAGCCGCAGTGGCAGCTTTATGTCGGTGCACTGATTGTTGTCGCCTCATGCCTCGCGGTGGCGTTTGAGGACAAACTGTTCGTCAGACCACGTCTCAATCAATCGTAAGCGCGCGCTTCAGCATTTCAGGATCAGCGTTCCCGCCGGACAGGATGATCGCCGTCCGCTTCCCGCGACCTTCCACACGACCCGTCAGCATCGCCGCCAGCGCCACCGCACCGCCAGGCTCGAGCACAACCTTCAGCTCACGGAGGGCAAAGGCGACAGCGGCCAGCGCCTCGTCATCGGTCACTGTCACACCGCGCGCACCGGCAGCGGAAAGAATCTCCAACGGCAGCACACCAGGCGTCGGCACGAGGAGCGCATCGCAGATCGACCCGCCCTTCCGCGCATTCTCTTCCCGGACACCGGAGGCAAGCGAACGGCCAAGGTCATCAAAGCCGGCAGGCTCCACCACAAGGATCGCGCAGTCGGGATGCTCTTCCCTGACAACGAGCGCGATACCTGCCGCAAGCCCACCGCCCGACGCGCAAATCACCACCTGATCAAGTGGCCCGCCCGCATCTTCCAGCAGTTCCAGTCCAGCGGTCCCCTGCCCTGCGATCGTCAGAGGGTGATCGAATGGCGGGATCAGCTTCGCCCCGCGCTCTTCAGCAAGCCGCGCACCAATCTCCTCGCGGCTCTCCCGTTCGCGATCGTAGAGGATCACCTCGGCTCCATCGCGCGCCGTCCGCTCGCGCTTTGCTAGCGGCGCATCGGCGGGCATCACAATCGCTGCCTTCACGCCAGCCAGTTTCGCCGCCCGCGCCACGCCTTGGGCGTGGTTGCCAGAGGAGTAGGCCACAACACCGCGCGGCTTCTCGTCTTCCGTCAGCGAGAGGATGTGGTTCAGCGCACCGCGCAGCTTGAAGGAGCCTGTGCCTTGCAAGCACTCCGCCTTCGCCAGCACCTCGCCACCCACAATGTCATCGAGAGCATCGGCCCGCAGCAACGGCGTGCGCAGGATCCCGCCCTCAATCCGGCGGTGCGCATCTCGCACATCCTGCGCTGTCACGTTCCCGAGCGGCGGTAAGGCGTTGTCAGTCATGGTCACCCTAAGTATCGCTGCACGTTCATGGCGCAGACTCTCACCCGATACCAGTCGATGCTCGACGATGGCACCTTGCGGCCTGACCCCGCCCAGGCGGAGGCGGCCGAGGTGCTGGACGCGTTGGAGCAGCGCCTTCGCAAGCCGAAGGGCCGCTGGCTGTTCAAGGAGATGCCGCGAGAGCCGGGTGGCCTCTACCTCTATGGCGGGGTGGGGGCAGGGAAGACGCTCTTAATGGACCTGTTCTCGCGGTCGGTGCCGGACCTGCCGACGCGGCGGGTGCACTACCACGGGTTTATGGAGGAGATGCACGCCTTCATCGACGGCTGGCGCAAGATGTCGATGGCGCAGCGGCAGAAGCATCCCGCCAAAGTGCGCCAGGCGAGCCTGGACGACCCGATCCCCCACACCTCGAAAGCGGCCTTTCAGAAGGCTGAGCTTTTGTGCCTCGACGAGATGCAGGTGACAGACATCGCCGATGCGATGCTGCTGGGGCGTTTGTTCGAGGGTTACTTTCAACGCGGCGGGACACTGGTTGTCACGTCAAACCGTCCCCCCACGGATCTTTATAAGGACGGCATCAACAGGCAGCTGTTTGTGCCGTTCATTAAGCTGCTTGAGGAGACGATGCAGGTGCATCACCTGCAAGCGGCAGAGGACTATCGTCTGTCGGGCCTGCGTAAGCATGGCCTCTACTTCTCACCCCTCGGTGCTGAAGCTGATCAGGCGATGGACGCAGCTTTCAGTACCCAGACAAAAGGCGCACAGCTCCGCGAGGTGGAGTTGGAAGTCAGTGGGCGGATCGTCACTGTGCCGCAAGCTGCTGGCCCTATCGGGCGCGGAAGCTTTGCGCACTTTTGTCAGCAGCCGCTGGGCTCATCAGACTACTTCTCCATCTCGCGCCGATTTTCGACGGTTTTTATCGACCGCATACCGTTGCTGAGCCCCGAGAACGCTGATGCTGCCAGCAGGTTCAGGAACCTGGTCGACGCGCTCTACGACCACCGTTGCAAGCTCGTTTGCTCAGCTGCAGCGGAGCCGAATGAGCTGTACACGTCAGGAAAGCTGGCTTTTGAATTCGAGCGCACGGCGAGCCGTCTTTATGAGATGCGTACGGAGGATTATCTCCAGGAAGCCCACCGCGGCGAGACAGCTTAGCCTCAAAACGGCGAACGGAAAATCTCTGGCAAATCAGCACGCTGGATCACCGTCCACGCAAGCCACAGCGTCGCTGCTGAGAAAGCGGCTGCAATCAAACGCGAGAGCCAAATCCCGATCTCGCCCTTGAACGCCCGCGTTGGAAGAAACGCCAGGAACGGAACGATATGCAGCGCATGGGTTGCGAGGAAGTGCGCTGCGCGCATGTCCCCCTTCTCCATCCGCCAACCGAAAATGCCCTCACCGTAACCGTTCAGTGAACCCCCGAAATTGACCATCCCAGCGGAGAGAAAGTACGCCACCATCGGTGAGAGGATGAAGACGAGGACGAGACCCCAACCAATCGCCGTCGCCATGGCAGGGTTGGGGGCGGAGTATTTCGCCCTGAGAACGGACACACCCATCGCCAACGGACCGAGAACGAGCATCATCGCCCCGATCCCTGCAAAGATATACAGCGTCGAAAACAGGGCACTGTCGTAGTTAAAGTGCGACCGCACACCGAGCGCTGCGCAGGTGAACAGCCAAGCGACTTCGTAGACAAAGCCTAACGTCACGATCCCGACCGCGATCCTGTGGCCGGTGAGCCGCTTCGCCCCCGGCGCCATCCAAGCCGCAAAAAACGACAAGGCTGCATAATAAGTGAGGAACGAGATCGAGAACTTCAGCGGCTTCAGCCAGACATTGGCACCGTCGAGCATCCGATCATCGACGAGCATCATCGTCGCTGCCACCACCACGAGGATGACATTCAAAACAGTCAGCACGGTATAGACCGCATGCCGACGGTACAGTTCTCCTAGCCAGCCCACGACAACGCACTCCCCACCTCAGGCCCAGAACGTAGGTACCCGACCCGGCTGAGCCAAACGCGGGGTGCTGTTGAACGCGAGAAAACTGCGACATTTTGACCACACTTGCCTCAAGATCGCACCGGAGAAGCGTCAAAGCGCAGGATCATGCTGCAGTGCCCACACGGCTGTGGACAAGGCGAAGCGCCGCCCCTAGCTTCCGGCGCTTTGAGCCACGTCACGAAAGAGGGCGCCCGTGAACGAAGACAAGACTGCCGTCGAGCAGTTCATTGAAATCCTGCAGGCCGTGAACGGCTTTGTGTGGAGTGAGAAATTCCTGATCCCCCTGCTTCTGTTGACTGGCCTGTTCTTGATGGCCGGCCTTAGCGCAATGCCGATCAGGAAGATCCCGTTCGCGGTGGGCGAGCTGTTCCGGAAGCGTGAGGGCCAAGGCGAAGGCGAGGTCTCCCCATTCGGCGCGCTCATGACCGCGCTGAGCTCGACCATCGGTACCGGCAACATCGCGGGCGTGGCCGCGGCCATCGCGATTGGTGGCCCTGGCGCAGTCTTTTGGATGTGGATGACTGCGATCGTCGGTACTGCGACGAAATACTCGGAAGGCGTCCTGGCGCTGACCTACCGCGAGACCGACGCCAGCGGCGCTCACGTCGGCGGTCCGATGTACTACATCAAAAACGGCATGGGTCCGAAATGGATCTGGCTCGCGGGCACCTTCGCCACGTTCGGCATCTTCGCCAGCTGGGGCACTGGGGCGCTGGTCCAGTCCAACTCCATCGCCGACGGTCTGAAATCAGCCTACGGAATTAATGCCTACCTCACAGGCGGCACCCTCGCCGCCGCTGCAGCAGCCGTCATTCTTGGCGGTGTGAAGCGGATTGCTGGCGTGGCATCGAAGCTCGTCCCGTTTATGGCGGCGACATACCTCCTCGCAGGGATCATCGTGATCGGTGCCAACATTACCGAGGTACCCGGAGCATTCGCGACGATCGTCAAAGGCGCTTTCGGCCTCGACAGCGCTGGCACAGGCATCACCATCGGCCTGATGATGCTGGCGATGCAGAAGGGCGTCGCGCGGGGCATCTTCTCGAACGAGGCTGGCCAGGGCTCAGCGCCCATCGCCCACGCAGCAGCGAAGAACAAAGACCCGGTGAACCAGGGCACCGTCGCCATGCTCGGTACAGTGATCGATACCCTGATCGTCTGCACCATCACTGCGCTGGTCATCCTGACTTCAGGTGTTATTCCAGAGACTTGTGTCCCAGGCATTGAAACCCTTTCGATCTACCAAGGCGGCCTGCAGCCTGATGGCTGCGACACAGGCGTGCCGCTGACGGCCTCAGCATTTGACGCGACCCTCGTGGGTGTCGGCGAGCATATCGTGTCGATCAGCCTGGTGATCTTCGCCTTCACGACCATCCTCGGCTGGTCCTACTACGGCGAGCGCTGTGCGGCGTTCCTGTTCTCGGAAAAGGCGATCCTGCCCTTCCGGATCAGCTGGGTTGTCGTCGTGTTCATCGGCTCGGCGCTGATCGGCTTCCAGGATAAGATCGCGAACATCGTGAACATCGTCTGGGTCAGTGCCGACACGCTGACAGGCCTGATGGCTGCGCCCAACCTCGTCGCGGTGATCTTCCTCAGCCCCGTCGTCTTCGCGATGACCAAAGAGTACTTCGCCAAGCGTTAGGAACATCATCAGCACACCAATAAAAAAGCCCCGCTCGCTCCGAGCGGGGCCTTTTCTTTGTCTCAGGAATATCAGCCTACCAAGCTTTCTGCCATCCGAGGGTGAACGTCATATCCGTCTCAAGCTGCGGGCCATTCAGATCGCGGTAGAGCGGGAAGCCAATCTCAGCCGCGAGGCGATGGCCTCTCTTCCAGCCTTCTTGACCAGCCAGGTTCACGCCGAGGAGCACCTCAACGGTCTCACCGCCATGGTTGTTCGGATCAGCCGTCTGCACCGGCGCAACGATCAGCGGGTCCTGCCCGTCGATAGAACCAAGGCTCATCCCCTTGAGGCGCAGGAAGCCGGTTGCAGCATGGGTTGGTGAGTAGCCGAGCCACGCCGTGCCCTCGACCGCATCGCCCAGCGTGTAGCCCTCATCGTTCTCACCAAGTCGGACGGTGCCCATCACCTGGCCACCCCAAGCGATCTTGCCCGCGCGGTTCCGGTAGGTCACAGCAGGGCGGAGATCGTAGGTGCCTGAGCCGAGCTGCATCGGATAAGGCAGCCGCGGTGACGGGGTGCCGCCCATGGGCGTCAGGATCTGATCGGTCTCATCGAGCGCACCCGTCGGGATCGACAGGCCGAGGTTCACGTTGAACTGCTTGCCCTCTTTGCTGCCGTCATCGAGGCCAACGATCGCGGTGATAACGGTATCGCCGAAGCCAGCGGTTTCGGTCTCGAAATTACCGAGAACGTTGGTTCCCATGCCGCCCTGATAGGTGACATGGTCCATGGTCTTCGTAATGACGTTGGCCATCGCAGCCACGGTGATCCGGTCGGTCACGCCGTACATCGCGCCGAGCATGTGCATGTCCATCGTCATGTCGAGGGGCACCACGCGCAGGGTCGGCGGCTGCATCGGCTGGCCGAAAAAGCGGTTCGGCACCGTCGTGGCGATGGTCTCAGCGGAGAGGCTGTCGGTGCCGTCGCGGCTGCCGTCCATGTCCATCCGCATGAAGCGGTAGCTGACCATGAACTCGCCTTTCGCATGGCGGTGGTCGGCCATGACGCCAATCGGCGCGTGGTCAGCGGCGTGGGTGCCTTCATCGGCGAAGGCAGGCGACAGCGCGGTGCTGGCGACAAGCGCCAGGCTCAAAACGTTTCTCATCGATTGGTTCCTTGTTGGGTTCTGAAAAAAGGGCTTCAGACCCAGACAGGAGGCCCTCGCGCTGGCGGCGCTGTGACCCGCGCCGGCGCCAGCGCACGCTGGATCAGGGGCGCTGGATGTTTGTCTGTCAGGTTGGAAACACTGTGTGCTGACGGACTGGGCAGCACCGCGGCGAGATCGTCGCCAAAGGCAACATCGCCGCAACAAAGGTGCAGCACTTCATCCTGCGGAACGCTTTGGTCCAGGGGCAGGGTGTAGGAGCCGTGCTCGCTACAGATCGTGAGCGCATGGGCCTCAGCCTTGGCGCGCACCTGCAGTTCACCGCCGGTGATCGCAATCACCAACGCTGGCAGCAGAAGCCAAAGCTTGCGGGCCCACACCATCATAGGGCGTGTCCTAGGAGAACACGCGGCGGAACGCTAGGCAGCACGGCCACCCATGCCGAGGACGCCGCCGCGGGCTTTCTCTTGGCGAATGCGCATCTTATCGCGGCGGATGATGTCAGCGAAATCCTCGTCAAAGTTGATGTCGGAGAACCGCTTCCAGTCGTTGTCGCCAATGAAACGTTTGATATCGGTGATCTCCACCATGTACGGTTTCGACAGCAGCACCCGGTAATGGACGAAGCCCAGCGTGGCAACGATCCCAGCAAGGCTCATCCCCACCGGATCGCGGGTGATGAACCCCAGCACACCGGCAAGGGCAATCGTGGCTGCAACCATCAGCCAACCGATAATCCGCATACCCACACGCCAGCGGAAAGCGCTGACGCGGTTCCGCTGCATCTCGGACTGGTAGAACTTCTCAATGTACTCAATCCGCTTCGGCTTCCACAGCGCCAGCTGGGCCCAGTATTTGGAGTCATCGATCCAGGTTTCATCATTCAGGCCAGCGTTGAGCTCCGCCTCGTTCACCGCCTTCACGCAGTGGACGTAGCCTTGATGCAGAGAGTTGATCCGCCGCTGCACCTTCGCTTTCAGGTCGCCCGCATTGGCGTGCATCGTTGAGGCGAGCACCTGCCGGTTGGTCGACAGGTTGTAGAGCAGAATGCCGAAGCTGGCCGCGTAAAGCGCACCCACACCCAGCGCGAGATCGCGCCCGGTGCCCATCAAGAAATCAGGGATCGCCGCAAACGTCATCGGCACGCCCTCGGGCCGCAGCTCGGGCATGAACGTCCACAGCGCGAGAGGAAGCATCAGCACCGTCAGCAGGATCAGCTGATCAATCCGACGGCGGAGAATGAACCGCCGGTAGTTCCGCTGCAGCGATAGCCGGAACGCGGTGATGTACGCGCGGATGTCCCGGTCGATCGGGAACTTCTCGTCCACCACCTCGTCATGGATATCGATGAATGACGCCCAGTTTGTCAGTTGACTGACAGCCAACGGCCGATCGTATCCCGGATAATAGGTAATCTTGTAATCGAAGTACCGGCGCAGCTCGTCCTGGTAGGTCCGCTGTACGGCAATCGGCTCAAAAGGTTGCTCCGGCGCGAGGCCTGCGGGGTCCGGATCAAGGGTCACATAACCCTGCTCCTCACGGATCATCGTTTCGGCCAATTCGAGGCGCGCGCGTTTTCCTGCGCCAAGGGGCGCCTCTTGAGCATTTTCTTCTTTTGGAACTGCCTTAAGGAGTGGCCTCGTCTTTTCTTGTCGTTTCAGTGTTTTCATCGTTCTAATCTTACGTCTTCTTTTCTTTGGGCAAATAGTCTCTCGTTTTGCACTGCACAAGGGGCCTTTGATCCACCAAGGAAAATCCGAACGTGACAGGATGCAGCACTGATCATTGCGGCAGCCTCACGAGGTGGGTAGGTGCCGGTCAACGATTTGCCAGAGTGAAGGAGTACTCCCATGGCCCGCAAAAAAATTGCCCTCATCGGTTCAGGCATGATCGGCGGCACCCTCGCCCACATCGCTGCTCAAAAAGAGCTGGGCGACGTTGTTCTGTTCGACATCGCCGAGGGCATTCCTGAGGGCAAAGGCCTCGATATTGCGCAGTCCGCGCCAGTCGACGGCTATGACAGCCGCCTGAAAGGCACCCAGGACTATGCCGATATCGCAGGCGCCGATGTCTGCATCGTCACCGCCGGTGTGCCGCGCAAGCCGGGCATGAGCCGCGATGACCTGGTCGAGATCAACCTCAAGGTGATGAAGTCGGTGGGTGAAGGCATCGCCAAGCACGCGCCGAACGCGTTCGTCATCTGCATCACCAACCCGCTCGACGCGATGGTCTGGGCCCTGCAAAAATTCTCGGGCCTGCCGACCAACAAAGTCGTGGGCATGGCAGGCATCCTGGACTCGTCGCGCTTCCGTATGTTCCTTGCTGAAGAGTTCAACGTCAGCGTCGAGAGCGTGACGGCCTTCGTCCTCGGCGGCCACGGCGACACGATGGTGCCGAGCCTGCGCTACTCCACCGTCGCAGGCGTCTCTCTGCCGGACATGGTGAAGCTCGGCTGGACCACGCAAGAGAAGTTGGACGCGATCGTTGACCGTACACGGAAAGGTGGCGGCGAGATCGTCGGCCTCCTGAAAACCGGTTCGGCCTACTACGCACCGGCAGCATCCGCGATCCAGATGGCTGAGAGCTTCTTGAAAGACAAGAAGGTCGTTGTTCCGTGTGCGGCTTACCTGAACGGTGAGTTTGGCGTGAAAGACCGTTACGTCGGCGTGCCGATCGTCATCGGTGAGGAAGGCGCTGAACGCATTCTCGAAATCGAATTCACCGAAGAAGAGAAGCAGATGTTCGACCACTCGGTGAACGCCGTTGAAGACCTCGTTGAGGCCTGCAAGCGCATCGACTCGAGCCTGGCATGACCCAGCCCGCTCCGGGCACAGATGTTCTGCAAACGGAGCGGCTCACACTCCGGCGCTTTCGGCTTTCCGATGCGCCGGCCTATCTTGAGATGATGACCCAGCCTTCGGTGGAGGCCACGCTCATCCCCGGTCCCACCTCCCTCGCGCAGGCAGGGCGGGACATCGCGATGCTTGAGGGTCATTGGCCCCTGGTCGGCTTTTCCTTCATGGCGGTGATCGAGAAATCGACACGCCGCCTCGTCGGTCGGGTTGGGCCATGGATGCCCCTCGGCTGGCCGGGCCTGGAAGTCGGTTGGACCATCCACCCCTGCCGCCAACGCCGAGGCTACGCTGCCGAAGCAGCCCTCGGCGCGGGGCGCTGGATCCTCAAACAGAAGCCGGATCTGGATCACCTCATCCACGTGATCGCTCCAGAGAACGTCGGTTCACAGATGGTCGCCGAAAAGATCGGTGGACGGAACAGTGGTGAGTGGTTCACCCACCCCATCGCCGGACGCCTCGACATCTGGGAAACCCCGCGGAGTGCGTTCTTCGAGACGTGAAGATTTGCCGCTTGACCCCCGCGCTGAGCACGGCAGGTTCGCGCGATGCGCACTCTCCTCACTTCCGTCGCAGCAGCGCTCTGTTTGGCGGCATGCTCCGGGCCACAGCTCCTCAACGTCGCGACGCCTTCGCTGTCGGGCGAGTGGCAGAAGACGACGGACATCGCCTACGGCGCGCATGAGCGGCAGAAGCTCGACATCTACACCCCCACGACGCCCGGCCCGCACCCCGTGCTGATCTTCGTCCACGGCGGCTCGTGGGAGCGCGGCCAGAAAGAGGACTATCCCTGGCTCGGTCGCCGGTTCGCGTCAGAAGGCTATCTCACAGCGGTGATCAATTATCGCCTTGCGCCGACGTTCGACTACGACGACTTCATGGCCGACACCGCGAAGGCCGTGGCCTTCATGCATACAGAGGCCCCGCGTTTCGGCGGTAACCCGGAGCATCTGTTCCTGATGGGCCACTCCGCAGGTGCCTACAACGTTGTGCAAGTCGCCCTCGCCGAGGAGTTCCTCGTTGCTGAAGACACTTCACCTCAAATCATCGACGGCGTGGTCGGCGTGGCGGGTCCCTACAGCTTCCTGCCCCTCGACAGTGACGTGACCCGCGCAGCGTTCGGCAGGGCCGATGACCTGGAAGCGACCCAGCCGATCAATCGTGTGGCGGGCGACGCTCCGCCCATGCTCCTCCTCCACGGCGTGGACGATGACGTCGTCAGCCCACGGAACTCCACCGAAATGGCGCGTCTCCTCCGCGAGGCAGGCGTGCGCGGAGAAAGCATTGCGTACACGGACATTGATCACATCGAAATCATTGTCGCCGTGGGCCTGACCGGCCGCGCACCTGTGGTCGCCGACACGACCAAGTTCCTGAACAGCCTAACCTACACAACAGCAGAGGCCACGTCCGCACCATGAAGCACCTCATCCTCGCCGCATCCCTCGCTCTGAGCTCAGCTGCCGCTCAAACCATTCCGGAGGATGTCTCAGCAACCGCGGACAAGCTCCTCCGCCAAGGAATGAAAGACCGCGTCGGCTACAATGTGACGGAGAGCTTGACGACCGAGGTGGGCCCTCGTCTCGGCGGCTCTGAAGCCGAGGCCCGCGCCCGCGTTTGGGGTGAAGCCAAACTGAAGGAACTTGGATTCACAAACATCCGTACCGAGACGTTCACCATGCCCTATTGGGAGCGTGCCTACGAATATGCAGCGATCACCAAACCGTTTCCGCAGAAGCTCCAGATCACAGCGCTCGGCAACTCTGTTGGCACCCCTGAAGGTGGCCTGACCGGGGAGATCGTGCGGTTCGAAACTCTTGACGACCTCATCAGTGCACCGATGGACGGCTCGCTGAAGGGCAAAATCGTCTTCGTGGACGAAGGTATGACCCGCACGCAGGACGGCTCAGGCTATGGCGTTGCCGTGCGCAAGCGTTCAGGGGCAGCGAACGAGGGCGCACGACGCGGGGCAATCGCGGCGCTTATTCGCTCTGTCGGGACGGACAGACATCGCTTTCCGCATACGGGCAATATGCGGTACAGGGACGATATTTCTCCCATTCCTACGGCGGCCCTCTCCTTCCCCGATGCGGAGCAGCTGCAGCGCGCCTTGAAACGGGGCCCGGTTACGGTCACGCTCGACATGGCCGTCCGAACGTTAGACGAAGTGACCAGCGGCAATGTCATCGGCGAAATTCCGGGGCAGACGGACGAAATCGTCGTCATTGGCGGGCATCTCGACAGTTGGGACCTGGGCACCGGCGCGGTGGACGACGGCGCTGGCATCGGCATTGCCACCGGTGCAGCGAAGCTGATCATGGAGCATATGGAAGAGACCGGCGAGAAGCCGCTGCGCACGATCCGTGTCGTCTACTGGGGCTCAGAAGAGGTGGGCCTGGTTGGTGCGCAGGCTTACGCCGTCGCTCATCAGGACGAGCTCCACAAGCACGTGATGGCTGCTGAGAGTGACTTTGGCGCGGGGCGCATCTGGAAGATGGACACCCGTTTTGGTGACGATAAGTTGGGCCTCCGCAATCAGATGATCCGTGTGCTGCAGCCTGCTGGTGTCGCCCTGGGTAACAACGAGGCGAGCGGTGGGCCCGACGTCACGCCCCTGCGCGCTCGCGGCGTGCCGGTGGTGACGCTTCGCCAGAACGGCTGGGACTATTTCGACCTTCACCACACCGCGGACGATACGTTCGACAAGATCGACCCGGACGATTTTGCCCAGAACGTTGCCGTATACGCTGCATTCACGTGGATGGCCGCAAACACGCCGGGCGGGTTTCGGGCCGCCGAAACCACACTCGCCTCGGAATAAAACTGTCACACGCCGCCGCTAGAAAGCTCAACTATGAAGCTCCGTCACGCCCTGCCGCTCGCCCTCCTCACGGTCCTCGCCGGTTGCGCCAAGAAGGTGCCGTTTGAGTTCAAGATCCCCGACGCGGGGACCTCCACTGGCGTCACGGCAATGTCCTCCGCGCAGATCAGCGAGCGAGCCGTCCTCACACGGATCGCTTTTGGCAGCTGCCTGAAGCAGCAAGACCCAATGCCCATCATTCAGACCGTGATCCAAAGCGATCCCAATCTCATGGTTCTGCTGGGCGACAACGTGTACGGAGATGTCAAAGACACCAGCGACCCAAAGATGCCCGAGCTGGTGGCTGCGTATAACGCGCTTGCTGAGCAGCCGGACTTCACGGCTCTGCGGCAGAATATTCCCCTACTGACGACATGGGACGATCATGATTACGGCGCAAACGACGCGGGCGGTGACTTCGTACGCAAGAAGGAAGCTGAGGCCATCTTTGAGCAAACCTGGGCTCTGACAGGCAGTGATCCTCGCCGCCAACGCCCGGGCATCTACGTGGCGAAGACCTTTGGTCCAGAAGGTCGCCGTGTACAGATGATTATGCTGGACACCCGTTACTTCCGGGATCCCCTGACCCCAACCGACGAGCGCGGCGCACCGGGTAAGGAGCGCTATGTTCCGAGCACGGATCCTTCGATCCAAATGCTCGGTGCGGAGCAAGAGGCTTGGCTGACTGAAGTCCTTCGAGAGCCCGCTGACCTTCGGATCATGGTCAGCTCCATCCAAGTCATTGCCGAGGGGCACGGCTGGGAGGCGTGGCGCACCATGCCTGCCGCCCGCAAACGCCTTTACTCGATCATTGAGCGGAGCGGAGCCAAGAACCTTGTGATGGTCTCCGGTGATCGTCACCTTGGTGGTCTGTATAGGGATGATCGCGCTGTGGGCTTCCCGCTTTACGAGCTCACGTCCTCATCACTGAACGCGCCGCAGAGTACGGGCCGCGCCCGCCGCGGTGACACCTATGTGGAGCCGGGGCCTAAGCGCCTTGGCGAGCCGGTCTACGATGAAAACTTTGGCCTGATCGACATCGACTGGCAGCAACGCACACTGACGATGTCGCTGGTTGAGACCGATGGCGAGACCACGCGCGAAGTGCGCATCCCGATCGACGGAACACGCACGGTGTATCGTCAGCCTGGCAGCCGCGTTCAAGATCTCTAGTCGCCAGTCCGCCTACGGAAGGTCTGGCATGGGGCCTGCTGGCTCCCACATCTCAATGCGCACACCGTCGGGGTCAGTGAGCCACGCGAACTTTCCGTAGCTCTCCTCGACGATCTTCTCATCAACGTCGCAGCCCTCGGCCTTCAGCTTGGCGACCATTCCTTCGATGTCTTCAACCACGAAGTTGAGCATGAAAGGGTGTCCCGCCTTGCCGAGATACTCCGTGTCCTGGTCGAAGAACGAGACCAGCGCCATGTCCTGATGCTCAGGATTCTCTGGCCGCCGCCAGCGCATCTCCACGCCATCAAAGCCCTGTCCAGGGCTCAGGCCCAGATGCTTCGCATACCACTCTTTCCGCGCACTCGGGTCCGAGGCCTTGTAGAAGACCCCGCCCAAACCAACGATCCGCGCCATAGCATCCTCCCGTCTCTGGAGAAGACATAGAGCGGCACACGAAAAAGCCCGGCTGCTTTCGCAACCGGGCACAGCCGTGTTTGAGCGGCTAGCGGAGCCGGGTCGCCTCGAGCACCGGGATGTTCCCTTCGGTTGGCACGTAGATCACCTGCACGCCCTCACAGGAGGTCAGCGCCTCAGCAAACGCGCCGATAAACTCCTGCTCGCGGTACTCCGGGAACTCTTTCGCGGCCTGGCCGACAATTCCGATGGCTTCTGCGCGCGCAGCAGCAGCGTCTTTTTCTGCTTGCGCCTGCTCGACGAGAATTCGACGCTCCTGCTCAGCTTGACGCAGATTCGCAAGCCCCTCGCGCTCCTGACTCCATGCGCCCACCAGAGGGCGCCATAGCAGGGTCAATAGAATAAAGCCTAAGACTGCCCAAGCGAGCATTGTACCTAGAAGAAAACCAGTGAAGTTATTTTGCTGGAACACGTTCATCTCCCCATAAACAACAAAAAAGCCCAGCCGCCAAGCGACTGAGCTTTCTATATGGGTATTGTAACAGCTCGTTTTAAGGCTGCTAGGCTTTCTTTTTGGACTTGGCTTTCTTTTCAGCCGCATCGGCAAGGCGCTTGGTGTCGACCTTTTCCGCGATGCGGGCCGATTTGCCCTGGCGTCCGCGGAGGTAGTAGAGCTTCGCGCGGCGAACTTTACCGCGGCGCACCACTTCGATGGCGTCGACGAGGGGCGAGTAGATCGGGAACACCCGCTCAACGCCTTCGCCGAAGCTGATTTTCCGGACGGTGAAGCTTTCGTTCAGGCCGCCGCCGGAGCGGGCGATGCAGACACCTTCGAACGCCTGGAGACGTTCGCGCTGGCCTTCTTTCACTTTCACCTGGACCCGAACTGTGTCGCCGGGGGCGAACTCAGGCACTTCGGGTTTCAATTCTTTCGCGTGCTCGGCTTCGAGCTGCTGGATGATGTTCATCGTCAGTCCGTCTCTGTATTCGGCGGATTGGACCCCGCCCTCTTCTCCCCGGAAGGAGTGAGCAAGTCGGGTCGTCGCGCGCGCGTCAGGGTCAGGGATTGGTCCCTTCGCCACTGGTCAATTTTCTTGTGGTCGCCGGAGAGCAGCACATCTGGGATGGACCGCCCCTCAAACTCCCGAGGCCTCGTGAATTGGGGATACTCGAGAAGACCGTTCTCGAAGCTTTCCTCGTCCCGCGAAGCGAGGGCGCCCAGTACACCGGGGACAAGGCGAACGCAAGCTTCGATCATCGCCATCGCCGCGACCTCTCCGCCTGCCAAAACGTAGTCGCCGATGGACACTTCTTCGAGGTCCCGCGCGGCGATGACGCGCTGGTCGACGCCCTCAAACCGGCCGCAGATGAAGAGAGCGCCTGGCCCCTCGGCCAGATCGTGGGCCGTCTCCTGAGAGAACGGCTTTCCGCGAGGGCTGAGAAGCAGTTTCGGACCCGGAATGGCCTCCATCCGATCGATGGTTCGGGCCAGAACGTCGGCGCGCATGACCATGCCGGGGCCACCGCCCGCTGGGGTATCATCCACGGTGTGATGCTTGTCCTCAGCCACGTCGCGTGGGTTCATTGTCTCCAACGACCAAAGGCCATCACGCTTGGCACGGCCGAGAACGCCCACGCCGAGCGGGCCGGGGAACGCATCGGGGTAGAGCGAGATGACGCCCGCGCGCCAGGTCACCGGCTGGCCTCCACCGCAAGGCGTAGGAGAACGCGTTCAGCAATCGCCTGCGCCGGCGCGCCGGTTTTCTTGCACGCTTGTTCGGCTTCATAGATCGCCGACGCCGCCCGCTCGAGGCGGGGGAGCGGCCACTTCTTCAGCTGCGCGGTCACAGCATCCTGCTCTTTGAAGAACACCGGCGGACGGATCGCTTTCATCGCAGCGCCCGCGCCCTGACCCTGGGCCATCGCTTGAGCGGCGGGGAGCAGGCGGTTGATCCGGTTTTGGGTGAGACGCAGCAGGCTGATCACACTCGTCCCCGTCGCTTCAGCTTCAGCCATCGCCGCAGACAGAGCTTTTGGCTGGCCGCCCAAAGCGAGCGACGAGATGGCGAAACTGTCTTCATGCGGAACATCGGCGAGACAGACCGCGACATCCTCTGGCGTGATCTGGTCATCACCCTGCCGCTGGCTGCGTACACCTTTGTAGAGGATCAGCTTCTCCACCTCTTGGCGAAGCAAACCGCGGTCCTCGCCCAGCGCTGCGGTCAGCGCCTCCGCGGCCTCGTTGGAAAGCTCGAGGCCTTCGTCCGCACACTGACGGCGAATGGCCGCCATCGTATCGCGAAAGCCTTCAGGGTAGCAGGGAATGGCCACCGCCTGACTCGACGCTTCGCAAGCCTTGCGAAGAGCCGACGACTTCTTGAGGTCTCCCGCCTCGACAATGACCAACGCTGCGGCCTGCAATGTGCCAGCCTCCGCCGCCTTGAGCAGCGATGTGACCGCATTGCCAGTCCCCGCACCAGCCGCACGGACGCGGACGACCCGGCGACCACCAAGAAAGCTCTGCGCGGCCGCTTCGTCCGTTAGGCGGGCGGCATCAGAGGCTTCCTGATCCGACAAGCTCGCGACACGCCATGGATCGGAGAGGTCCTCGGCCACCTGCTTCGCCAAACGCTCAGCCCGCTCATGCACAAGGCCCTGCTCAGGTCCATAAATCAGTGCACAGACCACTGATTCGACAGGGGCGCTGAGAAACCGTTCAATATCCTTGGCCTTGAGCGCTGTCATAGGTTGGGGATCGTCACCGGGGCATCTGGATCAACCTCGGTGTCCTCTGTCTCCGCCTCCTCGGCAGCCTCTCGGGCGCGCTCTTCTTCCTTGCGCTCAAGGTTGCTCAACGGATCGCGCTGATTGTTGCCGCGGAAAATGCTGCCTTGGCTCTCCGCCGTCGGACGACCCTGGACGTAAAGCGCTGCGTCCGTTTCAATCTTCCGTACAAGGTCGATCACCGCACGCCGCTTAGCGTCCTCCTGGCCGACAAGGGTCGCATACTGACTGGGCACCACCGCATAAGAGACAACGCTCTGCAGGTTCTGGCGACGCTGCTCGCCGGTCTCTTTGTCGGCATAGGCGATATTCGCCGTGAGCTGATAATTAAACCGGCGCACGTTACTCTCAACGGTCACCGAGATTGCGCGTGTGGTCTCTCGGAGGTTCACCGACAGAAGGTAGCGCTCATCGCCAGAGGTGCTGCGGAACGTATCACCCAGCTCGGTGCGCATGATGTCACGGGAAACTGTCGGTCCACGGACGGCCCCCAGGCGCACTTGGTTGAGCGCAGCCGTTTCCTCCGGACCGTCGCCCGTCGCGTAGAGCGGCTTGAAGCCGCAGGCCGAGACGAACAGCAGAAGGATGAGGACTGCCGTGCGGATCATGACACCACCACGTTGACGATGCGGCCCGGTACAACGATCACCTTACGGACGGTTTTGCCTTCAACGAACCGCGCCACGTCCGCTTGCGCCAGCGCGATGTCTTGGACTTGGTCCTGCGGTGCGTCGGGCGCGACTTGAATCTCACCGCGGCGCTTGCCGTTGACCTGCACCGGCAACGTCACCACATCATCCGTGAGCAGATCGTCTTCGACAACAGGCCAAGGCGCATCACAGCACAGGCCTTCACCACCGAGCAATTCCCAGCATTCTTCGGCGAGGTGCGGCATGAACGGTGCAGTCAGCTGTGTCAGGGTACGGAGAGCTTCTGCCGCTACAGGCGCAGCATCGCCGTCCGCCTTCACACCCTTCAGTGTACCGAGGAATTCGTAAAGGCGCGCGATCGCTTTGTTGAAGCGGAAGCCCTCGATATCGCCCGTCACGCTGTCGATGGTCTTGTGCGCCTCCTTACGGATCGCCTTCAACGCATCGGGAAGTTCGTCCGGGATCGGAGTATCGGCAGCAAGCAGTCCTTCACCCTTGGCCACCGTCTCGTAAACACGGTTGGCGAAGCGCCACGCGCCCTCGACGCCGCTCTCAGTCCACTCCACATCACGCTCAGGCGGGCTGTCGGAAAGCATGAAAAAGCGTGCTGCATCAGCACCGTAAGCATCGGCGATCTTCTCAGGCGACACCACATTCTTCTTCGACTTCGACATCTTCTCGATGGCGCCGATGGTGACGGGCGCGCCGTTACTGGTGGCCTTGCCGCCAGCCAGCTCGACCTGTTCAGGGAAGAGCCATTGTCCGTCTTCGTCTTGGAATGTCGCGTGAGTCACCATCCCCTGGGTGAAGAGGTTGGTGAAGGGTTCGTCGACGTCCGTGTACCCACAATCTTTCATGTTGCGCATGAAGTAGCGGGCGTAGAGGAGGTGGAGGATCGCGTGCTCGATCCCGCCGATATATTGCTGCACAGGCAGCCAAGCGTCGGCTTGCTCCGTGTCCACTGGTTTGTCGTCAGGCTGCGACGCAAAGCGGGCGAAGTACCAGGAGCTGTCGACGAACGTGTCCATGGTGTCGGTGTCGCGCTGCGCCGGGCCGCCGCATTTGGGGCAGGTACAAATGCGCCACTCATCGGCACACGCACGATCGAGCGGGTTGCCAGGAGTCTTGAACTCCTCGGGCCCGACCTCAGGCAAGCGCACAGGCAGCTGGTCCTCAGGCACAGGAACCGCACCGCAGGTTTCGCAGAGGATCACGGGTACTGGACAGCCCCAGTAACGCTGACGCGTCAGGCCCCAATCGCGCAGGCGATAATTTGTGGTGCCCTCCCCCCAACCCAACTCGGCGATCTTGGCGATCGCCGCCGGCAGAGCTTCATCCGTGGGCAGACCATCGAACGGACCTGAGTTGATCATCGTGCCGGGGCCAACATACGCCTCGGTCCGGCCATCATCCGTGGGATCGCTTTTCTGATCAGCAATTTTCAGATCGGTCTCGTGACCGTCTTTCGGCTTGATCACGGGCTTCACCGCGAGGCCGTATTTCCGAGCGAAATCAAGGTCGCGCTGGTCGTGCGCGGGGCAGGCGAAGATCGCGCCCGTGCCATACTGCATCAGGATGAAGTTGGCGATGTAGACAGGTAGCTCTTCATCCGTAAGCGGATGACGTCCCATCACTGGCAGCGCAAAACCCTTCTTCTCCGCCTTCTCGATGTCAGCTTCGGACGTACCGAGGGCCTGGCACTCTGAAATGAAGTCAGCGACAGCATGGTCCTTTGCGGCATAATGCTTCGCAAGCGGATGATCGGGCGCAATGCCCAGGAATGATGCGCCGTAGAGGGTATCAGGGCGGGTGGTATAGATCGGCAGGCCCTGGTGCTCCGCAGGCAGATCCTCTCCGGACAAGGGGAAGGTCATGGTCAGCCCCTCGGACCGACCGATCCAGTTCCGCTGCATCTCCTTCACGTGGGCAGGCCACCCGGCGAGGCGGCCATCGTCCAGCGCCTCCAAGAGATCGTCCGCACGCTCCGTAATTTTGAAAAACCACGTGGACATCGACTTGCGCTCAACCGGCGCTCCGGAGCGCCAGCCTTTGCCGTCGATGACCTGCTCGTTCGCGAGCACGGTCATCTCAACGGGGTCCCAGTTCACCAGGCTCTCGCGACGCTCCACAAAGCCCTTCTTCCAGAACTCCAGGAACATCTTTTGTTGGTGCACGTAGTATTCAGGATCGCAGGTCGCGAACTCCCGCGTCCAGTCGATGGCGAGCCCCATGCGCTTCAGCTGTCCGCGCATCACCTCGATATTGCCGTAGGTCCACTCGCGCGGATGCCCGCCATTGTCGCGCGCCGCATTCTCCGCAGGCAGACCAAATGCGTCCCAGCCCATCGGGTGAAGCACGTCGAACCCTTGTGCACGTTTGAAGCGCGCGATCACGTCACCCATGGCGTAGTTGCGCACGTGGCCAATGTGGATCTTGCCCGACGGATACGGGAACATCTCGAGGACGTAGTATTTCGGCTTGGATGGATCCTTGTCCGCCTCAAAGCACCGGGCGTCGTCCCAGCGTTGTTGCCATTTGGGTTCCGCCGATGCGGGATTGTACCGGGCCATTCGGTGTCACTGCCTTCAAGAGAATAAGATGCGCACGGGGGTTCATGCTGCGGTTGCAGCTTAAGGTAAACGGGGGAGAAAAAAAGCCGGTAGGGGCGCCGGCATTAGCCGAGGGAGTTGAGCCGAAGCTCCCGCGCACGGGTCAGGATGGCGTTTTCGACTTCACGTGCGGTGTTCGGGTTCACCGGGGCATCGACCCACTCACCCGTCGGAGCTTGCATCTGCTTGAACACGCGAACGCGAAGCGCATCAGCCCGAAGCGCGGAGTCGAGGATCAGCACGTTAGCACGAAAACGCTCGTTCGGCGCGGCAGCCGAGGCATGCCAATCGGTGATGATCACGCCGCCCACAGGATCGACGTTCTCAATCGGCATAAAATCGATGGTTTCGAGGGATGCTGCCCACAAATAACGGTTCACCGACGACGAACTTTGTGTCGTCGTGGTGGATTCGAGCCTACTGGATGAACCAGAGTTTGCGCACGCAGCAAGGATCGCCGCCAAGGCAGCGGTGCCGAAGATCTTGATCAAGCGGACTGTTTCAGCGCGCATGCGGGTGCCAATCGAAGTCGTCGTCTTAAGTAACATCGGGGCGTGGTGTTTCAAACCCCTTACGGCGTCAAGGGTTGCCGAGAAGCCTCACCATCTTGCAATTCTGCACATTGCCAAAACCTATAGCCCCTGACCCCTTTCGTTTAACCTTTTCATAGCGCAAGTAGACGTTCGGAACCCTGGAGGCGCGCTCGTGCGCACGCTGTTCATCATCACAGCCTTAACGGCTGCGTCCACTGCATGGGCGCAGGACGAAGAGCTTGTGGTTGAAGGCGACGTGGTTCTAACCTCTGGCATCACCGAAGAAGACGGAGAGGCAGACGTTGATGCGCGCCTTCGCGTCACAGGCACAACGCTCGCCATTCCTGGGCTTGAGCTCGGTGCATCAGGCGGTTTGCAGATCGATGGCGACCGGTTCGATCGCCGCGCGGCTGGTGGGCGCTACTCCTCGCTCACACTGGGTGGGAACCGCGGAGTTGGCACGCAAAGCAGCGACCTTTTCATCGACCGCGCCTACGTTTTTGCCCGCGGCGGCTTTGGCAGCCTGTCCGTCGGCGCGCAGGAAGGCGTGGCTTCTCAGCTTGCCGTTGCCTCACCGAACATCTTCCGCGCCCTGGGCGTGAACGACTGGCGCGCAGACCCCTCTGGCCTGAACGACGTCAACACAATCAACGACTTCTCGGGCGTTTCACCAAAAATCAACTACATGCCGCCTCCTGGGTTCCTCGGCGGGTTGGTGGGCAACGTTCAGATGGGCGTCTCCTATGCCCCTGAACTGGCCAGCTGCGGCGAGACAAACTGCCAGCCGGCTGACGGCGGCAATTTCCGCGTCGATCCCGACGGGAACGTGATCCCGCAAGACCAACGGTGGCGCGATGTGTCTGAGGCGGCACTTTACTACCAGAACGGGTTCACGCTCGGCCGCGACCAACTCGTCTTCGGCCTCGGCGCAAGCTTTGTGCAGGCTCAGGAAGAGCAGCTGGGCACAGCGGTGGAAGAGGAATTCCTTGAGGATTATCAAGCCCTCGCGCTCGGTCTCAACCTCGCTTACGGCGACCTCACCTTCGGCGGCTCCGTCAAAACGACCAATACGGGCATCGACAGCGCTGCGGCTGGACCGAGCGACTACCTCGCGTTCGATGCCGGCGTGACCTACACCGCAGGCGACTGGCGCATGATGCTCGGCTACGGCCAAGCGGACGCAGAACGCGACGCGAGCCTCCTGATCGGCCCGCAGATTGACGTCACTCTGCCGTTTGCTCTCGATCGCCGGACACAGACGGCGCAGGCGGGCATCGCTTATGTCATTGGCCGCGGCGTGTCGGTTGGCGCTGCTGCTCAGTTTGTGGACAGCGATAAGCCGGACATGCTCGGCGGGGACGAAGACACCACGGCTGTGATGATCGAGAGCTCGATCCGCTTCTAACCAGCGAACGCTCCAATAGCTCCAAACCCCTGAAACGGCGTGCCTTCAAGCGCTTCAGCCGAGTGCTCGTCCATGCCGCCCAGCGCGAAGATCGGAACCGGGCACGCCTGCGCCAAAGCGACGGCACGGCCGCGAGATAGAGGCTTCTGATCAGGATGGCTCGCCGTGCCGTTGATCGGGGATAGAAAGAGAGCATCGGCACCTTCGGCAACGGCCTCGATCACCTCATCCTCATTATGGACCGGCATCGTTTTGAGACCGGAACCACTCGGAAACGCGTGGTGCCCGTTTGCTCCGCGCATCTCCGCCCGCGCCATAAGAAAGAGATGCCCGCGCTCCTGAACACACGTCATCACATGCTGCGCCAGCGCCATCCGCTCGGCTTCAGGCAAATGGTCATGCCGAAAAATCACCGCCACTGGGGGGATGTCGGTGGGCAACTGGACAGCGATCTCGTCAATCGGATCCATCCTAGAGGCATCGCTGAACAGCGCGAGAGCGAATGGGAGCGCGCTCGGCTTCGGCGCGGCCTCGCGCAGCGACCAAGCTGCGCGGCTGAGTGCGATGACACGGGAGGAAAAGTCTGCCACGGGCGTCTCCATGGACTCATCTAGCTTGATCCGCAACCGAAACGATGTCGTCGAAGCCATCGCTAAGGCCGCCAAGGAAGCAGGGCGCGCCCCGCAAGACGTTACCCTGACCGCGGTTTCCAAGACGTTTGACGCGGAGACAATCCGCCCTCTTTTGGAGGCGGGGCACCGCGTCTTTGGAGAAAATCGTGTCCAAGAAGCGCAAGGCAAATGGCCGGCGCTCAAGGAAGCGTTCCCTGACACTCAACTGCGCCTCATAGGCCCGCTGCAGTCGAACAAAGCCAAGGACGCCGTCGCTCTCTTCGACGTCATCGAAACAGTCGATCGCCCCAAAATTGCTGCCGCCCTCGCCAAGGAAATGGCCAACCAGAGCAAGCCGTTGCCCGTTTACATCCAGGTGAACACAGGCGAGGAACCGCAAAAAGTAGGCGTCACACCAGCGGAAACTCTTGATTTTGTTGAGATCTGCCGAACCGCTCATGGCCTCGACGTCCACGGCCTGATGGCAATCCCGCCAGCCGGAGAACCGCCCGCGCCGCACTTTGCCCTCCTCGCCAAACTCGCAAACGCCGCGGGCCTGCCGAAGCTCAGCATGGGGATGTCAGGAGACTACGAAGCCGCGGTCTCCCTGGGGGCCACCCATGTGCGCGTTGGCAGTGGGATTTTCGGTATGAGAAATTAAATTCAAACGGTTGCAAACGGACTTTAGTTCCGAGATCATCGAAATATTATGCGTATTTCATCCTTCGGTCGGGAACGATTCCGATTCGGAGCGTGTTTTATAGACAAGGGTTCGTGAGGACTGGCAGCGACTCAGGAGTGGTTGCACCAACCCATCGTCACCGAATGCGGTGCGCGGCCTGGCGTATGAACCGTTCCTGCTCATCGCGGATCGGTTCGACTCAATGAGTTCAAATGATTGATCGACAGCAGTTTTCTGCCGTCCGTCTATCGGCCCTAAGAGGGCCGGAACCGCGAGGTAATGATGTCGAGAGCTACCAAAGTTCTCCTGGTTGAGGACAACGAGCTTCTTGCCGATGTTTTGGCCGAGCAATTCGCTGCCCACAGCGAGTTTCAGCTAAGCATCGCCCGAAACGGTGCTGCCGCACTCGAGCACCTGAAAGACCAGCAGCACATCGATCTCGTCCTGCTGGACATAGGGCTGCCCGACTACGACGGGCGCGACCTCTGCAGGAAGCTGCGCGAGGGCGGCTTCAAGTCTCCAATCGTGATGCTCACAGGCCGTGACAGCGACGATGACCAGATCAACGGTCTTGAAGCGGGCGCAAATGACTACGTCACGAAGCCATTCAAGTTTGCGGTCCTTCTCGCGCGCCTGCGGGCGCATATGCGCAGCCATGAGCAGTCTGAGGACGCCGTCTTCAAGATTGGTCCTTACGCCTTCAAACCTGCCGTGAAGATGCTGATCGATCGCGACGACCGGCGGATCAAGCTGACCGAGAAAGAAAGCTCGATCCTCAAGTACCTCTATCGTGCAGGCGGACGCCCGGTCAGCCGCGATACCCTTCTGAACGAGGTGTGGGGGTACAATTCTGGCGTGACGACACACACGCTGGAAACGCATGTCTACCGTCTTCGCCAAAAAATCGAGCCGCAGCCCGGTGCCAATGCACTCCTGCTGACAGAAAGCGGAGGCTACCGCTTGGCGCTTGAAGACGAGATTTCGCCGACGCCATCGACAAGCGCCGCCATGACAACTGCGGAAGCCGCGCTGGATAGCGCTCACTAACCGACCGTCGATCTGTGAAACACACATCACCGCCCGATCCGAGGCGGTGCGTCCTCTGATCCTCACCTAAGGCACCTCCGCGGGTGAGGAGGCCGTCGCGATGACCAATCAACAAGCCAAAGCAGAAACGTTCCGTAGACTGCATATTGCCTGCAATCCGCTCATCCTGACCAACGTGTGGGACGCAGGCAGCGCCCTCGCCGTTGCCAAAGCAGGTGCACCGGCCATTGCCACGGGCAGCGCAAGCGTTGCGGGCGCCCAAGGATACGACGACGGCGAGGACCTACCGTTTGATCGGCTGGTCGATGTCGTCCAGGCAATTGTTCATGTTGTTGATCAGCCGCTTTCTGTCGATATCGAAACAGGGTATGCGGATGATCTTGAAAGCCTCGCTGAGAATGTCGGGCAAATCATCGAGGCGGGTGCGATCGGCATCAACATCGAGGATCGCCGAATTGATACTGCCGCGCTGAGGCCAGTCGACGAACACGCCGCACGGATACGGGCGGTGAGGGCGAAGGCAGATGCACTCGGCATGAATCTCTTCATCAACGCCCGCACAGACGTTTTTCTGAACGAGCCAGATGCATCAAAACACGCTTCAGACTTATCAGAGGCTCAAGAGCGCGAAGCCGCTTATGCAGAAGCGGGCGCGAGCGGTTTCTTTGTTCCGGGATTAGCGGATCATCATCTCATCCGTGAACTGACAAGCAACTGCAAACTCCCCATCAATGTGATGGACATGGGCAATCCCGTCGAACCCCAACCATTGGCGGAACTGGGGGTCGCACGGATCAGTGCAGGGCCAGCGCCCTTCCGCCGCGCGTTGGGTGCGCTTAGGCAAGAAGCGGCGGCCGCATTGGGTTAGTCAGCCTGCGTCCTATGCTCCGCAACGAAAGGCACGTCCGATGATTTGATGTGCAGGTCGCGTTGCGGGAACGGAATCTCGATCCCCTCTTCCTGGAACGCATCCCAGATTTTCATCAGGACGGCGGAGCGGACGTTCGAAATCCCGTTGGGCGGGTCGATGATCCAGAAGCGGAGATCGAAGTTCACGGAATTGTCCCCGAACTCCATCAGGTTACAGACAGGCGGCTTTCCGGCTTGGACACGCTCGGTCGACTTCGCTGCTTCGATGGCGATGTCTTGGACACGCCGCAGGTCTTTTGTTCCGTAGGCCACGCCGAAGGGAGCATGCACGCGGACCAATTGATCCTTATGCGACCAATTCACAACGCCCTCTTCGATGAAGGTGGAGTTGGGGATGAGGTGCTCCGTCCCGTCACGCGTGCGGATCGAAACGTAGCGGGATTTCATGTCGGTCACCCAACCAAAGGTGTCATCCACCTGGATCGTGTCACCAGGCTTGATCGACCGGTCAGCTAGAAGCGTAAAGCCTGCGAGGAAATTGCCGATGATCTTCTGAAGGCCCAGGCCAATGCCAAGGCCGATCGCACCGGAGAAAATGGCCAAACTCGCGAGGTTGAAACCAATAAACTGCAGCGCCAGCAGCAGCGCGATAATCGGCATCACGAAGTTGATGATCTTCGCAATCAGCGCTTTCAGAGAGGCATTGATTTCGTCCGTCTGCTGAACCTGCCCCACCACCACGGAGGAGAACACGCCGGCCAACTGCATGAAGATCGCAAAAATAATCCCCGCACGGAGGACATCGTAGAGCGTCAGCGCAACCGCAGGGTCCGTCGCGGTCTCCGGAGAGATGACGAGACTGACGTCGCGCATCCATTGGAACACACCGCCGAGGAGGCCAAAACTATCCAGCACCGCGATCGGCCAGACGACATAGAACGCGACCCGCGACCAGAACGGCGAGCGAATAGCCAGGGTGACCAAGCGGACGACGATCCACGCAGCGAGAAGTGACTGAGCCGCATCAACGAACTGGGCCTGCTGACCCATCCCGTCACCGAGGATCGCGCTGAACAGCGTGAGGGCGAAGAACGCAGCAATGGGCGTGGCCAGGGTCGCAATCGCATCACAAACCCGCTGCAGAATGCCCTTCGGCGCCCGCTTGCGCAGATGGCGCTGGACGAATTCCTTCAGCCGAGGCCCGAACAGGACCGCGGGAACCAGCGCGCCGAAGACCAGCGCCAACTGGATAGCCGAGTTGATCGTGAGAAGTTCCGTCCGGCTCCAAATGGTGACCTTCGCCAGCATCTCGCGCAGAGTGTCGGTGTCGACCAGCTCGGCCAGCGCAGAAGACTCTGAAGCCAGGTCGTCCTGAACCGCCTCCACCGCTTCGGCGACGGCCTCGCCAGTGGTCTGGTCATCCGGGGCTGGTTCATTCTCGGTGGGCGTTTGCTCTTGCACGAGGGTCCCCATGGGTCGTCGGAACAAGATCTCGCGTTAACGCGCGCTGCTGAAAAGACAAAGGGCGCCCCTCGCTCAAGTGCCGCACGACAGGCATCAGGCGTTGCGGTAGAGCATAGCCCTACCGAGGAGATCAGCCGTGCATGCCATCCGTTCCGCTGCTTTGATCATTGCTGCTGTGCTGCAGATCGTCTTTGCGATCGCGCCGTCGCTGGTGGGGATCGAAGGTTCTATAGGCGAAACGGCTGAACGGAACCGGACGATCTTGGTCCCGGCGGGGTACGCGTTCTCGATCTGGCTGATCCTCTATATCGGCGGCATCTATGTCGCGCTCTGGCATGCGTTCAGACCCCGTAATCCCGTGGTGCATCGGGCGGGATGGCTGGCCATACTGGCGTTCAGCGGTAATGCCGTGTGGGCGCTGCACCAGCCAGTGTTCGGTCCCGGCTTAATGAGCTTCGTCATCCTGGAGTGCATTCTGGTCTTCGCGATCTGGGCCGGCGCGGCTGGGCGGGCCGAGCTCGAACCGAGCGCCTCAAACCGCACGGCTTACGGCTTCCTCCTCGCGCTTGGCGGTTGGATCACTGTGGCTTCGCCCGCGGGTCTCTCACTGGCCTTCGGGCAGGCAGGCATGTGGCCCCTCTTCGGTGATGAGCAGGCGGCGGCGCTCATCATTCTCGGCATTTGGGCTTTGATCGCTCTGGCCCTTGCCTTCCGGTTGGCGGCGCTCGCTTACATCATCCCGATCGTGTGGGGCCTCTACGCCGTGATCGTCATGAACCAGGAGCGTCCCACGCTCACCATGACAATCACGGGGCTGTGTTTGGTTTTTCCTATCGTGACCCTCGCGGGAAAATGGGCGCGCCGCCCTGCAGCAGCATGACAATGCGCGGCCTTTGCGTTATGCGCCGCCGGTGAGCACGACCGATCCCAATCCGCCGAAAAAGCGCGTCCACGTGAAAACGTGGGGCTGTCAGATGAACGTCTACGACAGCGAGCGCATGACGGGCCTGCTGAAACCCCTCGGTTTTGAAACCACCGAGGCGCCGGACGATGCTGACCTCGTCATCCTGAACACCTGCCACATTCGTGAGAAGGCGGCGGAGAAAGTCTATTCGGAGCTGGGCCGCCTGAAGGGTGTCAAAGAGCGCGGCGGTACGATTGCCGTGGCCGGATGCGTGGCGCGGGCCGAGGGCGAGGAGATGCGCAACCGCGCCCCCGTCATCGACTTCATGATCGGCCCGCAGAGCTATCACAAACTGCCCGAGATCATCGCCAAGACCGCGCGTGAGACCGGCAACCGTCTCTACACAGACTTTGACGTCGACGAGAAGTTCGATGTGCTGGCCGAGGGGCGGAAGGCCGAAGGCTATTCCGCTTTTGTGACAGTGCAGGAGGGTTGCGATAAGTTCTGTACCTTCTGCGTTGTTCCGTACACCCGCGGTGCTGAAGTGAGCCGGAACACGGATCAAATCACCGCTGAGGTGCGCAGCCTCGTCGCGCAAGGCGTGCGCGAGGTGACCCTGCTCGGCCAGAACGTGAATGCCTGGCACGGCGCACCGCCTGCTGGCACTTCCGGCGAAGCATGGGGCCTGGGCGAGCTGTGCCGTCACCTAGCGAAGATTGATGGCCTCGATCGTATCCGCTTCACAACCTCGCACCCTAAGGACATGGACGACGGCCTGATCGCAGCGTTCGGTGAAGAGCCGAAGCTGATGCCGTATCTGCACCTGCCTGTGCAGGCCGGAAACGACCGTGTGCTGAAGGCGATGAATAGGGCGCACACAGCGGAAACCTATCTCCGCCAGATCGAAGCCGTTCGCGCAGTGCGACCGGACATCGCGATTTCTGGCGACATGATCGTCGGCTTCCCTGGCGAGGACGACGCCGCGTTCGAGGACACCATGGCCCTCGTCCGCGAGGTGAACTACGCGAGCTGCTTCAGCTTCAAATATTCCCGCCGCCCCGGCACCCCTGGCGCAACGATGGCAAAACAAGTCCCTGAGGACGTGAAGAACGAGCGTTTGCAACGCCTGCAAGCGCTGCTGAACGAACAGCGTCGTGCGTTCGATACTACGCAAGTAGGCCGTACACTGCCGGTTCTTCTGGAAAAGGCAGGTCGGATGGAAGGGCAGCTGGTGGGCAAGTCCCCTTACCTGCAGTCCGTACACGTCCTTGCTGATGAAAAGCTCCTTGGACAGATTATCCCGATCAAGATTGAAGAGGCAGGCCCGAACAGTCTTCGCGGCACGCTCGCGTAAGGAACCCCTTTGACCGAAACAGACACCCTCGTCTTCGAAGACCTCGCCCTCATGCGAGACCTGTGTGGGCCGACCGATGCGCATTTGGCGCTGATAGAGAACGCTCTTGGCATTCGGCTTGATCCGCGTGGGAACGAAATCGGCGTCACTGGCGGCGAACACGCACGGACCCAAGCCAAAGCGGTGCTGGAGCAGCTCTACATTCGCCTCGAGAATGGACACTCCCTCACGATCGCTGATGTGGAGGGCCTCTTGCGGATTGAGCGGGCGCCGACGCCTGCCCGTGCGAAACGAGAGGTGAAAGGTCAGTCGCTCATCCTCCCCAAACGGACGATTGCGCCCCGCTCCCCCGCGCAAGGGCAGTTCATGGGGCAGCTCGCCACGGAAGAATTGGTCTTCGGTGTCGGCCCCGCAGGCACAGGTAAGACCTACCTCGCCGTCGCCAACGCAGCGTCCATGCTGGCGTCTGGCCAGGTGGACCGGGTAATCCTCTCGCGGCCTGCGGTAGAGGCAGGCGAGCGGATCGGCTTCCTGCCGGGCGACGAAAAGGAGAAGATGGATCCCTATCTCCGTCCTCTCTATGATGCGCTCTATGATGTTCTGCATACCGATTACGTTGATCGAAAGATTGCAGCCAAAGAGATCGAAATCGCGCCCCTAGCGTTCATGCGTGGACGGACGTTGAGCCGGGCCGCGGTCATCCTCGACGAAGCGCAGAACGCGACGATCGCGCAAATGAAGATGTTCCTTACCCGCCTTGGCGAGAATTCCCGCATGGTGGTGACAGGCGACCCCTCACAGACCGATCTACCCGACCCGCGGCAGTCCGGTCTTGCCGATGCCCTCAGCCTGCTGACATCTATTGATGGCGTGGCCGTGACCCGGTTCACGGGCGACGATGTTGTGCGTCACAGGCTGGTCGGCGAGATCGTCCGCGCCTATGATGCCCGCGACGCTGTGCGCCCCCAGGGCTAAGGAGTATTCATGACAGACCAAACCCCGCTGAACGTTCCGTGGGACCGTAAGCCCGATCCATCAGAAGTGATGGGCGACATTGATCTCAGCGGAAAGCGCGCCATCGTGACCGGCGGCTACTCCGGCATCGGTCTCGAGGCCGTCCGTGCCCTGACCGAACGCGGCGCATCAGTTGTCGTTCCCGTCCGGAGCCAAGAGAAGGCGAAGGAGGCGCTGGCGGGCATCCCCAACACCACGACCGCATCCCTCGACCTTGCAGATCTAAGCAGTGTGCGGAGCTTCGCCAAAACGGTGGCCGACGACGGCCAGCCGGTCGATCTTTTGATCAACAACGCAGGCGTTATGGCCAGCCCGCTTTCCCGCATTGGAAGCGGTTGGGAAAGTCAGTTCGCGATCAACCATATCGGTCACTTCGTCCTGACCCAGGACTTGCTCCCTGCGCTGATGAAAGCCTCCGCTCCGCGTGTTGTGGCGCTGTCGTCCCTCGCTCACCGCATCTCATCGATCATTTGGGATGACCCGAGCTTCGACAATATCGACTACCAAAAGTGGGTCGCCTACGGACAATCTAAAACGGCCAATGCCTTGTTTGCCCGCGCACTGAACAAACAGCACGAAGGGCTTGAAGCCTTCTCCGTCCACCCCGGCGGCATCATGACCGACCTTCAACGGCACCTGACGATGGAGGAGCAGATCCAAGCAGGCTGGCTCGACGAAGACGGCAACATCCCCGACGGCGCGAAAGCCTTCTTCAAAACCCCGCCGCAAGGCACGGCCACCACGCTGTGGGCGGCAACCTCGCCGATGGTTGAGGGCAAAGGCGGTGTCTACTGCGAAGACTGCAACATCGCGGCGCTGGTTCCCGACGATGACAAAGGCTACTTCGGCGTTCGCTCATGGGCCGCGTCGGATGAGAACGCCGACCGCCTGTGGACCATGACCGAAGCCCTGCTCGCCGAGGCCTAAACCCGCTTGTCCATCGCCTGCATCATCGAAGAAAACGCCTGGTCAGCCCTCGAACCCGAGGCGCTGGCCGAGCGCTGTCTGGAGGCGACAGCTGAGGTTATGGAAGCGCCCGACTTGGCGCGGGAAACCACGGCGCTCTTCACCGACGATGCATCCGTCCAGGCCCTGAATGCTGAATGGCGCGGAAAAGACAAGCCAACCAATGTCTTATCCTTCCCTGCCGAGCCCATTCCCGGCCTGCCGGCTGAAATCCAGCCCCTAGGCGATCTCGCCTTGGCCTATGGCACCTGCGCCCGGGAAGCTGATGAAAAAAACATCACCATGAAGGACCATGCGGCGCACCTTCTTGTTCATGGCCTTTTGCATCTTCTCGGCTATGATCACATCGCGGATGACGAGGCCGAGGCCATGGAAAGCCTTGAACGCCAAGTGCTTTCGCGGATGGGAATTGCCGATCCTTACGGTGATCACCCGGTCTAAAAGATGGAGATGACCATGCCCGACGGCTCTGAGCCGTCCCAGTTCGCCGCGGTGGCGGCGCCGAAGACAGACGCCCTGGCGGACACGTCCGCCCCCCTCACATCACCTGAAAATGCCAGCCGCCCTACCGGCCGGTTCAGCCTAGGGCGCCTGTTCGGCCGCCGGGCACCGGCGGATAGCGAAGTCGTGGCCGTAAGCGATGGGAACGGGCTTGAGCGCGCATTGTCCACGGACGAACGCGCGATGATGGCGCGGATCGTGGCGCTGGAAACGATGCGCGTCGGCGATGTGGCGATCCCGCGGGCCGATATCATCGCCGTCGACATGGAGACGCCGCTCAACGAGCTGCTGACCTGTTTCGCTGAGGCCGGTCACTCGCGCCTGCCAGTCTACAAGGGCGACCTCGACGACCCGCAGGGCTTTGTGCACATCAAGGATGTGGTCGAAGTCATCGCCAAGGGTGGGCACAGTGACGATGACCAGCCGATTGCGGGTCTCGTCCGTAAACTGATTTATGTTCCGCCATCGATGCCTGCGGCCGAGCTGCTTCTGCGCATGCAGGCGCAGCGTATTCACATGGGCTTAGTTATTGACGAATTCGGCGGCACGGACGGCTTGGTCACGATTGAAGATTTGATCGAAGAGATCGTCGGCGACATCCGCGATGAGCATGATGAGACTGATCAGAAGCGCCTCAAACAGACCGTAGGCGGACGATGGGACGCCGATGCGCGAATTGAGCTGCAAGACCTTGCCGAAGTCCTCGGGCGTGATCTTCGTCTTGAGGATGAAGAGGCTGATACCCTGGGCGGGCTGATCTTCAGCCTTGCCGGACGCGTGCCGTTGCGCGGCGAAGTGATCCCTCACCCCCATGGGCATGAGTTTGAGATCGCAGAAGCTGACCCACGTCTTGTTCGCCGTGCACTGATCAAACTGGCCGAGACTCCCACCGAAGAAACCTCCGGCGCGAAGTGACGGGCACACTCTCGACGTGGCGCGAGCGGATGCTGAAACTCGCCGATTATGTTGGCTGGCGACGCTATGTGATTGCGCTGACTTTCGGCATCGTCACAGCGATGGCGTTCGCACCGCTTCGTTGGCCAATCGCGCTTGCCGTTGGCCTCTCTGGACTGGCCCTTCTGCTTGAAGGGGTCGGGCGCCGGGAGAAGCCGCGCAGGGTAGCGTTCTTCACGGGCACAGCCTTCGGCGCCGGCTACTTTGCCTACGGCATGTTGTGGCTTGCCAACGCATTCATGGTGCAGGCGGATCAGTTTGCGTGGATGATACCCATTGTTCTTCCTGGGTTTTTCGCGTTTTTGGGCCTTTTTTACGGACTGGCCAGCTGGGTCTACATTAGCCTACGCGAGAAATACTCCATCCGTGGGCTGAGCACACTTCTTCTCTTCGCGATCACCCTCAGCGTGGCGGAGTGGTTACGTGGCCACATCCTCTCCGGACTGCCTTGGAACCTGCACGCCCAAGCGCTTGCGGGAACGACTATTGGACTCCAGCCGCTCACTGTTCTCGGCCCCTACGGCTACGGTTTCCTCCTGACACTGATCGCTCTGACGCCAGCCATGGCGTTTCTGCACGCACAGCAAGCACGCAAGGTTGGCCTCTTCACTCTTGCAAGCGTGGCCACCATCGTTGCGTTCAGCGCAGTCCGGTTGTCGCTTCATCCAGAGGAGCGGCGCACCGATGCGCAGATCGCGATCCTGCAGCCGAGCGTTTCTCAACGGGACAAACTCGATCCATCAAAGCGCGGCGAGAACCTTCGTCAGATCTTGGAGATGAGCACGCGCGCAGCGAACAAACTCGCTAGCGAAGATCTCAATGCGTCGATCTACATCATCTGGCCAGAAAACGCGTCACCGTTCCTCAACCAGATTCCTGACCTCAGTGATTATCTGAGCGATGAGCTTCCCGCGAAGAGCTGGCTCATTTCCGGCTCCCTTCGCTCTGTCCCCGAAGGCTACGCCAACACACTCTTCGTCTACGGACCATCAGAGAGCGGAGCAAACGAGGCCGCCGTCTACGACAAGCACCGCCTCGTCCCCTTCGGCGAGACCCTCCCCTTCTACCAAGCCTTCGAAGCCCTTGGCATCGAAAGCCTGAGCCCCACGGGCGGGCGCGGCTTCATCCCCGGCACAGGTCCCAAGACCCTGGGCCTGGGACCGGCCCCATTCAGCCCACTGATCTGCTACGAAGATGTGTTCCCCGGCACGCTCTATCGCCGCGGCGATCGCCCCGATTGGCTCACTGTGGTCACCAATGACGCGTGGTTCGGCGACCGCGCAGGACCGATGCAGCACCTCGACATCGCCCGCATGCGCGCCGTGGAGAATGGCCTGCCGCTGGTCCGCTCCGCCAACACCGGCATCTCAGCTCTCATCGATGCTGAAGGCCGCGTCCTCTACGATCTGCCGCTCTATCAGCCCGGCGTGATCACCGCCGCGTTGCCCGCCCCACGCCCACGCACAGCATATACTGTAACGGGAGACTTGACGTTTGCTGCAATGTTAAGTTTCTTTGGCTTGCTGGTGGTACGCAACGCGCTACAAGCCATGCGGGAAAAGGGCAACTTCACCGCGTAGTGGTGATCGAGGACACGTACAATTCATGTCTCAAACTGAGAACAAGAGAGCACCGCACCCGATTGACATCCATGTCGGGAGCCGGGTTCGCCTGCGTCGAATGATGCAGGGCATTAGCCAAGATAAGCTGGGTGAGGAGCTGGGCCTTACCTTTCAACAGGTGCAGAAATACGAGAAGGGCGTGAACCGGATTGGCGCGAGCCGCCTCTACGAGATCGCGCGCATTCTGACCGTCCCTGTGCAGTTCTTCTACGACGACTATGGCGATGGGCCAGAAACGCTGATCGGGTTCGCAGAAACCCAGCGGGCTCTCGGCGGAGCTGAGAAAGACGAGAAAGCGGATTTTCTGGCGACGCTGTCGACACCGGAGGGCATGCAGCTCTGTCGTGCGTTCGCAAAGATCAAGGATTATCAGGTCCGCCGCCGGGTTTTGGACTTGGTCAAAACCCTCGGTGACGAGGCCGAAACCGCGTCGAACTGACGGGCCTGCGCGCCGATCACAAAGCGAGACATGCGCTTCTAAAGAGCCTAGGGGGCAGACAAACCCCGACGTTTTTTGGGAGGTCCCGTCATGATCGAAACGCGCGCAGAACGTCTCGGCTTTGTTCAGCCTTTCGCCGAAGCGGACGAGGTCGTCGTCCCCCGCCTGATGCTCGCCGCAGAAAGCGCCGATGCCGTGCAGGACAGCACGACACGGCTGGCCTCACAGATGATCGAAGGCATCCGCCACCGCACACGCGGCGGCGCGAACCTTGACGCTTTCCTCCGCGAGTACGGCCTGTCCACGAAAGAGGGCCTCGCTCTCATGGTCATGGCTGAGGCATTGCTCCGTGTACCCGACTCCAAGACGCAAGACCGGCTGATCGAAGACAAGATCGCGGCGGGCGATTGGGACAGTTCGGAGAAAAAATCCGACTCGATGTTCGTGGCCGCTGCCGCATGGGGGCTCGGCCTCACGAACAAGGTGATCCGCCCGGGTGAGACGCCGCAGAACACCGTCCAAAACCTGGTCAAACGCCTCGGCATGCCCACGGTGCGGATGGGTGTACGCCAGTCGATGGGCTATCTCGGCCACCAATTCGTCCTTGGGCAGACGATTGAAGAAGCGCTGAAGCGTGCTCGCGGGCCAGAGAAACGCGGCTATCGCACCTCCTACGACATGCTGGGCGAAGGTGCACGGACGATCGCTGACGCTGACCGCTATTTGACGTCTTACCACGAGGCGATCGCGGCGATTGCGAAGGCAGCACAGCCTGGTGATGCGCCCGCGCAGCGCGGCATTTCCGTGAAGCTATCGGCCCTCAACCCCAACTACCACCCTCGGCATTGGGAAGAAGCGGTCGCCGACCTCGCGCCAAAGCTTCTCGAGCTCGCTCGTGAGGCGAAGGCCGCGGATCTCAACCTCACGGTCGATGCGGAAGAAGCCGATCGCCTTGAGATGTCTCTCGATATCATCAAAAGGGTGTACACGGACTCTTCGCTGAGAGACTGGGGCGGCTTTGGCCTGGCGATGCAGGCCTACCAAAAACGCGCCATGGGCGTGTGTACCTGGGCCGCTGATCTGGCAGAGAGCGTCAATGGCCGCATGATGGTTCGCCTGGTGAAGGGCGCGTACTGGGACACGGAGATTAAGCTGGCGCAGCAAGCGGGCCTGTCCGACTTTCCCGTCTTTACACGGAAGGCTGCGACGGACCTCTCCTACATCGCCTGTGCCGCGAAGCTGCTCGAGGTGGCGCCGCGCCTCTATCCGCAGTTCGCCACGCACAACGCCTTGACGGCGGCGACCATCATCGAGATGGCCCACTCCGCAGGCTCGCCCAAGGACTTCGAATTCCAGCGCCTCCACGGCATGGGCGAGAGCCTGTTCGAGCAGATCACGGACGAAGGCATCCGCACCGATCGCGGGGTCGAGAAGTATCCCTGCCGCATCTACGCTCCGGTCGGCGGGCACCGCGACCTGCTCGCCTACCTGGTCCGGCGCTTGCTGGAGAATGGTGCGAACAGCTCGTTCGTCGCGCAAGTGCACGACGAAGAAGTGGCGGATGAGAAGCTCCTGGAACAACCCCGCGCAAGGCTCAACCGCCTAGGCGGCTACCGCCACAGCTCGATCCCACGACCCCTAGATATCTATGGTACACGGAGGAATTCAGCAGGTATCGCTTTTGGCGACAGCGCCGCCCTCGCCGCACTGACCCAAGGCATGGAACAAGCTAGTGTTGGCACACCGTCCATCAGCTCACTGATCGATGGGGCTGAAGCTCAAGGCCCAGAAACGCGCGAGCTGAAAAGCCCCGTAGACGGATCAACAGTGACCAATCTCTCAGAAGCGGATGCCTCCATCGCCGAACGCACGGTGAGCAGCGCCGCCGCTGGCTTCCAGGCTTGGAACGAAACGCCCGTCGAAGCCCGCGCCCTCGCCCTCGAACGGGCTGGGGACCTCCTCGAAGTGAACCGTGACCGGCTGATGGCCATCCTCGCGAGAGAGGCGGGCAAGAATCTCGAAGACGGAATCGCGGAGATCCGCGAGGCGGTTGATTTCTGCCGCTTCTACGCTGCCGAAGCGCGCCGCCTCTTCGTCCCGCACGCGCTTCCCGGCCCGGTCGGTGAGGACAACCAACTGCGCCTTGAAGGCCGCGGCGTCTTCGCCGCCATCGCGCCGTGGAACTTCCCCCTCGCCATCTTCCTTGGTCAGGTCACGGCCGCACTCGCAGCCGGCAACAGCGTGGTCGCGAAGCCTGCCGAGCAGACCCCACTGATCGCCTTCGAGGCCGTGAAAATCCTTCACGAAGCAGGTGTCCCTCCGCAGGCGGTGCAATTGCTCCTCGGCGGTGGACGAGTTGGTGAGGCGATGCTGAACCACCCAGCAATTGCAGGTGTGGTCTTCACCGGCTCCACTGCCACGGCCAAGCGCATCCAACGTCAGCTTGCGGAGAAACCGGGCGCCATCGTCCCCCTCATCGCAGAAACTGGCGGCGTGAACGCCATGATCGTCGATGCCACGGCCCTGCCAGAGCAAGTCACTGACGACGTCATCGCCTCCGCGTTCCAGTCGGCGGGCCAACGCTGCTCAGCCCTCCGCGTCCTCTACCTACAAGAGGATGTGGCCGACAGCATGCTGAAGATGATTGAGGGCCGTGCACGGACAATGAAGCTGGGTGACCCAGCTGATCCGACTACGGATATTGGACCGATCATCGACGAGGTCGCACGCACGCGGCTCCGCACCTATGCCGCCAGCCGTCCAGGCCTCCGCTGGTCAGGCGAAGCGCCAGAGGAAGGCACCTTCCTCGCGCCGCATATCTTTGAGCTTGAGAAGGACGAGGTCCTCAAAGACGAACACTTCGGTCCCATCCTGCACGTGAAGCGCTACGCCGTGGGCGACATTCCCAAGGTCCTGGAAGAGATCAAATCCACCGGATACGGACTAACCTTCGGGCTACATACGCGGATCACAGCGACCGCGAAAGAGATCGCTGAGATCGCCCCGGCGGGGAACGTCTACGTCAACCGCAACCAGATCGGCGCGATTGTCGGCAGCCAGCCGTTCGGCGGCATGGGCCTATCTGGCACCGGCCCGAAAGCGGGCGGTCCCCACTATCTCCTCCGCTTTGCCGAGGAGCGGGTCATCTCGATCAATACCGCGGCGGCGGGCGGCAACGCCTCGCTCATCGCCATGCAGGACGCTGAATAGGGCGAGGGGAATTAACCCCTTGCCCCCACGCCGCCGTCGCGACATAAGGATTTCCTTATATAGTTGATGAAAGGCGCTTCCGTGGCTCGCCAGAACTATCATTTCACCTCCGAAAGTGTTTCCGAAGGCCATCCAGACAAGGTGGCGGACCGAATTTCCGACGCCATCGTCGACCTGCACATCGCGCGGGAGCCTGAGGCGCGCGTCGCGGTTGAGACCTTGACGACCACCAACCGCGTCGTCCTCGCCGGTGAGACGCGTACGGAAGAACCCATTCACGCGGAAGAACTGATCGAGACCGCGCGCGGCGCGATTAAGGCCATCGGTTACGAGCAAGAGGGCTTCCACTGGCGCAACGCCGACATCGCTTGCCACGTGCACGGACAATCGAACGAGATTGCCATGGGTGTCGACGAAGGCGATGACAAAGACGAAGGCGCCGGCGACCAAGGCATCATGTTCGGCTTCGCCACCGATGAGACCGAGCACCTGATGCCCGCGCCGATCGCCTATGCCCACGGCATCGTCGAAGCGCTGGCTAAAGCGCGCCATGCCGGTGAGCGGACGGAACTGCTGCCTGACGCAAAAAGCCAGGTCACGGTGAAGTACGAGAATGGCCGTCCTGTCGGCACATCGTCCGTGGTCGTCTCAACCCAGCACACTGCTGGCCTTAGCCAAGCGGACGTCAAAGAGATCGTTCGTCCGTATGTGGAGCAAATTCTCCCCGAAGGATGGATGCCGCCGGAAGAAGAATTCTACGTCAACCCAACGGGCCAGTTCGTCATCGGCGGTCCAGACGGTGACGCGGGCCTGACGGGCCGCAAAATCATCGTCGATACCTATGGCGGCGCTGCGCCCCACGGCGGCGGCGCTTTCTCCGGCAAAGACCCTACGAAAGTGGACCGTTCCGCAGCTTACGCCTGCCGTTACCTAGCGAAGAACGTCGTCGCTGCGGGCCTTGCACGCAAATGCTTGATCCAGGTGAGCTACGCCATCGGCATCGCCAAACCATTGTCCGTGTACGTTGATGCATTCGGCACAGGCGAAGTCTCCGATGAAGCGCTCGAGCGCGCGCTGCAGACCGTCATGGAACTCAGTCCCAAGGGTATCCGCACGCGCCTTGGCCTCAACAAGCCGATCTATGAGCGGACCGCTGCCTACGGTCACTTCGGCCATGCGCCGGATGCAGACGGCGGGTTCTCATGGGAGCGAACGGACCTCGTGGACGCCCTGCGCGCCGAAGTCTGAATGCCGGGCAATCTAAGTCGTCCACCCACGGATCGGAACGAGGCGCCGCAAGGTCGCCTCTACGGTCGGCGGCAGGACAAGCCCCTGAAACCACGGCGAGAACGCCTCGTCAGGGACCTCCTGCCGACGCTGGCTTTCAGTGCAGACACGATCGTTGAGCAGGTGAGCAGCCACGACGGGCCTATCTTTTTCGAGATCGGCTTCGGCGGCGGCGAGCACCTAGCGTGGCAGGCAGGGCAGCATCCTCAAGCGCTTTGCTTTGGTGCCGAGCCGTTCATCAACGGCGTGGCCAAGCTGCTGTCCGTGATCGATGACCAAGACCTGAAAAACGTCCGTGTGCTGGAAGGTGACGCCCGCCCGCCCCTTGCGGCGCTGCCTGATGGCGCTCTTGATCGCCTGTTTCTCCTCCAACCTGACCCATGGCCGAAGAAGCGGCACCACAAACGGCGGATGGTCAGTCAGGCCTTCTTCGCTGAGGCGGCACGCCTTCTAAAACCTGGCGGCGAGCTTCGCATCAGCTCGGACATCGCCGACTACATCCGCTGGACGCTGATGCACTGGCAGATGTTTGAGCGGGACGGCGGCGCGTTCGATTGGCCTGCGCAGTGTGCGGACGATTGGCGCGTGCGTCCCGATGACTGGCCCAAAACCCGCTACATGGCGAAAGGTGAAAGGGCAGAGCGCCCGGTCACGTTCCTGACCTTCGTCAGGCGCCCTTGAGGATCGGCCAGAGGCAGTGCTTGGCGAAGTCGCCGACCTTCGGCCCGCGCGAGCGCTTGCCCCACCGGACGTTCCTGACGATCAGCCCAAACGTCACCGTGAAAGCCGCCACGACAGCTTTCGTCCGTGAACGGTTCTTCGTCCAGAACCGTCGCCAGCTCTCATACCAATAGGTCGGCATACCGAGGTTTTCGGTCTTGCTATCGACCACGCCGGTCGACTGCCCCTCAATATGCTCGATCACCGCGTGGGTGTCGCACAGCACACGGTAGCCAGCATTTGCGATCGACTCGATCCAGTCGGTCTCTTCGAAATAGAGGAAGTATCCCTCGTCCATGCCGCCGACTTGGTCGATCACCTCGCGCCGGGTCATCATCGCCGCGCCGGAGATCCATGGCGCTTCGATTACCTCGTTCCGGTGCACCGGCAACGCCCGTTCGCCATCGAGGCCAAAGCGCTTCGGATCGATACAGGCAGCACCAAAGAATTCGCGCACCAAGTTCTTTCGTCCGAATGCGGAGGGCCTCTCCTCGCCAGCCTCATTCACAAGCAGCGGCCCGACGATCCCGTTCTTCGGATCATCCAGCACAGTCGTGGCCAGCTGAGCTAGTGCGCCGGGCCGAGGCCGGGCGTCAGGATTCAGAAAGAAGACGAGGTCCGACGGCCCAATCTCCGACAGCCCGACATTGTTCCCGTAGGCAAAGCCGCCGTTCTTCTCAGCATTGATCAAACGGACATTGTCGTGCGGCGCGACGGCGCCCGTCAGCACCTGCCGATCATCCCCCGGCGAAGCGTTGTCGACGATCATAACTTCGCCCGCCTCAAACGCCTCCAGCTCCGCCAAAAGCGCAGGCAGGTTTGCCGCGACGAGGTGCGCCGCCTTATAGTTGACGATGATCACCGCGACAGAGGGCAGCTTTGATGAAGATTGTGCGTTGGAGGACATGACAAACCCGATCCTATCCCCTATGTCCCTTTCCACAGCTTGAACATTTCGCGCAAGCGGCCCCCCGGGGCCGCTTTTTTCGTACCTGAGGCCCATGTCCGCACTCGTTGACCGTGTTGAGGAACTGATCACCCCCGCCGCTGAGGCCGCGGGGTTTGAGATCGTGCGCATCCGCATCACCGGGTCGGGCACGCCAACGCTGCAGATCATGGCGGAGCGCCCCGACGGCACCATGGCGGCGGAGGATTGCGCGTCCCTTTCCCGCGCGATCAGCCCCGTGCTTGAGGACTTTGATCCGATCGATGATGCTTATCACCTCGAGGTCTCCTCGCCAGGCATCGACCGTCCGCTGACCAGGCTGAAAGACTTTGAGCGCTGGGATGGTTTCGAGGCCAAAATTGAATTGACCCAGGCCGTGGAGAACCAAAAGCGGTTCCGCGGCACCCTCGCCGGGGTGGAAGACGACAACGTCCTGTTCGACATCGACGGCGAGGACGACACGGCCCTCATCCCGTTCGACCTCATCGCCACCGCCAAGCTGATGATGTCCGACGACCTCATCACCGAAAGCCTCCGCCGCTCCAAAGCCGCCCTGAAAGACGGCGATGCTGGATGGAGCGACAACGAAGACGGCCCTCAACGCGGGGGAATGCGGTGATGGGGTTAGCTGTTCGTAACACCAGGTTATGTTGGCGCGGCGCGCGCCAACTATTCGCAGCGCCTCTTATGTACGCTGGCGCTTTCGCGCTGCCAGCCTACCTGTTTTCAGTGCTAGACGGAAAGCCTCACGTCGAAGCCCTGGCTCACGCTCTGCTCATCGGTTCTTTTGGGTTTTCTGCATCGCTGCTCTTTGGCCTGTCGAAGCGCAAGGACCTCTCGCATGCCACATTGGTAGGGTCATTCCTCGCTGGTTTTGTCGTATACGGGCTGACTGTTTTTGGTGTCTGGCGATTTGTTTTTGAAGAGCCTGTTGAGTCTTCTGCTCGCCTTGGCGTGATCGCAGGTTTGGCCTTGGTGTTCGGGACTTGGATCAAGACTTTACTGTTCGACCGGGGCGGGAACAACGGCGTTAAATCAGCGAACACAAGTATGCGGAGGGCTGACTGATGCCGCTCCACGCATCATCCCGGAAAGCGCGGCAGCGCTTATCCGGTACCCATGGAATGAACGCCGGAAGGGGGAGCGAAAGTGGGCCTTGGGTCCCGGCCCTCCGCTGCGCTGCGGCCGGGATGACGGTTGCTGTTGTTGGCTGCGGACCTATCGCAGTGTGCAACGATGGTGGCGGTGTGTGGGACAGTGAAGCTGAGCGCTGCTATTGCACCTACACGCAACAAGGAACGTATGCTGACGAACCGTCAGCTTCGCAAAACGCATGGCGCGAATGGTGCGCCGGCCTCACAAATTTAGACAGTATTCGGATCAAAGCCGCGGTCACGCCCGCGCCAGAAGGAGCTTAATCCATGGCAGTCACAGCCAATAAACTCGAACTGATGCAGATCGCCCGTGCTGTGGCGATGGAGAAGTCGATTGACATGGATATTGTCATCGACGCCATGGAGGACGCGCTGAGCCGTGCGGCGAAGTCGCGTTATGGGCAAGAGACAAACGTCCGTGTGGAGATTGATCCCAAAACCGGTGAACAGCGCCTGTGGCGTCTGATGGAAGTGGTTGAGGACGTCGAGAACGACTCGACCGAGGTCAGCCTGAAGGCCGCGCAGCGCCAGAACCCTGAGGCCGAGGTCGGCGACTTTATCTCTGACCCCCTGCCGCCCGTGGACTTTGGCCGCGTGGCTGCGCTGTCCGCGAAGCAGACGATCACCCAGCGTATGCGTGACGCCGAGCGCGATAATCAGTACGAAGAGTACAAAGATCGCGTGGGCGAGATTATCTCAGGCATCATCAAACGCCTAGAGTATGGCCACGTCATTGTGGACCTCGGCAAAGGCGAGGCGATCATTCGCCGTGACCAGCAAATCCCGCGGGAGCCGCTACGCCAGGGCGACCGCGTCCGCGCCTACATCGCCGACGTCCGCCGCGAGGCTCGTGGCCCGCAGATTTTCTTGAGCCGCAACCACCCGCAATTCATGGCGAAACTCTTCGAGCAAGAGGTGCCTGAGGTCTATGACGGCGTGATCGAGATCAAAGCCGTCGCCCGTGATGCGGGCAGCCGTGCGAAAATCGGTGTGCACTCCAATGACAGCTCCATCGACCCTGTCGGCGCCTGTGTCGGTATGCGCGGTAGCCGCGTGCAAGCCGTCGTCGGCGAGCTGGCCGGTGAGAAGATCGACATTGTTCCGTGGTCGGAAGACACCGCCACCTTCGTCGTCAACGCCCTCGCCCCTGCAGAGGTCGCCAAGGTCGTCCTCGACGAAGAGATGGAGCGGATTGAGGTGGTCGTTCCTGACGAGCAACTCTCCCTCGCCATCGGTCGCCGCGGTCAGAACGTCCGCCTCGCTAGCCAGGTGACCGGCTTCGAGATCGACATCATGACCGAGGAAGAAGAGAGCGAGAAGCGCCAGAAAGAGTACGCCGAACGCTCGGCCCTCTTCATGGAAGTGCTCGACGTGGACGACATGATCGCCAACCTCCTCGTAGCAGAAGGCTTTGCCCGAGTGGAAGAGATCGCCTACGTCGACATCAACGAAATCTCGCTGATCGAAGGCTTCGACGACGAAACTGCGGAAGAGCTTCAGGCCCGCGCGCAGGAATACCTTGAGAAAGAGCGTCAGGAACTCGACGCCAAGCGGATCGAGATGGGCGTGGACGACGACATGCTCACGTTCGAGCAGCTGGACCTCAAGATGATCATCGCCCTCGCCGAAGAAGGCGTGAAGTCGGTCGAGGACCTCGCGGGCTGCGTCGCCGACGACCTCACCGGTTGGACCGAGCGCGTCGACGGCGAGAAGAAGCACTATGAAGGCATGCTGGAAAAATTCCGCATCAAGCCTGAAGGCGCTGAAGTGCTCGTCGCGGAGGCCCGCGCCCGCATGGGCTGGGACGACGAAGAGGAAGACGAAGGCGAAACCGAAGAAGCCTGACCCTTCAACCGCTTCGGTCATTAAAATTGTGACGCGAACGTCCAAGACCTGCAAAGCGAAGCGCCCTAGCGTGGACTTCGCTTTGGGGTCTAGGTTCGCGTGATTATCAACAAGTCACTCTTCGGCCGTGTGATGACGGTGGCGGCGCTGGCGTCCGTCGCGATCATCGTTGGCGCCGGCGTCGTCGCTTACTCGGTGACCTATAGCGAAGTCACTGAGTACCGCATGGGGCGCCTCAGCGAGAGCACGAACGCGCGGGCGCAGCGGCAAGAGGCGACTTTCGAGCAAATTGAGGCTTCGCTCGTCCAAAGCCTCGAAGCGTACCACCGCACCCGCGACACCATGACCGCCGAACGGGCACTGCCATCATTTGTGGAGGCCTTCCCACCTTTTGGTGATGGAAGCCGGCGCAGCACAGACCCAATGTTTGAAGGCACCGTCGACGGTCGCGGGCGCAACATCTTTGGCATTGGCGCGCTCATTCCGTCTTCAACAGTTCTTGAGGAAGAGCGCATCCTCCACTTCATGAGCGGCTATGAGGTGGTGACGACCTTTGGTCCAAGCCTACGGGGGCAGCTTGCCAATTTCTGGTTTTTTGCCAACACGGGCGATATCGTCGTCTTCGCCCCCGAGCGCGCCGATGAACTGCGCCCATATCGGTACGACCTTCCGCCAGATTTCGATTTTTCAGGCCATATCGTTTCAAAGATCGGCAGTGTTGAGAACAATCCGAGCCGGGGCACCGTCTGCGGCAGCCTGAACGGCATGGTCTATGACCCGAACGGTCAGCGCACAGATCTCACGTCGAGCTGTCAGATCCCGGTCGATGATGAAAATGGAAATCACATCGGTTCGATTGGAACAACCCTGCCCATCACGGGTTGGATGAACGAAACGATCCAGACGGAAAACAATTCTGACTATCGCTACATGCTGGTCAGTGAAGAGGACGGCCTGCTCACCCACCGAGACCTCGGCACTGTCGGCAAAGCTGCAGATGTCGAGCGGCTGGCGAAAGCGGAACGCGTCGACCGCATCCTCTCCATGATCGACGGCCCATCTGGCGCGTACACGGACTCAATCACTGGATCGACCATTGCGTATGCCAACATCGCTGGTGCCAACTGGTTCCTCGTTGCTGTTCAGCCGAAAAGCGTGATCGCCAGCGCTGCACGTGACGCGGCGCTGCTGGCAGCGTCGGCCACGGGAATGACGGCCCTACTTCTGCTGTGCGTCATCGGTTGGTTCGTGATCTCGCTCATCGCCCGGCCGCTGCGGGCGCTCGCCGATGAAGCCGACAAACCCATCACCGAAGCGGGCGGCCTCAAAGACCTCGCCCTGCGCGATGACGAAATTGGCCGCCTTGGTGGCGCACTCATCCAACGTGACCAGCGGGTGAACAGCCTGGTGGAAACCCTGGAACAACGCGTGATCGAGCGAACCAACGAAATCGAAGTCGCGCGCCAGGACGCCGAAGCTGCGAATGAAGCGAAGACGGCTTTCCTGGCAACCATGAGCCACGAAATCCGTACACCGATGAATGGCGTCGTCGGCATGGCGGAAGCCCTCGCACGGACCAACCTCGACAGCGAACAGCGTGACTATCTCGGCGTGATGACCCGCTCAGGCGAGTCCCTCCTCGCGCTGATCGACGACATTCTCGACATTTCGAAGATCGAAGCAGGTAAGCTCAAGATTGAGCCGATGCCGGTCAGCCCCCGCGACATCATTGACGAGGTCTGCGGACTCTACTCCGAAGCCGCTGCGAAGAAGGGCCTGACCCTATCCAGCGACATTAGCGGCATCGCCATGGAGCACATCGGCACCGATGCCCTCCGCCTGCGTCAGATCCTTTCCAACCTGGTGTCCAACGCGATCAAGTTTACCGAGGTCGGCCAAGTCACCGTCACCGCCCGCGAGCTGGGCAAAGGCATCCTCGAAATCGCCGTGACTGACACGGGTCGCGGCATCCCTGCGAAACTCCAAGCGACGATCTTCAACAAGTTCGAGCAGGCCGAGAAATCCACCACCCGTCGGTTTGGAGGCACGGGCCTCGGCCTCGCCATCTCGCGCGAGCTGGCGCATCTGCTCGGCGGCGACCTGACCGTTTCGTCGATCCCGCATGCCGGGGCAACCTTCACGCTCACCATCCGCTCCCTCGACACGACTGGGGCCTCCGACACACCTGAGCCGACGCGCCTCGAAGTCCCCGAGATGAACGCCGAACGGATGTCTGAGCTATCGCTCCTGGTCGCCGAGGATCTTGAGGTGAACCGCCGCGTCCTCGAGGCCATCTGCAAGCCGCTGGGAATCAAACTGACCATGGCCGAGAACGGGCAGGAGGCTTTGGAACTGATCGCTGGCGACACGTTCGACGCTGTCCTTATGGACCTCCGGATGCCCGTGATGGATGGACTTGAAGCGACACGCCGTATCCGCGCGGGCGAAGCGGGTGAGCTGGCCAAGCGCACGCCCATTATCGCGCTGACCGCGAACGCCATGCGTGAGCACGTGGTGGAAAGCCTTGATGCAGGCGCCGACGCCCATGTGGCCAAGCCGATCAGCCGTTCGGCCCTCATCGCAGCCCTGACCGAGCATTGCGGCCTCGAAGCCGACGCTGCGCCAGAAGCCCGGCAGGCCTAACCGCCGCTTGCCCACGGGCGTCTCGTTTGCGAAACGGCCCGCATGAGCGATCTTCCTCCCGTCTCCTGCTACATCAGGACCAAGAACGAAGCGCGCCGCATCGGCGACGTGGTCCGCGCTGCGCGCTTGGCTGCTCGCGAGGTGATCGTTGTGGACTCAGGCTCCACCGACGGGACCCAGGACATCGCGCGGGAGGCAGGCGCCGTTGTTCACGAGGTCGACTGGCTCGGTAATGGCGGGCAGAAGCGCGCCGCAGAAGATCTGTGTACCCACGACTGGCTCCTCGATCTCGACGCCGACGAAGTGATCCAGCCAGAGTTGGCGGAGAGCATCAAAGCGCTATTCGCCGATGGGAGAGAACCGGATCATACCGTCTACGGATTGTTCCAGGTCCACGCGGTGCCGTATCTTGAGCCGTGGTGGAACGTCGACAACATCGTCAAGAACAAGTTCTACGACCGCCGCAAGATCCGCATTCCGGATCACCCGGCGTGGGACCAGCTCGAAGCCTCCAAACGCACCAGCCCGCGCCTCGACGGCGTGATGTTGCATTACATGTTCTCGGACATTGGGGACCTGGTGAAGAAGCAGGAACGGAACATGACCCGCCGGGCCGCTGGCGTCGCGCTGAAGCCGAAGGGCGTGCTTGCCGCGCGCATCGTGCTGGCGTTCCCGATCTATTTCTTGAAGCGCTATCTGCTGAAAGGTCTTTGGCGGAAAGGCGTTTACGGATTCGCCTTCTCGTTCACCATCGCCTATGGCCGGTGGCTAAAGGATGTAAAACTTTACGAGCGGCACTTGAAGGCGGAAGCCGAGGCCGCGGGCCAGGGAGAGCCAACCCATGCTTAACTTCGACGCCCTGCGGAATGCACGCACACGGACAGAACCGTTCACCTACATCGTTGCTGAAGGCAGCCTGTCTTCGAGTGAGGCCGAAGGTGTGCGTACGGATTATCCGAAGATTGATAAGACAGGCTACCTTCCTCTCACCAAGCTGAACAGCCATGGGCGGTTCCAAGAACTCATCGATGATCTTCAGTCGGAGGAGCTGGCGGAAGTGTTGTCGGAAAAGCTGAACCTCGACCTTATTGGCAAGCCGCGCATGATCACAGTGCGCAAGCACTCGAAGATCGGTGACGGCCGCATCCACAACGACTCCATCTCGAAGATTTGTACCATGCTGGTCTACTTGAACGACAGCTGGGACAAGGAAGAGGGCGGTGCAATCCGTGCACTGAATGGTGAACACGACATGGATGACTTTGCCGAGGAAGTGGAGCCGCTGGCGGGCAATGTCTTTGCGTTTGCGCGGTCAGACACCAGCTGGCACGGTCACCCGCCTTTCGCTGGCGAGCGCTACGTCATCCAGACAACGTTCCTGACCAGCCAGGAAGAGCTGGACCGGAAAGAGAAGCGCGGCAGCCTGCAAATGAAGCTGAAACAATTCTTCGAACGGCTCGGCTAAATCGCTCATTGCGAAACGTTATATATGGCGAGGCGTACCGTTTGTCGCATCGCGCCTAGGCCCGCACGCGCTGATCAACTATCCAAGCTCCTATGATCTTGAGCCGCGCGTGCGCCCTTCTTTTGGCGAGCACATTTCTTCAGTCCACGGCCTATGCCCAGAGCGGCGAGGTCCGGCGCGCGTTCGCGAAGCCAATCGCGATTGATCGTCCGACCGGCATGATTTCTTTGCCGCTCGAAGAACGCGGCGGCAAGCTCTACATCTCCGCGTTGATTGAGGGGACTTCGGGCACGTTCATTTTTGATACTGGCTCGCCCACCATGCTGTCCAAGGATCTCGCGACACAGCTGGGCCTCAAGATCATTGGCCAGAACACGGGCGTGGATGCCAACGGAACGCCGGTGACAACAGAGATCGCCGTGATCGACGAAATCAACCTCGGCGGCATCAGGTTTCAAAACGTTCCCGTGACAGTCTTCGATTTTGCATCTGTACCTATGGGACCGTGCATCATCGGCGACGGTATCATCGGTTCCGAGCTCCTCCCGCGCAGTGCATGGCGCATCGACCTTGACCGCGAGATGATTGATATTGCTCCGTCTGCTGCAGAGTTTGGTGAAGATGAAAGTCAACAAGAAGCACCACTCACCCCGGCAGGCTATCCGCACATGCCGATCGTCGGATACTCCGTAAACGGATTTAGCGACAATGCCCTCTTCGACACGGGCAACGCTGGCTCGGTCGTCCTGTTCAAAGAGATCACCAAGGATCGTCAGGTCCGCAAGGCGATCAAGCGCGGCTCTGATCAGCGCGGGCGGGGATCAGAGGGCGTCTCCGCTGGAGGTATGGGCGCCGAAGTGGACCTGAGACGCTTCGAACTCGAGGGCTTTAAGATCGGACCAAACGATATCGGCGCTGTCACGGCGACCACGCGGCAAGTGCCGCCGACGCTCATCGGCACAGGTCTCCTCGCCAAGAGCGTCGTCGTCCTCGACTATCCCGCCGGGGCCTTCCGCTGGCACCCTCGGCAATCACCGCAAAAGAAGCAGCCGCACCAAGGCTTCGGCGTCTCATTCGTCGAAGGCAAAGCACAGGTGGTCCAGCTCTACGACGGCTCAGCCGCCAAGAAGGCAGGCCTCAAACTCGGCGATGAAGTCCTATCGCTATCGAAACGGTCCGCGTCGGCAAATACGGATGAAGAACGCTGCGACCACCTCCGTTGGCTCATCAGCGCGCCCGAAGCCGCCCAGGCCACGTCGGTGACCGTCCTCAGGAACGGTCAGCCGAAAACGTTCGATCTTAAGTGATCAGTCGCGGAACTCCGGCTGCTCGCGCTCAAGCTTCCTGATCATCGCAGGCCAGACGAGACTATCCGCGGTCAAGGCGATGCCCATCTTCGCGATCTGCGCGTTCTTCTCCATCACGTCCTCAGCGATCGGATAGAGGTCGCGGTTCCCGGCCAGCGTCGCCACCTGCATCGCGCAAGCGCGCTCGAGGAAGTACATCCGCGTGAACGCCTGACCGACCGAGCGACCCACGCTCAACGTGCCGTGGTTGCGGAGGAGCATGGCATTGGTCTCGCCAAGATCCGACTGCAGGCGCGGACGCTCGTCGTGGTCCATCGCGACGCCTTCATAGTCGTGATAGCTCAGATCGCTCAGCACCAGCTGCGCCGTTTGGTTCAGCGGCAAGAGGCCCTCGGCGTGCGTCGAGACCGCCGTCCCCGCTGTCGTGTGCAGGTGCATCACGCACTGTGCATCCTCGCGACCCATGTGGACCGCGGAATGGATGGTGAAGCCCGCCGGATTCACTTCGAACGGACTGTCGTCGATTTTGAAGCCGTTGGTGTCGACCTTCACCAAACTCGACGCGGTGATCTCTTCGAACAGCATGCCGTACGGGTTTATGAGAAAATGATGATCCGGCCCCGGCAAACGGGCGGACAGGTGGGTGAACACGAGGTCGTCCCAGCCGAACATCGCGAAAATCCGATAGGCGGCCGCAAGGTCGCAGCGAATTTGACGCTCTTCAGCAGACATGGATGACGGGTGCGCTTGGGTGGTGCTCATTTTCCCTCCGAAACAATCGAGACGAACTGTGATCAGCCTCTTCGCGGACAGGCATACAGCACCGCGCGAAAAGACCAAATGGTCAGTCGCGGATCAGCTGACCTGACATGACTTTCAGAAGTCTTGGTACGGAACCGCCGTAACTTTTATTGCGTCGCGGCGAAAAATTGGTGAGGATAAATCTGCCAGCCGGTGACACCGGCGCTTTTTGCGTCGGTTGGGGAGAGAGCGATGAGCCGACGGCCATTGGAACTGCTGCTTGCAACGCCGCGTGGTTTTTGCGCTGGCGTAGAGCGGGCCATCGATATTGTGGAGCTGGCGCTGCAGAAATACGGCGCGCCGGTCTACGTTCGCCATGAGATCGTCCACAACAAACGCGTGGTCGAGACCCTGCGCGCCAAGGGCGCCAAGTTCGTCAAAGAGGTGGACGACATCCCCGTCGGCGCGGTGGCGATTTTCTCTGCTCATGGCGTGGCCAAACGGGTTGAGGAATCCGCGACCGGCCGCAAGCTTGATGTTCTGGACGCCACCTGCCCCCTCGTGACCAAAGTCCATAAAGAAGGCCGCCGGTACGCAGGCCGCGGTTACGACGTGGTCCTGATCGGCCATCTGGGCCATCCGGAAGTCACCGGAACGCTCGGCCAAATCGATGGCACCGTGCACGTCGTCGGCACCGTCGAAGACGTCGCCAAACTCGAGGTGGCAGACCCTGAGAAGGTTGCATTCGTCACTCAAACGACGCTGAGCCTCGATGACACTCGCGGGGTGATCGAAGCGCTGAAGAAGCGTTTCCCCTCCATCATCGGCCCCGACACTCGAGACATCTGCTACGCCACCCAGAACCGCCAAAACGCGGTCGCTCACCTGGCCGATCACGCAGACACGATCCTTATCGTTGGCGCGAAGAACAGCTCCAACTCCAACCGCCTGCGCGACCTTGGTGAGCAGAAGGGCTTGCCTTCCTACCTGATCGACGATGCTGATGCGCTCGACCCCGCGTGGTTCGAGAATGCGCAGAAAGTCGGCATCTCCGCCGGCGCCTCCGCTCCTGAAGAACTGGTCCGCGAGGTCATCGCCAAGCTTGGCACTTGGTTCGATGTGACCGAACGACCGCTCGACGGCGCAGAAGAAAACGTCCACTTCAAACTCCCGCCAGCGCTTGCCGATATGCAGCGCGACAAGGCGGAAGTTGTCGCCTAACCTGAACCCAAGCGAGAGCAAGAACAGCCCGGAGCGCCGCCCATGTCCGTCCCCGTTCGTCAGCAAGCCGCGGTCGCCGCTTACATCGCCAAGCAGAAGCTCTTGGGCCGGAAGCGCTATCCGCTGGTCCTGATGCTCGAGCCGCTTTTCCGCTGCAACCTTGCGTGTGCGGGCTGCGGGAAGATCGACTACCCCGCGCCCATCTTGAACCAACGCCTGACGCCAGAGCAGTGCTGGCAAGCAGCCGAAGAATGCGGTGCGCCGATGGTGGCGATCCCCGGTGGTGAGCCGCTCATTCACAAAGAGATTGGCGAGATCGTCCGTGGCCTGATCGAACGGAAGAAGTACATCAGTCTGTGCACGAACGCTCTCCTTCTTGAGAAGAAGCTCGATCTGTTCGAGCCGAGCCCCTACCTCTTCTTCTCCGTCCACCTCGACGGCCTTGAAGAGCAGCACGACGAAGCGGTCTGCCAGGAAGGCGTCTTCAAGAAAGCCATCGCCGCGATCAAAGTCGCCCAAGACCGCGGCTTCCAAGTCAACGTCAACGCGACGATCTTCGATGGATATCCTGTCGATGAGCTTGCTGACTATCTCGACTACGCCGCGGAACTGGGCGTGAACGTCTCCATGTCGCCGGGCTTCGCTTACGAACGCGCGCCTGATCAGGAGAGCTTCTTGAACCGTCAGAAGACGAAGCGTTACTTCCGCGAGCTGTTCAAAATCCGCGACGACCGCGGCTCGAAATGGACGCTTGCGCACTCTGATCTCTATCTCGATTTCCTCGCCGGGAACCAGGAGATGCAGTGCACACCGTGGGGTATGCCGACCTACAACGTCTTCGGCTGGCAGAAGCCTTGCTACCTTCTCGGCGAAGGCCATGTCGAAACCTTCCGTGAGCTGATGGAAGAAACCGACTGGGACAGCTACGGCACCGGCGCCTATGAGAAGTGCAACGACTGCATGGCCCACTGCGGTTATGAGCCAACGGCCGCCGACATCTCGTTCTCTAAGCCTTGGAAAATGCTCCCGATCTTGATGAACGGCATCAAGACCGAGGGGCCCATGGCGCCGGAGATCGACCTCCGCTCCACGCGCCCAGCCATTGATGTGCATGAGGAAATCGTCGACGCCAAGATGGCCGAGCTGGAAGCAGAACGGCAGCAAAAGGCCAAGTCCAAGCCTTCAGCATCCGCCAAAACGTTGATCAACAACGTCTAGCGATCAGTATAGATACTATTCCTGAGACGGCGCGCTTTGGCGCCTCTCAGCCATAATCCGGCCAAAAGCCTGGGGCCACTTGGCTGGTACCTCTTCACCAACCAACGGCGCCAGTGCCTCAAGCCCTGAGTCCTCCGCCACCATGAACCGCACAAACGCGGACTCAAAGATATCGGGGATCCGTTCGCCATTGCTATCGTCAAGAGTGAGCGCAAGGGAGAAGGTCTCACCGGCGCCATCATTCAACTGAGCAATGGAATAAGCGCGACTGATCTCGGCAAATTCGTCCGTGTCGAAATAAACGACGAGACCCGCAGCAACCGCCGCATCAAGCGCACCGGTCTGAACCTGGGGAAGTCCAAACCCGCGGTACATCTTCCGATATAGCTCATCCGCCCCAACCGCGCCGCGTTTGTAGTCCTGGATCACGGTATAGTATTCAAGGTGGTAATCACGGGCGAAATTCAGTTCACGGAAGTTTGTCTCCATCTCCGCCTGAATAGCCGCCCGCGACTGCGCGATGAGATCATCCAGGTCCTTACCCGCCCGTCGCTCGGCCAGGTAACCGCCTAAAAAGACACCGAAAACGATGGCCGCGAACTCAAGCGCAATGAACCATATTCCGCGGTGGTAGATCACCGTTTGCTGTGTCTTCCTAGCCATCCGCCCCTCCACTACGCCAACTTAGCTGGCCGGTGTGATCAGGTATTTCTCACCCGTCCGCCGCGCATTGTACTTGGCGATGTTCTCTGGCTGCAACGCCTCAGCGAGCGTGAGCTC
>JBCCTF010000002.1:0-56059 GCA_039198765.1 Pseudomonadota bacterium
CCCGGATGCGTTGATCGAGGCGGGTGATGCCATCGCCAATCGTCCAACGGCCAGAGGCCGAGAGCTGCGGAGCCCCCTGCTCGGCGATGGAAAAGTCGGCACGCGTCATCGGTTTGAAAGCCTTTGTATTTACCTTACCCACCAACCACAAATTTCCTGCCAGAGAGTGTTGAAAGGCGCATGAACCATCATGACGCCACAAATGGCCGTTATAATGTCAAAAGTTAAGGCCCATCGTGTTCAGAAAGCCAGGTGCGTCCGATGACCCTTCTTGAACAGCGCCAGGAACAGAGGCTGCGCCTCTTGTTGTTGAGCCCGGCTGTGGTAATCCTCGCGATCGCTGCGCTGACGGTGCTCACGGCGCATCGGACCGGCCTGCCGACGCGCGAAGGGGCGCTGGACACGATCATGAAGCTCGCCCCGCGCCCTGCGGTGGACGTGCCCGTGGCGACGATCCTGATTGACGATGATAGCGCTGAGCGGCTTGGCGGCTGGCCATGGCCGCGCTCTGCGCTGGGCGCTTTGGTGGATGCTGCGGAGGAAGCAGGCGCGGTTTCTGTAAACCTGACGATCTCCCAGGTAGGTGAAGACCCACTGTCGCCAGACGTGGTGGCGCGGCGCTGGATGGCCGTCCCAGGTTTCGCCGATTTTGGCGGCGTTGAGGCGCTGCCATCGAACGACATCCTCCTCGCCCGGGCAATCGCTGGCGGTCCTGTCAGTTTGGCCGTGCACGGATCAGTTCCTGGAACGGGCAACGACCCCGACTGGGCAACCACCACTCTTCTCCGCTCGCCATGGCTGCGCGCAGATGGGTTTCGCGATGCCAAGCGCGAGCTGTCTCTTCCGGGGGCGGAGCGAAAAAGTGATTTGGCTGCTGAGCTGACAGAAGCCCGTGTGCTGAGCATTGGCGGGCTCCGCCGCGACCCTGACGGTGTGGTGCGCCATGTCGTTCCGCTGTTCGCCACCCCTGAAGGACCTGCCGCGACGCCGGGCATTGCCGCCCTTGCCGCTTCAGGTGAGCCGATTGCTGTCACGTTGCAGTCTGGCCTGCTCTCCAACGCGCCGCCTTCGCCGCGCAGTCTGCAAGTGGGTGCGAGCACCGTCCTTCCGCTTACCGCGCGTTCGGAGTTCCGCCTTTGGATGCCAAAGGATGCTGCCGTCCCAGCTGTCTCAGCATGGCGTGTGCTGAACGATCCTGAGGCATGGACCGCGTCTCTCGAAGGCAGTCACGTGTTCATCGGCGAAACGCAAAGTCGGAACGGAATCGTCCGTACAGGACGAGGCCCCATGACCGCTGCCCGCGTTCATGCCTTGATCGCTAAACAAGCCGTGTACGGAGAAGCACCAGCACGTCCGCTGTGGGCAGGCTTTGCTGAAGCTGGCGCGTCTATCATCCTTGGCGCAGTGGCTGTCCTAGGGGTTATCTTCCTGCCGCCCATCCTCGGGTTTATCGGAACGATCCTGGTCGCCGTCTTGGCCTTCAGTGGGTCCTTCGCGCTGTTCCGCAGCACGGGGATGCTGCTCGATCCCTCGCCCACGATGCTCGCCTCGTTCGCTGGACCATCCGCAGTCGGACTAACTGTCCTCGCCAACATGATCGTCCGCGACGACCGCGTCCGCGGCGCGTTCCACGGTGCACTGCCGTCCGCAGTGATGCAACGTGTGCAGCGCCAGGGTGGTCGCCGCCTCCTCGCCGGGGTGCACCGTGATGTCACCGTCCTGTCATGCGCGCTGAACCTGCCTGAAGCCCTCGTCGAGCGGTTCAAGAATGATCCCGAAGCGTTCATGGAATTCCGCGCCTCCGCCAACGACCGCCTGCGCCGCACGATCCTCGATCATGAGGGCACAGTCGATTATGGTGAGGACGGACGATTGCTCGCCTATTGGAATGTGCCGCTGGATGAGCCGAAGCACGTAGAGCAAGCCTGCTCCTGCGCGCTGAAGATGCTCGACGACGTCAGCGCGATGAGCCAGCAGGTCTCTGAAGGCCACCACCTTTCCTCCGGCGCTGCGGTGGGTGAACTGGCCGACGCACGAGTCGAAATCGGCATCGCGACAGGCCCGTGCTTCGCTGGCCCCGTCGGAATGGGCGGTCGCAATCGCTATGCCGCCCTCGGAATGCCCGTCCGGTTCGCAGGGCGCCTCCGCGGACGTTCAGAGCTTTATGGCCCTGCCATTCTCACTGATGCGCGGGTCTTTGACACCCTTCGCCACCACTACGCATTCCTGGACCTCGATATTGTTCGGCGTACGGCGGAAAGTGATCCTGAGGTGATCTATGGCCTCGTCGGCAACCCGTTCCTGAAAGCCTCCAAGACATTCCGAGACCTCGCCGAAGTGCAGAAGAGCCTGCTCGATGCATGGCGCGAACATGATCTCAGCACAGCGACACGGCAGCTGCAGAAACTGCGCGGCATCCCCGGCGTGCCGCAGCCTTATGTCGAGCTCTTCGAGAAACGCATCATGGCCGCCCGCCTCGCAAAGGCTCGCCGCGGCAGTGACTACGCGGATGTGCTAGGCCTTTAGCAGACCGATTACTTCGCCCACGGAAGAGATGGGCGCGAGGCTCCCGATCCTGGAAAAGGTCGGAGACGGTTGCGGGCAGTGTTGCTCACGCCACCTTTCTCAGCCCACCGAGCGACGTGGTTCGAGACCGGTTTCGCGGTCCACACTCTGCAGGAGCATCAACTGATCGGGCGTCGGGATTCGATTTGGAGTCCCGATAACGCGTCGGTTCGTCGGATGCTCGACCCGTAGCCCGGATGCGCCGCACCAACGCGATGGTTTGAAGAAACGCCAAGAAGCCTTCGTCTCCCTTGACCAGCGAACTATTCCCCTATAAAAAACAATCGTTCGTTTTTATAGGGGGCGCACGATGCCGGCACTCAGTACAGATGCCATGGAGGATCGGAGGGAGGCGCTCTTGCTAGCGGCCTTTCGGGTCTTCGGACGGAAGGGCTACCATTCCGCGTCGATACGGGACATTTGCAAGGAGGCGGGTACCTCTGTTGGCGGTCTCTACGTCCACTTCAACGGCAAAGAAGACATCATTGCCGCCGTCGCTGAGATGTTTAGGTCACGCCGAGAAAAGGCCGTGGAGGCGCAGACCTCTGACACCAAGAGCACACGGACCAGCGCTCGTCTCTCCGCAGCACTCCGGGCAGCAGCAATTGCACCGTACAGGGATGATCGTGCTACATTACTGGCTGACGTTGCCTTGATGGGACAGGCTGTACACATCCCGGCCCTGAAGTCCGTTCTCCAAGAGACAGACAAAGAGCATATCGCCCGACATGCTTCGTTTATCGCAGATGCGGAGAATCTGACATCTCAGCAGAAATCAGACTTGGCTCATCTCGTTACGGCGGTGGGCTATGGTCTGGTGACGCTCTCAGCATACGATGACGAATTCCGGCCCGACGGCTGCATTCGCCTCCTCGAAAGCTTGCTCGCCAACGTGCTCGATGCAGGTCAGCTTTCAGCTGCGGGGGAGGCACCGGAATGACAGCCTCCAACGGACATCAGAAACGGCATGTTTCGGCGGGTTTGGACCGGAACAGGCCTGTCCTGCCGTTCTTTATACTGATTTTCTCTTCGTGGATTCTCTGGATCCCAGCAGGGGCACGGGCAGCAGCGGTTCTCCCCTTTCCTTGGCCATTCGAGCTCGCATTCTTTGGGGCGTTCATGCCCTTTGTTCTGGGGCTCGTCTTTACAGTCCGGGCCGGAGGAGCAGCGGCATTCATGCGCCTTCTCGGGCGGTTTATCGCGTGGCGATTTCCGATCGGCTATTGGGTTTACGCGCTGTTCGCGATGCCCGCTGCCGCACTCACCATGGCGCTCGTGCTCACCACCGTCGGTGACAGCACTCTTTTCTCCGACGGTATCGCCCGCCTCTTCAATGGAGAAGCCATCGCTGGTGTCATGGCCCGAAACAACGCGAACGTGTACGAGAGCATGGGACTGTTCACCGCCTTCTACGATTGGCAGGCCGGTTCCGCCGCAGCGTTCTTTATAGGGTTCGCTGGGATTGCACTCTTGGAAGGCGGCGTCAGCGAGGAGCCTGGCTGGCGCGGTTTTGCGTATCCTGTCCTCAGAAACCGTTGGGCAGCGCTTCCTGCCGCCCTCGCAGTGGGAGCTGTTTGGGCCGCTTGGCATATTGGTCCGCAGCAGTGGCGAATTCTGTTTGCTGATGGTCTCGATGCGTTTTTGGCGTTTCTGCCAGGATACCTCGCCCTTTACGTCGTTGGTGTCCTGCCACTGTCGGTCATTTTCGCTTGGCTCTACGATTCCACTCGGGGGTCGCTTTTGGCTTGTTTCGTCATCCACGCCAGCTTCAACATGACCAGCACGCTAGCCAATCAGATGTTTGACGGCCCCGTTATTCTTGGGGTGATCGCACTCCTTTGGGGAACGGTGGTCGCCATCCTTGTCACGCGCGGGTGGCGCCACTTCGCGCCGAGGCACCTCCGCTGATCACCGCCATACGACGAGTGGTCCGACTGTCCTCCCATCGTGATGGCGGGGGATCGGTGTTTGCCGGCCGGATTCTAGTTCGAAGAGATGGAGCCCGAGGCACCGCTGGCGACGTTGGTCTTGCGGCCTTCTTTGAGGCGTGCAGACAGCGCGTCGGCGGTCCGGCCAAGCTCGAGGATTGCTTGGTTGTAGCCCGCCTTCATGCGGCGGATTTCTGCGCGGTCGACGGTGCCGTCGCGCTTGGCGAGCATCGACATCGTCTCAGCATAGACAAGGCGCGACTCACGGGTCTCAACAATCGCCGCTTCAATGGTCCGCAGGTCAGACTTCACAGGCTGGCTGCCGCGAGCAGCATCGCGGCCGAGCTGGGCAATAGCCCATGCTTCTGACAGCGTCGTCTCCATGTCACGGCGCACGGTAAGGACCGTTTGCTCAGGCGTGGACTCGATCGCTTCGAGGTAGGTGTTCGCCAGTGCTTTTGGCGACGGGCCACCAACGGCGAAGATCATGGTCATCAGACCATCGTTCTTCTCAGCGGACGCATCGACCCAGGGCTGCTGCTCAAGATTGGTCAGTGCGGCAGAAAGCTGCGCTCGCTCAGCAGTATGTGCGGAAGTACCGCCTCCTGCGCCGTCGCTCATAGACAGCTTCACCGACGCACAACCGGTCATCGTCAGCGCTAGCGCCGTTGCCGCAAGAAGTCTCAAAGCCGCTGTCTTCCCATTCATTCTACGCGCCCACCACGATTACACCGTCAAAACCTCCACCCCCGAGGAGAAATCGACACTTGCCGTTAGAGCTGACCGCGTTAACCGTCTTCTAAACACATCGATAGTTATTTCGTAAAGGCTTCACGTTTGCGCCCTTCTTTCTATCCCCCCATCGAGCCCTTTGTCCGTGCGCGTCTTCGAGTCTCGCCGCTGCACGAGATCTATTATGAGGTCAGTGGCAATCCGCAGGGGAAGCCCGTGGTCGTCTGTCATGGCGGGCCTGGCGGCGGTTCGACACCATCCATGCGCCGGTACTTTGATCCGGAGCGGTACAAGATCGTGATCTTCGATCAGCGAGGCTGCGGGCGCAGCACGCCGCACGCGGAGCTCCGTGAGAACTCTACATGGGATCTCGTTGCCGATATGGAACGGTTGCGAGCGGAATTGGACATTGAACGTTGGCAAGTTTTCGGCGGCTCGTGGGGATCGACCCTCGCCCTGTCCTACGCGCTGAAGCATCCTGACCATGTCAGCGAGCTAGTGCTGCGCGGGATTTTCACCCTGCGGCAGAGCGAGCTGCTCTGGTTCTACCAGGAAGGCGCCAATTGGGTGTTCCCTGAGGCCTGGGAGAGCTTTCTGGCCCCTATCCCTGAGGAAGAGAGGGGTGATCTCATCTCCGCCTACAAGCGGCGGCTTCAGGGCGATAACCACGCCGAGCAGGTGGAAGCGGCCAAAGCCTGGTCGGTCTGGGAGGGCTCAACCGTCTCCCTGTTCCCGAGCCGTGAGCGGATGGACAGCTTCTCCAACGACCGCTTCGCCATCGCCTTCGCGCGGATCGAGAACCACTATTTCACTGAAACCGGGTTCTTCGAGTACGATGGCTGGATCATCGACCAAGCGCCGAAGCTTGCGGGCATCCCAGGCACCATTGTGCAGGGCCGCTACGATGTGGTGACGCCGATGAAGTCCGCCTGGGAGTTGCACCAGCGGTGGCCTGGCAGTGTGCTGAAAGTCATCCCCGACGCTGGCCACGCGGCAAGCGAGCCCGGCATCGTCGCCGCGCTCGTTTCCGCCACCGACAGCTACGCCGGCAAGTAGCGCTTAGTCACCGAAAATGAACGGCGCGAGGAAGCCGTAGACCAGGATCAGGCCAACAACAGTCGGGCAGACGTAGCGGATGAGGAAGTACCAGCGCTGGTAGTCTCCTTCCGTCTCAAACCCGAGTTCCTCGCGGCTCGACGACGAGGTTACGGCGTGGCCTGCGAAGATCGACACGAGGAACCCGCCGAGCGGTAGGAAGATAGAACCCGTCAGTTGGTCCGTTGCATCGAGAATGTTGCTGCCGCCCATGATCGGCAGCCACTCCGGCGTGCGCAGCGTGTTGATGCCGTTGCCCGCACCATCAGCACCGACAGGCACCTGGCTCAGGGCGTGGAACACGCCGATGATGAAGATCGTCACGCCAATGATCACCGTGCCGATCAAACGGCGCCGGTTCCGCAGCGACGGATCGAGATAGAAGTCACCCTTGGCGTGAGACGCAGGCACCTCGAACAACGAGATGGCTGAGGTCAGTGCCGCAAAGACGCCCATGGCGAAGAACGCGATGCCAAAGATGCTGCCAAACGGCATCTGACTAAACGCAAGAAGCAGCGGGCCGAAGATGAGGCCGAGGCCACCAGCCGGCTCAAGACCGTACTGGAAGACCACCGGGAACACCGCGAGACCGGCGATCAGCGCGACGCCTGTGTCCGCACCAGCAACCGTGGTTGCTGCGCCTGGGATGCTCGTGTCCCGGGACAGATAGATCCCGTAGGTGATCATCAGTGCTGAGCCGAGGGAGAGCGAGAAGAACGCCTGCCCCACGGCGTTGACCAGGATCTCGCCGTTCAAGAATTGCTGACCGAGCTGATCAAGCTTCGGCGCGAAGAGGAAGTTCAGCGCAGCGCCGGCGTCACCCGTCGCCATCGAGATGATCGACAGCACGACCAGCAGGAAGAAGAAGACGGGCATGAGCAGGGTCGCCGCTTTTTCGATGCCGCCTTTGACACCGCGGCTGACGATGAACGTGCAGAGCACCATGAAGACGCCGTGGTAGAAGATCATCGTCCCTGGCGAGGCGAGAAGCGCAGGGAACGTCGCGGTGATCTCATCATTGCTCTTACCATCGAACGCCGAGCCCGCGAGTGCGCCCAGACCGTTGGCGCCGATCGAGCTGAAAAGATCCCCGATCAAGTAGACCATGAAGTAGAGAAGCCAGCCCGCGATCACCGAGTAAAAAGTGACGATCAAGAAGCTGGCGAGAAGGCCGATCCAGGCCATCCAGCCCCACATGCTCGACGCGCCTTCAGCTTTCGCGAGGCGCTGGATCGCCGCCACAGGGGTACCGCCGCCGCGACGACCCAGGAACAGCTCAGCCATGAGGACGGGCAGGCCAATGGCAAAGACCGCCAGCATGTAGACGATGACGAACGCGCCGCCGCCGTTCTCACCGGCTTGATACGGGAACCGCACCAGGTTGCCGATGCCCACCGCAGAGCCGATGGCCGCGAGCACAAACGCCGCTCTGCCCGACCAAGTTTCGTCCTTGCCCTCGCGTGATACTGCCATAAACGCTGTCCGCCCTCGTGGTTCTTTTGCCCAAATCGCGCGCCGTTATTCGGGTTTTTACCGGTTCTGGCAATCCTCCCCCAAATCAGACCACCGTAAGGTTTCCTGACGCGCTGAAGTACGGGGCAAAAACAATGCAAATTATCGACGACGAGCAAATCGGCATGCTAATCGAAGGCGCTGGCCTCGAAGCAGTGCTGCCCATCCTCGAAGCCTACTGGGAGTCAAACGACCAGCTGACGGCCGCTCTTGAAGCAAGCCTGAATGCAAACGATCCCAAGGAGATAGCGGCCCAGGCGCATGGCCTCAAAGGCTCCTCAGCGAACCTCGGTGCGGTCCTCGTGGCCTCGCGTGCGCTGGAGATCGAACTGGCTGCCAAGGAAGGTAATCTCGATGCCGCGCGCGACGCTTACGCCAAGCTCGACAGCGATATTGCTGAGACGAAGAAAGCGTTCGACGCGCTGACCGCGGCGGCTTAGCCGCCAAAGCCGGTGGTTCGGAGCGTATCCTGGCTGCGATAGATCCACGCGGACATCACAAGTCCGAAACCGGCCATCATCGAGAGCATCACGGTGCCCCCGTAGCTGACCAGCGGAAGGGGCACACCGACGACGGGCGCCAGGCCCATCACCATCCCGGTATTGATCAAGACGTAAGAGACGAACGTTGCTGCCACGCCTAAGGTCAGCAGCCGACCGAAATGCGACTTGGCACTCAGTGCAATCTGCAGCGCGGTGAAGAACACCGCGAGATAGAGACCCAGGAGCACCAGGGCACCGTAAAGGCCGAACTCCTCGCCAAGGATCGTGAAGATAAAGTCCGTGTGCATCTCTGGCAGGAAGTCGAGCTGGCTTTGCGTTCCTTGCATGTAGCCTTTGCCTTCGGTCCCGCCTGAGCCAATCGCGATCTTCGACTGGTTCGGGTGATAGTTCGCACCCAGAGGGTCCGCATCAGGATTGAGGAACGCGGTGATCCGCTCCCACTGATACGCCTTGATGAGCCCCGATTGCAGACCGCCAATCGCGCCGCCCACCGCGCCGATGATCCCAACCACCACCAGCCGCCACGACAAACCGGCAAGCAGCATGACGACCGCGCCTGACATGCCGAGCAAGATGGCGGTGCCAAGATCAGGCTGAAGGAAGACGAGGCCCACCGGCGCGCCAATCATCGCGAGAGGCGGTATGAGGCCGGTGAAGCTTGAGACCTGCTTGAATTCCAGCCCGTGGTAGTAGCGCGCCAGAGCGAGCACGAGGGCGATCTTCATCACCTCCGAAGGCTGGAACTGAAATCCGCCAATATCGATCCACCGCTTCGCACCCATGTTCACCTCGCCGACGAGCGGCACGAGGAGGAGCATCAAGAGCGCGGCGACATACCCCGGGTAGGCCACCGACAGCCAAAACTTTAAAGGAGTGATCCCGATACCGATCAGCACAAGGAGCGCCAGCGAGAACCGCAAGCCGTGGGTCAGCGCGTAGGGCGACCAACTTCCTTCGGACACGGACAAAAGGGCCAGAACACCCGTCGCCGCGATCATCGTCAGCAGCACGATGAGCGGAGCATTCAGCTCCGATAATCGCTGGCGAATTTTGTTCTTCTTAGCTGCCTGATCAATGACAATCGCGTTCACTGGCCGGTCCCCCGGCGCAGTTGCGCAAGACGCTCGTTCTCACTGCGGCTCTTCCCGCTCCACAGATCATGTTTGTCCGTGTTTGCTGGATCTTTCTCGAGCACCGCCCGCATGATGTCCCGTGCGCGCGGGCCAGCGGAGCGACTCCCTGAGCCGCCATGCTCCACAACCACCGACAGCGCATAGCGCGGGTTCTCATAAGGTGCGAAAGCGACGAACAGGGCGTGGTCGCGCTGCTTCCAAGGCAGCTCTTCGTTCTTCAGCCTACGTCCCGTTTCAGGATCGCGCCTGATGCCCACCACCTGGCTGGTGCCCGTCTTACCGGCCATCAGATAGTCCGGCTTGAGCGTCGAGCGGGCAGCGGTGCCCCACTCGTTCACCACCTGGTTCATGCCGTCACGCACGGCCTCCAGATGCACCGGATCACCGGCGAGCTCAGCAAACGGCGCGGGCGGCATCACGTCGGCGCCCTTGGCACGGATCAACCGCGGCACAACCTCTTTATGCGTCGCAATGCGCGCGCTCATCACCGCCAGCTGCAGCGGCGTCGATGTGACAGCACCTTGGCCAATCGCCACAGACAGCGTCTCGCCAGGGAACCAGGTCTGGTTCGGCGGATCGTTGCGATAGTACGCACGCTTCCATTTCCGCGAAGGAACGATGCCGTCCTCTTCAGCGCCAATGCCAAGATCAAACGTCTGGCCAAGGCCATAGCGCTTGGCAACGTCAGCAAGCAGATCAATATCGACCTGGGTCGCCATATGCCAGAAATAGGTGTCGCAGGACTTCTTAATCGCCCCGCGCATATCGAGGGTGCCGTGGCCGTCCTTCTCCCAGCACGTGTACGTCCTATTCCCGAAACGGTAGGACCCGTTGCAGAACACTTTCGTGTCCGCAGCGATGCCTTGCTCCTGCGCGGCGATGGACGTGATCAGCTTAAACGTGGACGCGGGCGGGTATGTGCCCGCGACCGGCTTGTTCAAAAGCGGGTTACGCGGATCTTTGTTCAGCGCTTCCCACATCTTGGTGTCGATCCCGCGACTGAACGCGTTCGGATCAAATGTGGGGTAGGACGCCATCACGAGGATATCGCCCGTCTCCACGTCAATCACGACGGCGGAGGCTGAGACCTTGCGGTCCTCGGTGTCGTCCGGATACTCCTTATAGTCCGCAGCCAGAATGTCCATCGTCTTTTGCTGCAGCTCTTTGTCGATGGTCAGGCCTAGGGGCTCACCCTGGTCAGGTTCCACGACACTATCGTCGTAAGTCTCAATGACCCGGCCGTGGGCGTTGACCTGTACACGAACGGACCCGGACTCGCCTTGAAGGTCCGCATCGAACGTCCGTTCAAGGCCTGCTTTACCGACCTGGAAGCCAGGCTGGCGGTAGAGAAGCTCTGCCTTTTCAGCAGCATCTTCCGTCAGCGCCATGTTGCGGGCGTCGGCGATATCATCCGTGGTCGCTGCGCCCATGTAGCCAACGACGAAGGACGCGCCAGCATCCTCAGCATACGCACGACGTGCGCCGATTTCAGACACCACCCCGCGCATGTTGGTCGAGTGGAAGTTCACCGCGGCGTAGGTTTCCCAGTCGAGATTGTCAGTCACCAGGATGGGCAGGAAGCTCCGCTGGCGGCGCGCCTTGTCGAGAATACGCTGAATCCGCCCATCGCTGAGCGGCATCACCGCCGCGAGCTGCACCAGTGTGCGCTTGAGGTCGTCCGTACGCTCAGGAATGACCAGCACACGGAAATCAGGCACGCTGTTGGCCATGATCAGGCCATAGCGGTCATGAATATCACCGCGCAGGGGCACGAGGAGGCGGGTATTGAACTGGTTTTCGTCAGCCTGCGTCCGAAATTCGTCATGGCGACGAACCTGTAAATCGTAGAGACGATAGACGATCCCGCCAAACAGCGCTGTCACGCCACCTGAAACGAGGGTCGCGCGGCGGGTGAATTCCATGTGCCGGGAGGTATCAAACGGTTCAACGCGCATCGCTTAGCCCGCCAACGCGACGGCTTGCTTCGCAATCGTCCGTCTAAAGAAAAACAGTGCCACGGGGAATACCATCACCGTGATGAGTCCCTGATAGACCAGCGGCCAAAGGGGCATGGTCCGGCTACCAAGGATCGACATCTCAATCCAAAAGAGCGTCAGCACACTGACAAGAGAAATCGCAAAGCCGGTGGACAGCACCACACTATCGCGGCCAGCGAAGTAGCTGCGCTGCCACAACACCGAGGCGTGCATCAGCAGATACACCGTTGCCCAGGGGCCAAGTGCCATTCCGTGAAGCAGGTCCTGGTAAAGCCCCGCCGCGAAGCTGAAACCCGCAGGCAAGCTGCTCGGCCTGTCGAGGCCGTAGAGGAAAATGATCACCAGTGGGAGATACGGCGTCGGCAAGAATCCTTGAAACAGATTAAGCGGCACACTGAGGAGTGTGACCGAACCGAAAAGCAAAAGCGCTGAGAGGCCTAGCGTCCACGTTGTGGCGAGGTGGCGATCATCCATCGGACGCCTCCTGCGCCCCGGGCTGAACCGAGGCCCTCTCTCCCAACTCGCCGCCTTCCGCATCAATCTCCTGCGCGGGATCAGGGAAAGCGTAATCGATCACCCGAACGAGATAAGCGCCCTGGTCCGACGCATACAGACGAACATCGACACCCTTTTCAGTGAGCTTGCTCACCTCGCCCACGGGAATGCCTCGGGGCAGTGATCCGCCTGCACCAGATGTCACCACCCGCATCCCCACTTCGAGGGGAGCTTTCGGGCGTCCTGCGAATTGCTGGATCTCAGCGCGGCGCTCTGCCGTGCCAGAGAGAAGACCCTCCGTATCCACCGCTTCGATGTAGACCGGAATATGGCTGTTCGCGTCGGTCAAGAGAAGCACGCGAGAAGCCTGGCGGCCGACGGTGACCACGTGGCCAATGAGGCCCGCGCCATCGACCACAGCGTTGCCTTGGCGCACACCCGCGTCACGGCCAGCTGACAAAATCAGTGCACGGCGGAATGGGCCACCATTCTCAGCAATCACTTGCGCGGGGATGTAACGGTTCGTCTCGACCACCTTCGGGTCGAGAAGCATCTCGTACTCGGCCAAACGCTGCTCAAGCGCCATGGCCTGCTGCATCCAAATGCGCAGCTCTTCATTCTCTTCACGCAGCCGCTCGTTCTCATCGAGCACGGCGAAGTAGTCCGAAACGTTGCCCACCTGATTGCCGACGAAACGCACGGGACCTGAGAACAGGTTCAGCACCGGGGCGAAACGGTCGAGCAGCGTCTCGCGCGCTTTCTCAAAAACCGACGCCTGCGCGCCATAAATTGAAGCGACGGTGAGGAAAAAGCTGATGCCCAGCATGACGAGCAGGTTCGCAGGCGGACGCTCCGCCTCGCGAAGGCCTGATCGGCTCAGTTTGCTGAACAGTGCTGACTGCATCAGCGCTCATCTCCCAAGCTTCTGCCCGGTATCACGCGCACAGCTTACGCTGAGCCGAGAGATTCGGACAGTGAATGTCCCGAATGCCTTTTGGGGGCCCCACCAGAGCCCGAACCGGTGCGACTAGACGGCTGAACTCAGCGCCGTCCGCATCGCGCGGTTGTTCTCGAGCGCAGCGCCCGTCCCCAAAGCCACACAGGAAAGCGGATCCTCTGCGATCGACACTGGCAAGCCGGTCTCTTCGCGAAGAAGTTTGTCGAGGCTCGTCAAAAGCGCGCCGCCGCCGGTGAGCATGATGCCCGTATCGACGATATCGGCAGCCAGCTCAGGCGGGGTCGCTTCGAGAGCAACCTTCACGGCCTCAACGATCTGCTGGACAGGCTCTTTCAGAGCTTCATGGATCTGCGCCGCGGAGATTTTCACCTCTTTCGGCACGCCGTGCATCAGGTCGCGGCCTTTGATGTGGATGACGGTCTTGCTGCTCTCATCATCAACGGTCGCAGCGCCGACCTCTTTCTTGATCCGCTCGGCGGAGCTTTCGCCGATCAGCAGGTTAAACTCGCGGCGAATGTAGCTGACGATGGCTTCGTCCATCTTGTCGCCGCCCACGCGGACCGAGCGGCTGTAGACGATGCCGGCGAGGCTAAGGACAGCGACTTCCGTCGTGCCGCCGCCGATGTCGACGACCATCGAGCCGGTAGGCTCAGCCACAGGAAGGTTGGCACCGTACGCAGCCGCCATAGGCTCTTCGATCAGGTCCACACGGCGTGCGCCAGCGGACAATGCGCTCTCTTGAATGGCGCGACGCTCAACAGCGGTGGCGCCGGAGGGCACGCAGATCACAATCCACGGGCTCGCGAACGAGCGGCGGTTATGCACCTTGCGGATGAAGTGTTTGATCATCGCCTCAGCGACTTCAAAGTCGGCGATCACACCGTCGCGCATCGGGCGGATGGCCTCGATCGCGCCAGGGGTCCGGCCCAGCATCTCTTTCGCTTCGTTGCCGACAGCTTTGACGATCTTGCGGCCCGAACGGGTCTCAATCGCCACCACGGAAGGCTCGTTCAAAACAATTCCGCGGCCTCGGACATAGACCAGCGTGTTCGCTGTCCCGAGGTCGATCGCCATATCCGCGGACAAAATACCAAACAATGCGGAGAGCATAGGTCCTGTTTCCAATCTCGAGCCTTGGAGCGTCCCTCAACGGCGAGAGACACGCCTTCAGCATGTTTCTGCGTGAGAACAGATCACACAGCCTTTGATTTCGGATTAAGGCTTTTGCGCCGACTCGCTACTTTTCACCGATGTTTCCTCCGGTATCGCAGTTTGCGGCGCGAGACCAGCGAAGTCACTTCCCTTCAAACGCTGGTAAAGGACCCGGCATCCCAAGATAAAAAGCACCCAAAGAACGGCGAGAATCCCTAGGGTGATGAGGGCTTTTGGGTCCCCAGACGTCAGGAAACGCGCGGCTTCGTCGATCTGATCGGTGAAGAAGGCGATGATCGCGATTTTGGGCATGATCCCCAAGCCCGTGCCCGTCGCAAATTTCCAATATTTCATGCCTGATGAGCCGCAGATGGCGTTCACCACGATGAAAGGCGCGGAGGGTGTCCATCTAACGATCATCGAGGCAAGCACGCCGCGGTTCTGCATCACCCGGACAATGGCCTGGGCCCGGTCGGCGGAAATCCGCTTCACCCAGAACCCGCCGAAGATGCGTCCTAGGGCAAACGTGACCGCCGACGAAATCATCGTCGCCATCCAGGAATACAGCGCCCCGAGCGGCCCGCCGAAGACCGCTGCAGTGCCCGCGAACAGCAAAGCCTGCGGGAACCCTGTCAGGGCGAGGGCGGTGTAGAGCAGCGCTACAGCCAGGAAGCCCCAGGGGCTTTCTTTGGCGGCGGTCAGGAAGGCGTCGATGCCGTCGCGGTCCAAATCCACGAACCCGCGCCCGAACAGCAGCAAAAACAGCACCGCTAAGACGAACAGCACCGAAAGCCCCGCGGACCACATGGTGCGCGCGTTCCACCGCGAGGTTGATTGAGCAGTGTTCAAACCGAAGGCGCCTTAAAACCAGACGCCTGCGCTAGCGCGCCCTGGGCCGCCGGACAATATCGCGCTTAGCGCTTCTGCGGCTGGTTATCGGGGTCAAGGGCCTCGGCAATCGCCTGATCCAAAGCTTCGCGTGTGCCCGCCGTCGGGTCCTCCACAGGCTCGAATACCCGGCGCAGAATGCCTGGCGTGAGCGCCGTGAGCGTGTTCACACTGATCGTCGGTTCATCAATCGGCCCTGTCAGGGAATAGGCGAACGCGAGCACGCCCTCTCCCTCGCGGCTGACGAACAGCCGACCTATCCCTGGCAATGCTCCGAGCACGGAGTTCACAGCATAGGCGGGGGCAATCGCCCCGCGAATGTTGATCGTCCCATTGGCCAGATCGACCTCGCCATTGGCCGAGATACCGAGGGACGAGCCGACAAGCTTGGCGTCGGAGAAGCCCATCACCCCTTCGCGCATCCAGACATCACCTTCCAGCTTATCAAACCGGATGCCCTCACCGTTCAGAAGGTCACTCAGGCCATCAAGTGAGCCGATGGAGAGAAGCCGAGCAAGCGTCGGCGCCTCACGAACGATGAGCTGACCCGTCTCAAACCGGCCTGAGAATCCGCCCTCGGCAAGAGCCGTGCCTTTGATCGAGCCTGCGGCGCCGGTGACGGAACCAATGCCAAAAACCCCTGCTGCGAGGGTGCCGAAGTCCGTCGCCTCGATCTCAACGTAGCCAATTTTCTCCGTCAGCGGACGGTCGAGCGTGATGCTCAGTTGCTCATCAGCGCCAAAGTCGGAGGTCAGCATGAACTCATCAAAGTCTTTGCCGTTGTGACGCCCACGCGCTTTCACCGTACGCAGATCAATACCGTTGCGGAGGGACACGCGCTCGAGATCGATGTCCACCTTAGCGCGCCCCGGCAAACGGCCGCCGGGATCGGCCTCCTCGAAGAATTCATCGAGCATGGGAATAGCGTCAGCATGGCGGCCAACAAGGCTGAAGTCGACCTGGCGTTCCTCCGTGATCAGACGAAACGACAGGTCTGCCCGATCCTCGATGAAGAACCGCGGTAGCTCCAGCCGTACGACGCCGCCGTCCTGGGTGAAGACGCCGCTGCCCTCAATGTTGAATGTCGGCGCGGAGAGCTTCAGCGTCGAAAGGCTGATCAGGTCCGTTCCATCACCCGAACCCTGCGGCTCGGGTATCGCCGCGACGGTCTCAAAGAAGCCTTCGAGCCCTGCCGGCTTGTTCAAACCCAACGCGGGGATGTCCACCTCGGCGTTGGTCAAGTCACCTGTGATCGCTAGGGGAGCGCCAGGTCTCAAGTCTTGCGTATATATCTGTGTACTGACGACACCTTTGAAAAACTCACGCAGCGGGACGCCCGCCATGTCTGCCGCGACCGTATCAAGCTCTGCGCTGACAGAAAGATCAGCACGCTGATCCCCGAACAATTCCTGGCGCCATTCGAACACCGCAGGGGCCGAGGCCGCCTCACCCGTGCCGCGCACAATGAGCTTCGTTGGCGTGAGCTGAACTCTGCCTTCAGCTTCCATTGCGTCAATTCCGGGGAGGACGTTGTCGATCCCTCCGTAGGCGAAGGAACCATCTCCGACGACGCGAACATCATCCTCGTCAATCTCAGCCTCGAGAGGCCAAGTCACGGAAAGATCGAACCTTCCTTGGCCGGAGAAGTCACCCGGCTGATATCCAGCAGGGTCGAACTCAACAAGGCCCGCTTCTTCCAATGCCGCGAGCACGGTTGGGATCTGACCGACGAGAGTGGCAGTGAAGTTGGCGTCCTGACCCGGCGGATAGAATGCGGGCATACTGAGCTTCCCGCCCGCCACCTTCACGCCAGAAATGACGCCGCTCTCCGCCGTCACGGAGAAACTGTTCCCTGTGACGAGGGCACTTGCCGTCAGATCCTGAACGGGAGGCATATCCTCAACATAGCGGACGGTGGCGTCCGATGCGTTGAATGTGAAACGCATCGTGTCATCGGCGAGTCCACTTTCAGGCTGGATCGCCAGCATTGGAATATCCGATGTATACCGAAGATCCGTCAGCACACCGACTTTCATATTGTCGACGACCCATTGACGCGCCTCACCAGCCAGCACTGTTGGCCAACCTGCGAGAACCTGCTGCGGCGTGAGAGGGCCCGGCAGAACAGCGTCGGACTCAATCCGAGGATTGCCAGCAAACCCAGGCGGGAAAGTCAGTGTCAATGATCCGTCTGCTGTGCTTCCAAAGAAGCTCGTTAGGATTCGGTCGAAGTGGATCCGCCGCTCCGCCGCGTCGAAGTCGCCTTGCGCGCGCATGGTGGCAATATCGATGGGCGCATCAAGGATCGCACCAAGGTCCACACGGACATTCTCACCCTCGACATCGAAGTCGAGGAGAAGCTCCGCAGGCGTCAGGATGTTATCGACCGCCACCTTGCCCACCAACTTCCCGCGGTTCTTAGCAATGTCATAGGTCAGGTTGGAGATGGTGAACCGGGGCGCAATGCCGTCGAAACTTGCGCGAAGTGTGTTGGTGCCGAACTCAAATGGGACCTCACCCACCTGCCCGCTCCCCGGGCGAAGGCGCACGTCGAAGGCGCCGCCCACAGGCGCGCCGGCGGCATCGACGCTGAGCACCACCTGGCCCTTAAAGTTCGTGTCGAGACGAACCGCATCGATACCAGCGAGGCCGAGGAGCGGCTGAATCGGCGCACCATCGGAGGTCAACTGAATATCCGTGATCCCGCCGGGGCGTGCCATCACGTCGAGGGCAGCAGCCGTCCGTATACCGCTGACTTCAAACGGCAAGGACGCGCTGATCGAGTAGCCGTCGTCCACCGGCCCGGCTTTAACCGAAGCACCCGTCAGCGCGAGATCGTCATCACTGACATACGTCACGTTGACGTTGGGCAGCGACACCGCCCCGGCACCGCGAGAAATCGCGCTGAGCACCTGCTCGAACGCGAGACCACCCTCGCTCGAAGACGGCGTAACCTGGGGTACCGTCGCGTCAATCCGCCTAACTGTCAGTGTGCCGATCTTCACATCGCGGCGCAGCAAATTCTCAAACTTCAGGCCCAAATCAACATCGGTCATCGTCGCGCGATAGTCGCTGGCCAGGACCACACTGCTCGCTGTCAAATCGAGCTCACCATCATGCACCCGGGCACGCAGACCATGCAGTTTCGCCTCGCCGCCGGTTTTCTGCGCGATCAGATGTTCAAGCGCCGGAGCGACGGCACCAACCGGCAGGCCACCGCTGAACAAAAGGCCGCCGAGGGCGCAAACAACGGAGAGACTTATCGCCGCGCATGCCGCCGCGAAGCCCGCAGCGGAAAAACGCCGCCGCGTCGGCAGTTCAGGCGCCTCGGCCTGATCCTGCTTAGGGTCTTCGTCGATCGTTTGGCGCACAGCACTCCACCCGGGTCACTTCATACCTAAGAAGATGCGGCCCGCAGGAGCAAGAAGACGCCCTGTCCCAATGGACGGCAAGCCTGACCTTTGGCTAGGCGCCTGGCACCTAACAAACCCCATGCAAGGAGACTCCTTATGGTTGCCGAAGGCGATAAGGCCCCGAACTTTAAGCTGCCCAGCGAAGATGGCGAGGTGAAGCTGTCCGACTTTAAAGGCAAGACGCTGGTCCTCTACTTCTACCCCAAGGACGACACCTCAGGCTGCACCAAAGAAGCGATCGGCTTCTCGGAGGCTTTGGGCGATTTTGAGGCGGCAGGCGCAACGGTGCTGGGCATCTCGAAGGACAGCGTCGAAAAGCACGCCAAATTCCGCGCGAAGCATGAGCTGACGGTGCCGCTGGCGTCCGATGAGAACGGCGAGATGATCGAGGCGTATGGCTCGTGGGTCGAGAAAAGCATGTACGGCAAGAAGTATATGGGCATCGACCGCTCCACCTTCGTCATCGACGGCAAAGGCGTGGTCCGCCACGTCTGGCGCAAGGTCCGGGTGCCTAAGCATGTTGAGACCGTCCTCGCCGCGGTGCAGGACCTCTAAAGCATGCAGCCGCTGCCCGAGCGCTGGGATCAAGCCTTGCTCGCCATTCTTAAGGAAGGCGATGCGTCGGCGAAGGCCGCTCGGGCAGAGGCGGTGCTGGCTGCGCGCGAAGGGTTCGACCTCAGCGTTGCGCCTCAAAAGACACCGCCCGCGAGGCCAGCTCGGCCCATCAAGCCTGAGCTGGTTCCGCCACAGAACGTCCCGCGCAGAGGCATCGGTTCACCGCATGGACGCGCGGCCCTTCTCCATGCGCTGGCGCACATCGAACTGAATGCCGTCGATCTGGCGGCGGACATGGCCCTGCGGTTCGCTTGTGAGGTTTCCGACGACCATCGTGCCGCCTTTGTCAGCGACTGGATTCAGGTCGCTGGCGAAGAGGGCCTGCATTTCAGGTTGCTGAGCGAACGCCTCGCCAGCCTCGATGCCACCTACGGTGACTTCCCCGCCCACGACGGCCTTTGGAATGCTGCGCAGTCCACGTCCGGCGACCTCCTGGCGCGGCTCGCCATTGCGCCGATGATCCTGGAGGCCCGTGGTCTCGATGTGACCCCAGGCATCATCGAAAAACTGAACAGTGTTGGCGACGAAGGGTCGGCGCAGGTGCTGACGCGCATCTACAATGACGAGATTGGGCATGTCCGAACCGGGGTGCGCTGGTTCACTACGCTCGCTGGCGAGGACCCCGAAGCTGCCTTCCTCCAGCTGGTCGAGAAGCACTTCCCTTCAGGGCCTAAGCCGCCGTTCAACGTCTGGGCGCGGGAGCAGGCAGAGCTGCCCCAGGACTGGTACGAAGGCGCCGTCCCGCTCTGACTCCGACAGGTCCACCCTGCCTTAACATTTTGTGGAGGCGCACCGCTTAAGTTCCGTTGCATGCCGCTAAGTCTGTGGTAGTGTCACGGAGGGGTTGGGCCGCGCTCTGGTTGTCTCGATGACAGGGCACGCGAACAGGGATCTTGATGAGCAAAGACAGGGGTTCAATGGGTCGCGCGCTTGGGCATTTTTTCCGAGAGCGGCAGATCTACCATCGCTCTGAGGGCGTTGTTCACTTCATCAAACTCAGCTCGCGGACGCAGGTTGTGTTCGCGTCGATCCTCTTTGGCGCGCTCCTTTGGGTCGCCTACTCGTCGGTCAATGTGGTCTTCAAAGAGCAGATCATCGTTGCCAAGGACGAGCAGCGCCGCGATGAGCAAGCCGCTTACCGTCGCCGCCTGCAGAATTCTGACCGCGCTTACGAAGAAGTCGCGTCCCTGAACTCGATTTACAGCCGCGAATTCGAAGCGTCGCTCGGCAACCTTCAACGCCAGCACGACGCTCTTCGCTCGCTCGTTGAGAACAAGAGCAGCCTCGATGGCCAGGTGAACGCGCTGTCCGAAGCGCTCTCCGCTGCCGGTGCTCCTGGTGGCCGTCAACTGCGCGGCACGAACCGCGTGATGGTCGACCCTGTCGGTCGTGAGCCGACGCCGCGCCAGTCGCGGGTCTCTGCTCTGCGCAAAGAAGCGCTCGAGAACGTTATCGATCAAGAGTTCGCCGACGGCATCGAGAATGAGATCCTCTCCGACATGCGGATGAAAACAGCGCAATTGTCGGCCCGCCAGGTTGTGCTGCTCGCGGGTTTGGAAGAATCTCTGACGCGCTCAGTGCGCGAGCTTGATCGTATCCTGATCCACACCGGCGCAGGCTCTCGCCTTCGACTGAAGCGCGATGAGAGCTTCAACGTTATGGTTCTGGCGCAGGCCGTTGCTGACGCAGCGGGCGAACTTGATCCCGATCCATCGGACACAGCGTTCATAGGCCAAGGCGGCCCCTTCATCCCCGTGGATGATGGCGAACCGCTCGAGCTGACCACCTATTTCGAGACGGCAGCGCGCGTTCAGCAGCGCATGAATGAATTGTCAGCTTTGGCAAAGACGGTGCGCCGCGTGCCTTTGGCGAACCCGGTGATCAAACCTCACCGTCAAACGTCCGGGTACGGAATTCGTCGCGATCCTTTCAAGAGGACGCGCAAAGCTAGGCATAATGGGCTCGATTTCTCAGCCGCTCGGAACACGCCGATCGTTGCAACCGCGCCAGGCCGCGTTGTGCGCGCTGGGACGTGGGGCACTTTTGGCAAAATTGTTGAAATTGATCACGGTAATGGATTCAGAACGCGCTACGCGCATTTGAACTCCATTAAAACTCGTGTTGGTAGAACCGTAGACGTCAATGATGTCATTGGACTCATGGGCAGTACAGGTCGGTCGACTGGTACCCATCTTCATTACGAAGTTCTTTACCGGGGGCGTCAGGTCGATCCAGAAAGGTTCATCGAGGCGGGTCGTTATGTTTTCGAAAGCTAAGCGTGATAACAACACTGATAGTGAGCAACCCGATGCGTTCGGAGGGGAAGCAGTGTTGTCGGATTCTAAAAACGGTCGTCGTCAAGACGCCCAGCGTCAAAAGTCGGCTCGCCCTGCACCCTTCGGTGTACCGTCGCTGATCAGCGCGGACATGGTCATCAAGGGCGAAATTCGCTCGGAAGGTGAAGTCCAGTTCGACGGCGAAATCGACGGCGACATCCATGCCAAAGGCATTGTCATCGGCGAAGGCGCGTCGGTTCGCGGCGAAGTGGTCGCTGAAAAAGTCAAAATCGCTGGCACCGTGTCGGGCCAGATCCGCGCCACGCGCGTTGAGCTGACCTCCAGCGCACGGGTCGACGGCGATATTCTGCACACGGCACTGATGATCGAAGCGGGTGCCCGCTTTGACGGCTCTTGCCGCCACTCGGACAATCCTCTGGGTCAGGATCGTCCGGCAACGGAAGAAAAGCCAGCGGGAAACGTCCCGCGGGAGCGTGAAGCCAAGTTGCGCGAAGCCACCGGCGCTGCACCCGCTCCCCAGGACAACACCAAGCCCGCTGAAAAAGCCTCAGTCGAGCCGCTAGAGCCGGTTCGCAAGGCCGCTGGCGCAGGCAAAGGCAACCTCCGCTAAGGTCGTCAGCACCAAGACAAATTCCGGGGAAGCGCAAAAGGCGGCCTGCTAGGGGCCGCCTTTTTTCTTGGTTAGGCCAAGCGATATCGACACGACGGGAGTCCACCAGAAGCGGACGTCGCAAAGCTCGAACTCTCGTTGAGATCATCGTAGTCGGACTTTTCGATGGCGATTGGCATCCTAGAGCTTTAAGACATTGGGAAACGCGCAGGAGATGCGACCATGACTCTCGAACAGGCCGCCCTCATTGCGCAAATTATCGGGGCCATTGTCGTTGCCGCGACCCTCATTTACCTCGCTCTGCAGGTTCAACAGGGTGCGGAGCAAATGCGGTCCGAGAGCCGCCAGGCGCAGCTCACCTACGATCAGACTGGCGTCTACAAGTTTGTAGATTTTCCCGAGCTCGGCCGGATCTTCTCGCAGACGGAACCTCCAAGCCTAGAGGAGAAGACGAAACTGCTTTTCTGGATGATCGGTCAGATGCGGGCGCGTGAGTATGAATGGCTGCAATACCAGAATGGCGCGATCACCAAGGAGTCTTGGGAGACTTATCGCGGCGTGATTTACTTTGTGCTGGGCACGGAGCGAAGCCAGGCGCTCTGGACTCTCTGCCAGGGCTACTTCAATCCTGGCTTCGTCGAGATGGTGGCAGGGATGATGAAAGATGCGCCGCCAACCGATCTGTGGGACCAGCTGCAGGCGATCCGGTAGGTGCCCGCTTCTGGTATCGGCTGACCGAACAGGGCCGAAGCTCAGCTGTGCCGACCTGATAATGGCCCCTACCCGACAAACGGATCGATAACGGTGAGAGTCGTCCGGCCGCTAGAAGCAGTCCGCAAAGCCGCCGGCGCAGGAAAAGGCCACCTCCGCCAAGATCATCGGTACCAAGAGAAATGTCGGTGAAGCGCAAAAGGCAGCCTAACAATGGCCCCCTTCGTTGCCGCGGTGTCTGGTGTGATCTGTGGTCAGCTGCCCTTCGACCGATCAAACTCCATACGGAATTGCCGGACCGTATCCATCTGTTCGTGCGACCAAAAAACGAGCGGCTTGAGCATCTTCAGAAGGCTCTGCCCCAGCGGCGTCAGCTCATAGGAAACCGCAACCGGCGGGCCCGGATCAACCGTTCGTGTTAGGTATCCATCGCGCTGCAAGCCTCGAAGGTTTTCGGTCAGCACACTCTGCGTGATGTCTCCAATGCACCGTTTGAGATCACCGAAGCGCTTCGGTTCATCTTCCAGCGCGAGAATAATGATCATCCGCCATTTGCCTGTCACGTTGGACAGCACAGAACGGATGCAGCAGTCGGAAGCTTCTTCTTTGCTGGTAACGCCTACAGGTAGCATTTCAATCCTTAGTACGTGAATTTCATCAGGCAGGAGCTACGCGATCGTCGCTTCAGAAGCAAGAAACTGGCATCCAGAGCAGTATCGTGAGCCCTACCAGGTACGTTGAAAGTACGTAATTGCACCCTGGTATCAAAAGGCTACTATATCCCTCGAGCATACCGAAAGAGGGTAGAACCATGTCTCCTAAGGAAATCGTTTTAGCGCTGTTCACAGCAGCCTTTGTCGATCACGACCCGGAAGCCGCGCGTGAACTCGTCACCCCGGATTATATTCAGCACAACCCCCAAGTTCAGACCGGAGCGGAGGGGTTGGTCGCTCTGATTCCGCTCGTCGAACAGTCGGGGATGGCCATCACAACACATCGGGTGATCGCAGAAGGCGACATGGTCGTCCTGCACAGCACGTTCGACAACGCGAGTTCTTTCGGCGCGCCGAAGCTTGCTGCATTCGATGTGTTTCGTGTCGAAGACGGATTGGTCGCCGAACACTGGGATAACTTGCAACCCATTCCCGACGTCACCGCTTCTGGCCGTGGCATGACCGATGGCGCGACGGAGATCACGGATCTCGACAAAACCGAGGAAAACAAAAAGCTTGTTTTGGGTTTCGTACGCGACGTGTTGGGCCGAGCAGCCCCAGAGAAAGCATCGCAGTATTCGCAAGTCTACATGCAGCACAATCCGAACCTGAAAGACGGCATCGATGGTTTGTTTGAGGGCACCCAGGCCTGGGAAGATCAGGGATTTGTGATTACCAAGTTTGAGCCGCAAATCGTTGTTGCTGAAGGGGATTTCGTATTCGTTGCCTCAGATGCCATCGTGAGCGGGAAGCCATGGGCCTTTTTCGATCTTTGGCGCGTCGAGGACGGATTGATTGTCGAGCATTGGGATGTCGTCTCTCAAATCCCCGAAGACGCGGTCCACGACAACGGCAAATTCTAAACCATTGCCACGACACTGCGGATCAGCGCTGGCTAATCCGCAGTGTTGATCAACGAAAGCGAGAAGCAATAGGCGCTCCACCCGCTCCCCAGGACAACACAAAGCCAACTGAAAAAGCCGCAGTCGGGCTGCTCTGCAAGGTCGCTGGCGCGCAGGCAAAGGCAACCTCCGCTAAGGTCGTCAGCACCAAGACAAATTTCGGGGAAGTGCAAAAGGCGGCCTGACATGGGTCGCCTTTTTTCTTGACCGAGCGCCTGACTTTTCGAAAGTCCGGATGCTTTGGCTCACTGTGCTTCTAGGCAACCAAACTGATCGCGGCGATCAGGTAGAGGCCTGCGGTCAGGACGCTGCCAAAGGTCCGCACATGGTTGAGGCGTGTCCAGCCCCGCCCGTAAGTCTGCCAGTACTCCTCAGCTTCCAAAGAGCGGTAATCAAGGCGCGCCAGCCGATTGTTCATCGGCACATTGCCGAACAGGGTCATCAGAAACACCGACGGCACGTAAACGAGCGGCGCGGCGATCAGAGCCATTCTGGCGGCCCCTTCCACGTTGCCAGCGGCATAGACGCCAATCGCAACCGAAATGGGCGCGATCACCAGGATGCCCGCCACAAACTGCGATCGCAAAACGGTGCGGTTGATGTGTTGCATCGCCTCGATCCCGCCCGCGGGTTCTGCACGCAACAGTGCACGCATGATGAACTCAGAGAACGCGGAGAAAACCCCGCCAACAACGGCGCTCCAGAGGGCAAGGAAAAGCGAGAGATAGACGGTCCAGTCATAGCTCATTGGATTGGCTCCACTGATCGAGTCTGCAGCGATAACTGCGGTCAGATCCACCAACATGGCATCGACCGCGGCCATCAAGAGGTCTGCGAGAAGCTGCCTCATGCTGCACGCTCCCACACACCACTCAGCGCCACATCGCGGGCAAAGGCGGCGAAGTCCTTGGGCGGGCGGCCAAGCGCACGGGTAACACCATCAGTCAGGCTGGCGTTCCGTCCATCGAGAACCGTGGCGAAGAGATAGTCGAGCATCCAGGCGACCTCTTTCGGCGCGCCGGAAGCTTCGATCTCAGCCATGAAGCCCTCATGGGGCACATCGACATAGCGGACCTCACGGCCAATTGCCTCTGAGATATCGGCCGCCACATCCGCGAGGGTCATCAGCCGCGGACCGGTGACCTCGTAAATCTCACCCGCGTGGTGATCTTCGGTGAGCGCGGCCACGGCCACGTCGGCGATATCGTCGACATCAACGAAGGGCTCAGGCGTATCGCCAGCAGGCAAGGTGATCGCGCCGTTCAGCACCACCTCCACGAACGCGCCTTCGGAGAAGTTCTGGTTGAACCAGCTTGACCTTACAATGGTCCACTCCATGCCAGACGCCTGGACGGTGCGTTCAGAGGCCTGGGCCTCTTCTTCGCCGCGGCCTGAAAGCAGGACCACGCGCTTGACGCCTGCCTTCTTGGCCTTGGTGACAAAGGCCTGGATGGCATCTGTCGCGCCCGGGAATGCAAGGTCGGGAGAGTAGGTGATATAGACCGCCGAAACACCTTCCAGAGCGGCGTCCCAGCTGGCCTCGTTGTCCCAGTCGAAACCAGGGACGGCAGACCTTGAACCGATACGGACGTCTTTGCCCATAGCGCTCAATCGGTCGGCCACACGGCGCCCGGTCTTGCCAGTGCCGCCAATGATCAGGGTGAGGGGCTTAGCTTTGCGTTGGAAGTTCATCGACTTGCTCCTTTGTGATGTTGCAAGACGATGGATACGAAAGTCGGGCAGGCCCCTCTTGCCTCCGGGCGCCAAGGTTTTGGCACATCGCGCCAAACCGGCGTCAGGCTTTGCTGCTGCCCAGCCTGTACGATCTTGGCGTCTGACCAGCCCAGCGTTTGAAGGCGCGGGTGAAGCCGCTTTGTTCAGCAAACCCGGTCAGGAAGGCGACTTCAGCAAGGCTATAATCGGTGTCCTGAAGGAGCGCTTCTGCGAGGGCTCGCCGCGCCAAGTCCACGAGGCCCTGGAACGACGTGCCCTTGTCAGAGAGGCGGCGTTGCAGGGTTCGGCCACTCATACCGAGTTGACTGGCGATATCAGTGATCGCCGGAACGCCTTCACTGAGAGATTGGGCCACAGCCAGCCGGACCCGCTGTTCGAGGCCGCTATCGTCGACCATCGCGGCGAGCTCTGCGGCCAAGTGCCGGTCGAAGAAGCGCGCAATGGTCTCATCGCCCAGCTTATTGGGCACGGACAGCGTGTCCTCGGTGACAAGGACAGCATCGCGCTCCGTTTCGAAGTGAACGGGGTAGCCGAAATGCGCGTCGTAGACTGAGGTATCGCCCCGCGGGGCGTGCTTGAAGAAGATACCCTTCGGAATGAACGGTGCGGTGGCGACCTCCTGGCTGATGGTCACAACCGCCGCCATGCTGGCCTCATTGGACAGCACCATGCCGAGACTTCCGTCGCCAGCCTTGTCCAGGCTGAAGAACACGCCATCGGCTGTGTGCTCCATAGAGTAAGTCTCAGCGCTGCCGAGCACATGTCCGTACCGCTCGGACCTCACGAACGAGCCACGAAGATCAGGCGCCGATTTCCAGGCAAGACCAAACGCACCATACTCATCGCTGCGCATCGCCGCGCCGATCCGCAGGGGGAGCCGCAGGCCGTCCGGGTCCCGTTCAGAAAGCGCCGCAAAAAAGCGATAATAGTCGTCCGAGTTCACCATCTCAGACGCATCGACAGGCCCCTCAAGGTCGAGCCCCAGGGACGCCACAAGATCATCTGTCTCGACACCCTCACTGGCCTGCCCGACGACCTTGTACACATAAAGCGATGTGATTTGCGCCATAGAGAAAGCTTAGGGGACCGATGCTGAGCCAAGAAGCCCAACCGTCAAGCGCCAACCTCCTGCCCAGGACAACCCCTACCCTGCAAACGGATCGATCACGCTGAAAGTGGTCCGCCCGCTTGGGCGCATCTCGATCAGGCCAAAGCCCGTCTCGCGGAAGGAGCCTTCTTTCGCTGCGAGCGCCCATTCCATCAGATGATCAGCGGAACCATCGGCGTTGAAATCTGCTGTGGCCAGGTACGCCATGCGGCAGATGTAGCTGTCGCCATCGACGGCCCAGATCGCCGGCCGCTCGCCCTCTTTCGTCAGCTCGTCACTGGCGTCAAAACGCACTTCGCCGAAGGTCGGGAGCGTGTCTCGGTCGAGACTCTGCATGACATCGCGGTTGAGCGCAGGCGCGACGGGCATCGGGTCAGCGTTTTCGGTGAGCCGAAGCAGACCGCAGGCTCGGTAGAAGCGCGCTTCGCGGCGCATGTCGGCTGAGGACATGCCGCCCCAACCCTCACGCTTCAGCTCCGCATACATGGCGCAGCTTTCCACCGTCTTCGGCTCAACCCCGGTATCCGTCGGGTGCACGAGGCGGAGCGGCTGCGAGGGCAAAGCCCGCTCGCTGAGCAGGCCCTGGCCCACCGTCTGAATATCGCTGAGCGCTGCGCAGCCTGTGTCCGTGGCGAGGAGGCCATCGACGCAAACCTGGGTCTCCAGGCTGACTTCCACCACGTCGGGGTTGGGCGTGCGGATCGTCGCCGGAGGGGTGTCGTTCACCGGTTCGCTGATGTTGGGCACCGGGTCCTTACCCATGAAGGTCACGCTGACCGCGGCCACCACCGCAGCGCCAGCTGCCACCAATCCTGCCTGTTTTGCGTTCGGCGGGCGCTTATCCCCGTCATTCCCCATCACAACAGCCCCAAATCTGCCAATTCCGCTCTTATAGCCAGATCATCGGGTCCGCCGCCATGGCTGAGGTCAGCGGGGGCATCGTCGGCTTTGAGATAGCGCCATCCCTGGAACGGCCCGCGCGGTGTGGGGTTCACGCGCACAAGCTCAGGATCGAGGATGAGGCAGCATTTTCTGCCGTCTCCGGTCTGGACCTCTTGGATATCCACGATCGACTGGCGGCATTGGATCTGCCGGGCGATGACCCAGAAGATCGAGCCTCCAGCGAGCAGGTCTTCGGCCTTTTTCGGGAACATGCGCGTGACGTGGTGGGTGTAGCCCTCCAGCGCCGTGCCTTTGTTCCGGGCGATCACGGTCTTCTGCCAATTGGCGAGATCTTCGACCCGCTCGGAGCCGACAGAGAGTTTGATGAGGTGGATCGTCACGCCAGGGTCCACACCCGTTCGCTAAGAAGGCTCAGCGTCCGTTGACGCGCGCCACTTCCCGAGCCCGGGACTTCTTGATCGCATGACGCGAGGCGCGCTTGGCGACGATGTAAAACGTGAAATAGCAAAGGCCGAGCCCAATCGAGAGGATCCAGAGTGGCAGATCGCCTGCCACCCGACCCAAGAGATGGGTTGTGATTCCAAGATCCGCCGCAAGAGCGGGGGCGTAGGCGTCGAGCATCATTGCCCCGCCCAGCACCGTGATGGCCAGGGCCAAAACTGACGCAAGCAGCGCACCGACGGTGACGCCGATGTCCTCACGCTCTTCCGCCTTGGCGATGATCATCTTCGACGGATCGCCGGTCAGCGCATGGCTGGCCGCATAGAGCGCCTGCATCCGGCCTTCGATCTCTTCAGGCGTCAGCTGTCGCCCGCGGTCGCGGCGGTAGCTGTCAAAATCCACCAACGGCGCGTTGGTCACTTCTGCGGGAGCGAGCACTTGGCCGTCGCATTCGTCCGCCGGCGCGACCTCAGAGGTGGGGATGACCAGCTCAGCGTCGGTGGGCATCAGGAACAGCGATTTCTCCGCCGCCCGCCTGCGCACCAGGCCGTCGAGCTTCATCAGCTTCCCATCGACCCGCGCCTTGGTCCAGCGCTCAAAGGCCTCAGCAGCGCCGAGTTTGTCGCCTTCATTGAGCTTCGCGAGGACCGTGGAGCGTTTGAAATTCGCCGCGCCGATGTTGAAGACGAAGCTTACCAAAGCGTCATGTTCGTTCTGGTTCAGCGGAGTGCGCACGGTATCACGGATCAGCTGCTCAATCGGACCCACGTCCTTGGCGAGCATCAGATCCGCGTCGTGCTGGGTAATCGTGCTGGCAGGGGTGTCCGTGTGGTGGCCGTAGCCCACGATAAAGCTATCGCCGCGGCGCTCGTCACGACGCGGAGTCGCCGAGAAACCCTCGTACGCTTTGATCAGATTGAGACCTGTGTCTCCCGTCTGCATCATGCCCCCGCGGCTCGAGCGACCGCCGTTGGATCACCCGTTCGTGGTTAACATAGCGCATGTGAAGTGATCTGTTAACCACTCGTCATCGTCCCTACATCGTGATAGCGAAACCTCTGTCTGGGGAGAGTTTATGCGTTGGTTTTACAGGGCGCTCTGCGCTTTGCTGGTCGCGGCGGGGGCTTTGGGCTTCACCGGCCAATGGGTTGAGGCACAGGACGCAACGCGCCGTGCCACCGTTTTGCAGCTGAAGGGCGCTGTGACGCCAACGGTTGCCAATTACCTCGATCGTGAGATCGGCGCAGCGTCTCTGCGCCAGGATGAGGTGGTGATCGTCGAAATCGACACGCCAGGCGGCCTCGTGACTTCTATGCAGTCGATTGTGCAGTCGATCCTCGCCTCAGACACGCCGGTCGTGACCTACGTCGCGCCGCAAGGTGCCCGCTCGGCCAGCGCAGGCCTCTATATCATGTATGCGGCGCACATTTCGGCGATGGCACCGGCCACCAATACAGGCTCAGCCACCCCGATTGAGCTGGGCGGGGGCGGAGGCAGCGAGCCTGTGTTCCCGGAGCCCGCTGCGCCTGAAGAAGGCGATGAGGCGTCAGACGAAGAAACCACCGACGAACCCGCGGAAGAGACCGGTGAGCCCGTGGACATCTCCAACGAGGCGTCGATGCGCGGGAAGATCATCGAAGACTCGGTTGCCTACATCAAAGGCCTCGCTGAGCTGCGCGGCCGGAACGCCGAGTGGGCCGAGAAAGCCGTGCGCCCGCCGTCGGCCAGCATTACCTCCACCGAAGCGCTGGAGCTGGGCGTGATTGAGATCATCGCGGAAAACCGCGCAGACCTGATCGAACAACTCGACGGCCGCACGGTGAAGGTCGCTTCGGGTGAAAAGACGATCAGCACCGAAGGCATTTCGGTTGTTGAGGTTGAGCCGAGCCGGCTTGAGCAAATCCTCGGCTTCTTCGCTGATCCAAACGTTGCGGCGATCCTGTTCTCGCTCGGCACGCTGGGTCTGACGGTCGAGCTCTGGAACCCTGGCTCGATCTTCCCCGGCGCGTTCGGCGTCGTCTGCCTCCTACTCGCTTTCTACAGCTTCCAGGTGCTGCCGGAGAACGGGCTCTTCCTCGCCATCCTGGGCCTGGGCGTCCTGTTGTTGATACTCGAGGCTTTCGTGACATCGGCGGGGATAGCCGGGGTGGCTGGCCTCGCCCTCATCGGTGTCGGCCTCTATTATCTGTTCCCTGAGGAATTCCGCGTGTCGCTGAGCCTGATCATCGGCATCATCGTGATCCTCGGCTCGATCCTCGGTCTCCTCCTTCTTGAGCTCCTCAAGTCCCGCGCCCACGGCCCGCTCATTGGCGGAGAAGCCATCAAGGCGCGCACAGGCCGGGTGGAGGAATGGGAAGGCACCGAAGGTTGGGTCATCGTCGATGGCGAGCGTTGGCGCGCCCGATCGAAAACCCCGTTGCAACCCGGCGAAGCCATCAAAGTCATCGAAGTCGATGGCCTCGTCCTCGTCGTCAAAAAAGCTGCGGCCCGCCAGGCCGTCCGTGTCCGTCGTAGTCCTCCCCGGAGAAGTGTCCAATGAGCATCCTCACCTTTATCGTCCCTCTGATTGGCTTTGCGTTCGTCATTCTGACGGCGATCATCAAGGTCCTGAAAGAGTACGAGCGGGGCGTTGTCTTCACCCTCGGTAAAGTCGGCCGCCGCGCCGCTGGCCCTGGCCTCGTGCTGCTGATCCCTGCCGTGCAGGTCATGCGCAAGGTCGATATGCGGACCCTCGTCGCCGATGTTCCGCCCCAAGACGTTATCTCCCGCGACAACGTCTCGGTGAACGTAAACGCCGTCATCTACTACCGGGTGATCGATGCGGTGAAAGCGGTCGTTCAGGTCGAGAACTACAAAGAAGCAACCAGCCAGCTAGCGCAGACCACCTTGCGTTCGGTCCTGGGTAAGCACGACCTCGACGAGATGCTGCAAGAACGCGATCGTCTGAACAAAGACATTCAGGGCATCCTGGACGAGCAGACCGAGGCGTGGGGCATCAAGGTCGCCAACGTGGAGATCAAACGCGTTGACGTGGACGGATCGATGATCCGCGCCATCGCTCGCCAGGCCGAAGCTGAGCGTGAGCGTCGTGCGAAAGTCATCCTCGCTGAGGGTGAACAGCAGGCGGCTGCCAAGCTTGCCGAGGCGGCCCAGGTCCTTGCCCAACAGGACGGCTCCATGCAGCTGCGCTACCTCAACACCCTGCAAGAGATCGCCAACGACCGCTCGAACACCATCGTGTTCCCATTCGGCAGCGACCAAATGGCAAAACTCTTCACGCCGAAGAACTAAGCCGCGCGGAAACCTCTCCCTAGGGAGAGGTCGAAATCTCCGATTTCGGTTGAGGGTATCGTGCGCACACTGAACACCCTCACTCGACAGCTATGTCATCCCGGACACCGAAGGTGATCCGGGACCCATACGGAGCATTCTTGCAGGGCGACGTGAAACGTCGTCCATCCAGCCAATGCACGAAGACGTCAGCTTCGCTGCCGTCCGCATCCCCGGCGCAGTTTAGGTCCCGGGTCGCGTTCCGCGCCCGGGATGACAGTGGCGTGCGTTACACTTTGCGACGTGATCTCGTCGTCTCTCGCTGGCTAAGCTCCACCCGTGCGGGGGCGCATGACGGTGGAGACGCGTCACATGTTCCGAATTTCTTACGCCGCCAGCGCAGCGGCGCTGGTCCTTGCCCTGACAGCTTGCAGCTCGAACGAGCCGCCTCGCGGTGGCGGCGGTCCAGGCGGAGCGCGCGGCGGGGGTGGCCAAATGATGATGCCGCGGGTGGTCGCTCAGCCGCTGGGCCTCCTCTTTGCCGGAATGGATGCGAACGGTGATGCTGAGACGAGCCGCGCCGAGGTTGAAATCGCTGTCCCGAAGATCTTCGCTTCGACGGACACGGACGAAAACGGCCTTCTCCGACCCATCGAGTTTCAGGCCTTCGCCATCAGGTATCTCGGCACCAACGACACCGCGCTCGCGACGCGGTCGTTTGATCGGAACCTCAATGGCGAAGTCACAGAGTTCGAATTCACCGGCTATCTGATGACGATGTTCGACCGTGCCGATAAGAACCGCGACGGCATTCTTCAGCGTTCGGAGTTTGTCGAGACCATTGAGCCGCAAGGCATGCGTGGCGGTGGAGGCGGTGGCCCCGGCGGACAAACCCGCGGCGGAAGAGGCGGCGGTGGACGCCGCTAGCCTCCGCTGTCATCCCGGACACCGAAGGTGATCCGGGACCCATACGGAGCATTTTCGCAGGGCGACGTGAAACGTTGACCTTTCGAGCCGCTGCACGAAGACGTCAGCTTCACTGCCGTCTGCATCCCCAGCACAGTCTGGGTCCCGGGTCGCGTTCCGCGCCCGGGATGACAGGGCGGGGCGTCATCCCGGCCCCCGAGCCGGGATCCATCCAGGATGAAGAGTGTGCCTTCGGCACGCACTTTTTCCCAGATGGGCCCCGGCTCGTAGGCCGGAGTGACGGTTAGACCGGTTTTTGGGCGAAGAGCATGTAGTTGACGGAGAGGTCTTTGTCCGCGCGCCAGCTGTCGAGCAGCGGTAGGTACGTCAGGCCTTTTTCATCCGTGAGCTGAAGGCCTGCTGCTTCCAGGTGCCGTTTTGCTTCGCTCGGCTTCACGAACTTGCGTGGGTCGTGCGTGCCGCGGGGCAGCCAGCGGAGGATGTACTCCGCTGCAAAGACCGCTGTTGCAGCAGCCTTCAGTGTACGGTTCAACGTCGCGAGGATCAGCACGCCGCCTGGCTTAACCAATTCAGAAGCCGTCTTCAGGAACAGCTCAACATCGGCCACATGTTCCACAATCTCCAACGTCAGCACCGCATCGAACTGCGGCTCACCGGAAGCCAGCAAATCCTCAGCACTGGTGTTGCGATAGTCGATTGTGAGGCCCGATTGCTCCGCATGCACCGTAGCGGTCTTGACGTTGCCTGCCGCCGCATCAATGCCAACGACCTCGGCACCGAGCCGTGCCATGGGTTCAGAGACCAAACCACCGCCGCAGCCGATGTCCAAAAGACGCACACCCTTCAGTGGTTCCCTCGCAAAGCGATCACGCTCAAAGTGCGCGCAGAGCGCATCGCGGATCAGCCCGAGGCGCACCGGATTGAACTTGTGCAGTGGCTTGAACTTGCCCAGCGGATCCCACCACTCGGCCGCGATCCGTTCGAATTTTTGGACCTCATCTGCGTCGATGGTGGTGGCGCTCATACCCGGAACTCCTCGGCGTTCATGCAACAGATAAGCCCTCACGCAGTGAGTGCCAATGCGCGTGGTGTCTCATGAAGGTTCTGGTGTCGGGGGCATCGTCGGTCTTGGGCGCAGACATCGTCGATGCGCTGCGCCGCGGTGGCCACGAGGTGACGGCGACCGCGCGGAGGCCGCGGCGAGCAGACGGAATCAGCAAGCTCGACCTCACCGAAGAGGACGCGGTCCGCGCCGCCGCAAGGGGTCACGACACCGCCGTCCTGTGCCCGATCCTCAGCACTTCAGCACCTGCTGGAGCGTGGATGGCCGAGGAAGGCGTGGAGCGGCTCGTCCTGTTCTCCTCAAACAACGTGGCCGTGGACGACGCCAGCCCGGTCTACGAAGCCCTGCGCGAGGCGGAGGCTTCGCTCCCTGAGGGGCGCATCGTCCTCAGGCCCACGATGATCTACGGCCACACCGCAGACCAGAACCTCTCCCAATTGATGAGCACGGCACGCCGGTTGGGCTTCTTGCCCTGCCCAGGCTCAGGGAGAGCCATGCAGCAGCCGGTCTTCGTGCGAGACCTCGCCGATGCTATCGTGACAGCGGTCGACCGGGCCACGCCGCCAGGGACCTACGCGATGGGTGGGCCAGATACACTCACCGCGAAAGCCCTCTTCAGGGCGGTGCTGCGAGCCAGCGGTAAGTCGAGCTCCGCCGTCCTGCCCCTTCCCCTCACCCCGCTGAAAGCCATATCCCAAGCGGCGCGCGCGTTGCGGGTGCCCTTTCCCCTTTCGCCAGAACAGCTGGCACGGTTCGAGCAGGATAAGCGTGCTGTTGGACAAGGCTTGCCCGGGTTCACGCCGAAGACAGGGATTGAGGAGGGTCTGAAGCGCCTCGCGCGGGACCTTGCTGACAGCGCAAGCCACGGCTAACGACGGGCGACCCCGCCACGCTGCCCACAGTAAGGAGACCGCCGCATGAGCCTCGGCTCCGCACCCCTCAAGCTCGCCGAGCGCCGGGAGGATATCCTGGTGATGAAGTTCGGCGGCACTTCGGTGGGCGATCCTGAGCGGATCGCACGGGTGGCTCGGCACGTGCGGGCGGCGAAAATCAAGGGCTTCAAAGTCTGCGTGACCGTTTCTGCCATGTCGGGCGAGACCAACCGTCTGGTCGCTCTGACAGAAGAGCTCGCCGGGAAAGACGTCAGCCGCGACCCGGACTATGACGCCGTGGTGGCAAGCGGGGAGCAAGTGACCGCGGGCCTTCTCGCCCTCAACCTGAAAGCCAAAGGCGTTCCGGCCCGCAGCTTCCAAGGCTGGCAAATGGGCATGGAAACGGACACCAGCCACGGTGCAGCGAAAATCACGAACATCGACCGAGACCGCCTCCTCGCTGCCCTCGACGAGGGCGAAGTCGCCGTTGTGGCGGGCTTCCAGGGCGTGACTGCCGACGAGCGCGTCTCCACCCTCGGCCGCGGCGGGTCGGACACCACTGCCGTTGCTCTAGCAGCGGCTCTCGGCGCTGCGCGCTGCGATATCTACACGGATGTGGATGGGGTCTACACCACGGACCCGCGGATCGTGCCCACCGCCACCCGGCGGACGGCGCTTGCCTATGAAGAGATGCTGGAGATGGCCTCCGTCGGCGCGAAGGTTCTCCAGACCCGCTCGGTCGGCCTCGGTATGGCCTACGGCGTGCCGATCCGCGTGATCTCCTCGCTTCAGGAACCCGAAGACACCGATGAAGGCACCCTCATCACCGCTGAGGAAGACATTATGGAACAAGAAGTCGTCACCGCTGTCGTTCCCTCCGTGGGCGAAGCCAAAATCAGCCTCCTCGGCGTGCCTGACAAACCGGGGCGCTCCGCCCGCATCTTCACCCTCCTCGCCGAGGCAGGCGTGAACATCGACATGATCGTGCAGAGCCCTGCGCGCCACGGCCAAGAGGCCAACATGTCGTTCACTCTCTCCGAGAAAGACCTCTCCCGCGCGATGGAGAAGCTGACCCTGACCAAAGGCGAGATTGGGTTTGACGAGCTGGTCGCGAACCAGAACGTCGCCAAGGTTTCGGTGATCGGTATAGGGATGAAAAGCCACGCAGGCGTCGCCGCGCGGATGTTTGAGACCTTGTCCGATCGGCAGATCAACATCGAGAACATCTCGACGTCCGAGATCAAGATCAGTGTACTGATCTCTGCTGAGTACACAGAGCTGGCGGTCCGCGCGCTTCACGAAGCGTTCGGCCTGTCGGGCGAGAAGGCGTAGCGCCGATGGCATCATCACCGCGCATGGCCCCCAACGCCCGCGTGCTGCTGAGGCAGCTGCGCGAGGTGATGGCTGAGGAGAGCGACGCGCAAACACGCCTCGATCACCTCGTCGCGGCCATTGCGCGGAACATGGTGGCCGATGTCTGCTCTATTTATGTGCGGCGTGCGGACGATATGCTGGAGCTGTTCGCGACCCAGGGCCTGGACAAGGGCGCGGTTCACGAAACGCGCCTGAAATGGGACGAAGGCCTCGTCGGCCTCGTCGCACGGACGGGCAAGCCGCTGAACCTCAAGCGCGCCAGTCAGCACCCTGACTTCTCCTACCGTCCCGAGACGGGTGAGGAGAAGCTGAACGCATTCCTCGGCGTGCCGATTGTCCGCTCAGGCAAAACGATCGGTATTTTGACGATCCAGAACAACTCTCCTCTCGGCTATAGCGAGGACGAGATTGAGGGCGCCCAAATGGTGGCGACCATTCTCGCAGAGATCATCAGTTCTGAGAAGTTCCTAACCGAACGCGAAGTCGCCGAGGTCGAGGAGCTGGTTCACAGTCCTGAATACGCTGTCGGCACAGGCATCGTCCCTGGCCTTGTTCAGGGTACGGTCTATTTGCTTGCGCCGAAACGGACCACACGGGATATCTTCGCCACCGACCTCGCAGCGGAGCGGCGTAGGCTGCAGGATGGCTTGGTTGAGCTGCAAAAATCCGTAGACGACATGATGGCGCGCGACCGTGCGCTCAGCCATATCAGCCGCGAGGTTTTGGAGGTCTATCGCCTCTTCGCCTACGACCGCGGCTGGGCTCGTCGCCTTGAGGAGAAGATCCTCGCAGGCCTCAACGCCGAAGCCGCTGTTGAACAGGTGCAGGCGGAGAACAGGGCGCAAATGCGCGCCGCGTCGGACCCTTACCTGCGCGAGCGGATGCACGATCTGGACGATCTATCCCGTCGTTTGCTCCGTACACTGCGGGGAGAGAGTGACGATCACCCGCTCCCTGATAACGCCGTGGTCCTCGCTGAGACGCTGGGTCCAGCCGAACTCCTGGAACTTGACCGCTCAAAGCTCGCAGGCCTCGTCCTCGCTGAGGCGTCAGGCAACAGCCACGCGGCGGTCGTGGCGCGATCCCTCCGTGTACCAATGGTCAGCGGTCTTGTCGGCATTATCGATGCCGCTGAAGAAGACGATCCCATCCTGGTCGACGGGGCTTCAGGCGAAGTCTTCCTTCGCCCCTCTGGCGAGGCGGTCTCGAACTTCGAAGAAAAGGCGCGGGTCCGCTCAGAGCAGCTGGAACACTTCCAGCGCCTAAAAGGCGAGCGGCCGGTCACCAAAGACGGCCTAGACATCAGTATAGAGATGAACGCTGGCCTCGCCCTCGACATGCCCATGATGGAGGAAGTCGGCGCCACGGGCATCGGCCTTTTCCGCACGGAGCTTCAGTTCCTGGTCGGCCGCGAACTGCCCTCAGTGAAAGAGCAGGCCGAGACCTACTCCACCGTCCTCGAAGCCGCAGGCGACGCGCGCGTCGTGTTCCGCACGGCGGACCTGGGGTCAGACAAACGCGCGAACTACATGCACGGCCCGATTGAGGCGAACCCGGCCATGGGCTGGCGTGGCCTCCGCCTCGCGACAGACCGCGAAGGCCTCCTTCGTATGCAAATCCGTGCACTGATGACCGGTGCCGCTGGCAGGCCGTTGAGCATTCTTCTACCCCTTGTCACCTCACCAGAAGAGATGATCCTGGCGCGCCAAATCATCGATAAAGAATTGGAGCGCACTAAGCGGACGGGCGATCCTGTGCCTGAGCGCATGGAAGTCGGCGCGATGATCGAAATCCCTGCCGCCGCTTGGGCTGTGAAGCGCATTGCACAGCATGCTGACTTTCTTTCCGTCGGCGGCAACGACCTTGCGCAATTCTTTTTCGCCGCCGATCGCGAAAGCGAGATGGTCTCTGCGCGGTACGACTACTTGAGCCGCGCGTTCGTCAGCTTCCTCAAGCGCATCGTTGATGAGGCGGCGCCCACAGGCGTGCCGATCAGCTATTGCGGGGAGCAGGCGGGCGACCCCCTGATGGCTCTCGCTCTCCTCGGTGTCGGCTTCACCAAATTGTCCGTCGCCGCGAGCGCGGTGCTGCCGCTGAAGGAGATGGTCCGCAACGTGGATGCGGCAGCTCTTCGCTTTGAGATGGATCGTCTGCTTGCTGAGCAAGATGGTCAACCCTTTCGCAGCGCCATGCACGCCTACGCAGAGGCTAACAACATCCCGATCTTCAGAGCGCTTTAGCGAACGCCTCAACGGTATCGACACGCCACCCACCGCCATCTCGCGACAGCGCTGTGGGCGCCCTCACACCTTGATCGTCGAGAGCGATCACCTGTGCTGCACATTGCGCGCTGTCTCCAGGCATCGAGCGGGCGCGAAGGATGACGACCTTCGCTTGATTGCAAGCGCGCGCGAGATGGTGCCTACCAGAGATCACAGCGACCTCGCCTGAAAAGACCGTACACGGCTGATCTTGGCAGGAGGTAAGTTGTGCCAGACCTTGGATCTGTTGCTCTCTGCCAAGAGCCTGGAGCCAGGCTTCTGCGAAGAAGCGGTCCCGGCGCGCGTGAAGCAGGGACAGGGAACCATCCTCAACCACGCCGATGTTGCGCAGGTCTCGGCTGAGAAAAACCTCTGGTCGGTCTGTGGTGATGCTGACCGGAAAGGCGAGGAGAAGAAGGAGCGCTCCGCCAAGACGCCACGGCGCTGAAAGGAGTGTGAGAGCCAGCATCCCCGCGCAGGCGAGGAGCAGCCCTGCGGGAGCCATCTGCGCTACGTGACCGACAGCGCCGGGGAGTGACGCCGTCCACTGAGCAATCCCGATGACGACGCGCAATCCAACACCAACGAGGCCCAACACGGGGGCGTCCAGCCCAATCGGCATCAGGAACATCGCAAGCACCAGCGCAGGCATCACGCCGAGGGTGACGATAGGAACAGCCAGCATGTTACCCAACAATCCGAACGTCGCGATGCGCCCAAAATGGAACGCCGCGAATGGCCCGGTGGCAAAGCCTGCGAGCAGGCTTGTCAGCGAGAGGCCAGAGAGGAAACGCCATGCACGGATGAGGAGGCCGTGATCCGACGTACGCGGATAACGTTTCTCAATTTCACCGAAAGCGGCGATCAGCGTGATCACGGCGGCGAAGGACATCTGAAACCCTGGCGCCATCACTGCCTCAGGCCTGAGCAGCAGGATGATGGTGGCCGCGATCGCGACGTTCCGTAAGCTGAGGCCTTGGCGATCGAACAGGATCGCGCCGAAGACAACCGCAGCCATGATATAGGCCCGCTGCGCCGACCACGCGGCGCCGGAAAGCATGAGGTACACGCCGCCCCCAATAAGAGCCACGATGGCTGCCCATTTCTTGACCGGATAGCGGAGAGTGAGCCGTTCGCTGCGGGTGAAGAGGAACCGCGCCGTCCAGAAGATATAACCGCAGACCAACCCCATGTGCAGGCCCGATATAGCCAGCAAATGCGCGAGGCCAGCATCGCGCAAGGCATCAACGACGTTCGAGGGGATGCGCTCCCTCTTGCCAGTGATCAACGCCGCAGCGACAGCACCTTCAGCACCCGGAAGATGGCCTTGTACGCGGTTAGCAACGTTCTCGCGAAGCACCTCCAGCTGACCGCGCCAACCACCATCCCCCACTGCGAGGACGTGCGGAGCCTCGTAGGCAAAGCCTGAGCCACCGATGCCGAGATAGTACATCTGGCGAGAGAAATCGTAGCCGCCGGGGAGGACCGGTCCAGGCGGCGGCCGGAGCTGCGCCCGCATACTGATCCGGTCACCGATCTTCGCGAAACCAGGCTCACCGCGCCAGACGATCCGTACACGGTGGGGAAGCGCTTGCGCGTCAACATCGTCGATGCTCCCCACACGGATGGTGAAGCGCTGGTCATCGCCGCGCAGCTCCAGCCTCTCCACCGTCCCGGTCACCTCCCCGGCTGGCAAGCCGTCGGGCAGCACCGGCGCGCGCAGGACCACTGTACGCCCGGCGATCAGCGCTGCGCCTGCCATCACGAAAAAGAGTGCCCGCGCAGCAAGCACGATCCCCGGTCGATCGACGCGGACAGCAGCGCCCCAAAGAACCGCCATTGCGCCAGCTGGGGCGATGAGCACCGCCAACGGCTGGCGCAGGGGCCCAGCCATCCAGAGCAGGATCCCCACCGCCAAAAGCCAAGGCGCGAAAACGATAAAACGCCCCGCCTCCTGACCCGCCCAGCGGTCCGCGACGCGGCGCGTCAGCACCCACGCACGGCGCAGCTTGGCGGGAGGCGCCATTGCGCCTAAGCGCCCGGCTCTCAAACCCAGCGTGGAGGAAGACGAGACCATGACAGAAGAAACTAGGCCGATCGTCACCCGTTTCGCCCCCTCGCCGACGGGTTATCTGCATATCGGCGGCGCGCGGACGGCCCTGTTCAATTGGCTCTATGCCCGTGGAGCTAATGCGCCAACAGGTTCGAAGTTCCTCTTGCGAATCGAAGACACTGACCGCGCTCGCCATAACGAGGACGCCGTGAAGGCCATTCTTGATGGCCTGAGTTGGCTGGGCCTCGACTGGGACGGCGAGCCGATCAGCCAGTTCTCTCGCGTCGACCGACATGCTGAAGTGGCCGAGCAGCTGCTCGCCGAGGGCAAGGCGTTCAAGTGCTGGCTGCAAGGCGACGAGCTGGACAAAGCCCGCGAAGAGGCGCGCGCCAACAACACGCGCTTCACCAGCCCCTACCGCAACGGCGGCGAGGGCGAAGGCCCCTACTCCATCCGCTTCAAGGCTCCGATCGAGGGCGAGACCGTCGTCCACGACGCGGTTCAGGGCGAAGTCCGCTTCCCGAACGCGACGTCCGACGACATGGTCATCCTGCGCTCGGACGGCACGCCGACTTACATGCTGGCCGTGGTGGCCGATGACCACGACATGGGCGTGACCCACATCATCCGCGGCGATGACCACCTGAACAATGCGCCGAAGCAACAGCAGCTTTATGAGGCGCTGGGTTGGGACGTGCCCGTCTTCGCGCACATCCCCCTGATCCACGGCAGCGACGGGAAGAAGCTCTCCAAACGCCACGGCGCCCTGGGTGTGGAGGCCTATCGCGACGAGGGCTTCCTGCCTGAAGGCCTCATGAACGGCCTCCTGCGCCTCGGCTGGGCGCATGGTGATGAGGAGATCATCCCGAAGGACAGGGCGTTGGAGCTGTTTGACCTGTCGGGCATCGGCAACGCCCCCGCGCGGCTCGACCCGGAAAAGCTGGCGGCAACGAACGCGCATTATGTGGGCAGCGTTGCTGCCGATGCCTTAGCTGATCATCTGGCACCGTTCCTAGAGACAGCTCCGAGTGCTGAGCAACGGGCGATGATCGAACGCGCTGCACCCTTCGTGAAGGAAAGGATGAAGAAGCTCTCCGACGCACCAGCGGCGGCAGGCTTCCTTCTCCTGACCCGGCCCTACGAGGTGACGGGCAAATCCGCAAAGCCGCTCAAGAAAGAGGGAGCGCTCGGTACACTGACGAAAGTGCGCGAGATGCTGATGGACCAGGACGATTGGTCAGCAGAAGGCCTCAATGCCGCGATGCAAGCCTATGCCGAGGCAGAAGGCGTCGGCTTCGGTCAGGTCGGCCCACCCATCCGCGCAGCCCTAACCGCAGGCCAGCCCTCACCGAGCCTCGGCGAGACCCTCTACAGCCTCGGAAAAGACGAAGCCCTCGCGCGGCTGGCAATGGTCGAGGCAGCGCTGCAGAACGCTGGCTAGCCGCCTTGCTTTCCAGCGCCGCTCCCCCACGTTGGGACGGCGAAGAGGAGCAGTAGCGATGGTTCGGATGGTTTTGGCAGCGTCGCTAGCACTTGGCATTATCGTAGGTTGTTCAGACCACGAACCAGAATCGACAGCGTTTGAACCCGCCCCTTGCGAGGTGGGGATTTACGCCAGCGGAGAGCGCGGCCAGTTCATCACCATCACAGAGCGCGGCGAAGGCTTTCGCGCTGTCCGCTCAGACGGGATCAGCCGCCTCGTGGGAGAAAGCGTTGAATGCAGCAGCGATATGCTGCGTGCGGACGATAGTCTCTGGATCTCCCAGCCCTTCACGGTGACCGAGACGCGGTTTGAGGCTGATGGCGCCGTGCTTGCTGGCCACCTCCTTGAACCTGCTGGCGCAGACGCCTCAACACCGCTGATCGTCTATGCCCATGGATCGGAGCCGACCGGCTGGATGAACGTGATGCCTGACCCCTATCAAATGGTCGGCCGCGGGATCTCCGCCTTCGTCTACGACAAGCGGGGCACCGGCGCGTCTAAAGGCACCTACTCACAAAATTTTCCTCAGCTTGCGGACGACCTCGTCGCTGCTTCCGCTGAAGCGAAACGCTTGGCTGGCGACAGGTACGGACGCTTCGGCCTCGTGGGGCTCAGCCAAGGCGGATGGATCGCACCCCTCGCCGCCAAAAGGGCGGGTGCGGACTTTATCGGCATCGGATACGGCCTCGTGGTCGACATCCGCGAAGAGGATGCCGCTCAAGTGGAGCTTGAACTCCGCGACGCAGGGTACGGCGACGACGTGATCACCAAAGCGAAAGAGATCACCGATGCCACAGGCTTGGTCGCCGCGACGAGTTACAAGGAAGGTCTCGAAGAGCTTGATCGTCTGAAAGAAGCCTACGGCGATGAGCCATGGTACAGCACCATCAAAGGCGGCTTCACAGGGGTGATCCTCAGCATACCGACGGAAACCCTCCGCACCGAGGGCATCCCAATGTATGACCAGCTCAACATCGACTGGACTCTCGATCCGCTTGAAGTCCTCCGCGCGGTGGAGGTGCCTCAGTTCTGGGCCATCGCTGGAGAAGACCGCGAGGCGCCCATCGGAAAAACCATTGCCCGGCTCCAAGGGCTGCAGGATGCCGGCTCCGACATCACCATCCTCGTCTTCCCCGGCGCTGATCACGGGATGTGGGTGCCTACCGACCCAGGGATTGACGGCGTGCGGGAGCGGATTGCCGAGGGGCACTACGATGCGATGGCCGACTGGGCCCATGGCAGACTCGGCTCAAGCTACGGCGATGCTGCACCGCCAGTGCGGTGAGCGGAGTTGCCCATCCAGCAGGGTGTTCACCGATAGGAAACTCAGACTTTCGCAGGCCTTGCGGTTCGTCCGCGAACCCTTATTGTCGCGCTGCACAAACACGTGGACGTGAACGTTCGCAGAATGCCTGGAAATAAGCGGTTTCTCGCTCTTCCAGGCCGTCCGAGGAGACGAGTATGGATAGCAAAATTCTAGAAGCAGGCAGCGCGACCGTCGAAGGCCACGCACTTCCTGTCTACAAAGGCACTCATGGCAACGATGTCATCGACATTCGGACCCTGACCAAGAATACGGGCAAATTCACCTTCGACCCCGGCTTCACCTCCACCGCATCGTGTGAAAGCCAGATCACCTACATCGACGGCGACAAAGGCATCCTGCTTTATCGCGGCTACCCCATCGAACAACTCGCCGAGCACACCGACTTCATCGAGTCCGCTTATCTCCTCCTCGAAGGCGAATTGCCGAACTCTAATCAGTGTGCGGAGTTCCGTCACAACATCACCTACCACACCATGCTTCATGAGCACTTCATGAAGTTCTTTGAGGGCTTCCGCCGCGATGCCCACCCGATGGCGATCATGTGCGGCGCTGTCGGCGCGCTCTCCGCGTTCTATCACGACAGCACAGACGTGAACGACCCCCAGCACCGCGAAGTCGCCGTGCACCGTATGATCGCGAAGATGCCGACCATCGCGGCGCTCGCCTACAAATACACGACTGGCCAGCCATTCGTTTATCCGCGTAATGATCTTTTCTACACGGAGAATTTCATGCGCATGTGCTTCAGCGTCCCTGCTGAAGACTATGAAGTGAACAAGGTTCTCGCCTCGGCGCTGGATAAGATCTTCATCCTGCACATGGACCACGAGCAAAATGCATCGACCTCCACCGTGCGTCTTGCAGGCTCGTCAGGTGCGAACCCCTTCGCGTGTATCGCAGCAGGCATCGCCTGCCTCTGGGGCCCGGCCCACGGCGGCGCGAACGAAGCTGCGCTGAACATGCTCGAAGAAATCGGCAGTGTGGATCGTATTCCGGAATATGTCGCCAAGGCGAAGGACAAGTCTGATCCGTTCCGCCTCATGGGCTTTGGCCACCGGGTCTACAAGAACTACGACCCCCGCGCGAAGGTCATGCAGAAGGCCTGTCACGAGGTTCTCGAGGCGACCGGCATTTCCGATCCGCTTCTCGACGTGGCGCGTGAGCTTGAGAAGATCGCGCTTGAGGACGAGTACTTCGTCGAGAAAAAGCTCTACCCGAACATCGACTTCTACTCAGGCATCACACTCCGCGCGCTCGGCTTCCCGCGGTCGATGTTTACGCCGCTCTTCGCGTTGGCTCGGACGGTTGGCTGGATCGCCCAGTGGCGCGAGATGCTGGAAGACCCGAACCAGAAAATCGGTCGCCCGCGTCAGATCTATACCGGCGCACCCCAGCGCGACTTCGTTCCGATGAACCAACGGTAGGCCATCCCCTACCGCTAGACCCTTGCAAGTCCTCCCGTTTTGGCGAACCGTACGGCTCGTCAACGGGAGGATTTTTTATGACCATCACCGCAATCGCCATCAGCGCGCTGCTCTTCGTCGCTGAACCCAGCGCGGCCGCGGCGACAGCCACCACCACCGCGGAACAGATCGACGCTGAACGCCTGCGCGAAGCCGAAGCTTATGTGCGCGGCCCGGCCATGTCCGAAATGATGGACCAGATGTTCTCTGATGAAGGCATGCAGGGGATGCTCGCCGGAATCATGCCCGCCGGAACAACCGACCAAGAGGACATGGCCACGGCCCTCAAAATCGCCTCAGAGGAAATGCGCAAGTACCGGCCGCGCATGGAAGACGCGATGATCCAAGCGTCGGCCAAAGTCTTCACGCTGGAAGAGCTGAAAGCGGCAAACGAATTCTATCGCTCGCCGGAAGGCCGCGGCATGGCGAGCAAGACCCAAGAGTTCATGCAGACCTACATGGAACTCTACCTTCCCATCGCGCAGGAGTATATGGCATCGCTCATGGAGCGCGTGAGCGAGATCCAATAGGGAGCAACAAAGCGATGGCGCCAATACAAGGACGTCCACGAATCATCGGCATACTTGGCGGGACGAGCCACGTCATCGCCACGGCCTACTATGACCTGATCAATGCCGCCTCGAACAGGCGGCTCGGCGGGTCGTACTACGGCGAGACAATCATGATGGGGATGAACTTTGGCGCTGTTGCAGACCTTGCGATGAGCGGGCAATGGGACGCGGTTGCTGAACACATCAGCCAGCGTGTGGATCAGCTTGAAGCCGCCGGTGCAGAGCTGATCATCGGTTCGTCCAATACAGTCCACAACGTGATGCGCGAGGTTATGGCTGGTCGTGACGTCGATTTTCTTCCGATTACGGAGCCTTTGATCGCCGCCATCAAGGCATCGGGCCTGAAGCGCATCGCGATTTTCGGCACCCGCGCGACGATGGACAACGGCGCGGTCATGCAAGAGGTGCGGGAGGCGACCGGCGTGGAACTCATCGTTCCGAATGCGGATGAACGCGAAGAGATCAACCGGGTGATCTTTGAAGAGCTGGTGAACCACGAGTTCAAGCCCGAATCCCGAGCTTTCTACCGCGAAACCGCCCTCCGCCTCGCCCGGGACGAAGGCGCAGAGGGTGTGATTCTGGGGTGTACGGAGATCTTTCTCCTGATCGACGAACCTGACCTGCCTGAAATGAAGGTGTTCGCCACGGCGCGCCTGCACTGTGAGGCGGCCGTAGCCCGAGCCTTCGGTGAGAGCGCCTAATTCCTTCACGCTATCGTGAGCAGCGCATCCAAGGTTGCGCCATTTCGCCCGCTGACCCGCGGTTCAGACGCGCTAGATGTGTCCGATGGGCGACGCTGCAACCATCGAAACGGTTTCCTCCCTCAGCGAAATTGCGCGCGAGGAATGGGACGCACTCGCGAACCCTGAGGGCGCGGTCTACAATCCGTTCGTGGCGTGGGACTTCCTGGAGGCAATGGAGCGATCCGGCTCTGCGCGCGCGCAAACCGGATGGCAGCCTGCTCACCTGGCCCTCAAACGCGGTGACCAGCTCTGCGGCGTGCTGCCCGCCTACCTGAAGGGGCACAGCCAGGGCGAGTACATCTTCGACCACGCCTTTGCCGACGCCTACACCCGGGCGGGAGGCAAGTACTATCCCAAGCTTCTCTCCGCCGTGCCTTTCACCCCTGCGACGGGTCGTCGCCTCCTTGCTCCGCAGGCTGAGGATCGTGCACTCCTCGCGCAAGGGGCTGTCGCCGCCGCTGCGCAGATGGGCTTCTCCGGCGCGCACTTGAACTTCCTCACCGCAGAAGATACTCAGACGGCGGAGGATGCGGGCTACGCCGTTCGGATTGGTGAGCAGTACCACTTTGAAGATAGAGGCTACGGCGACTGGGCCGGGTTCCTGGACGCCCTCGCGTCGCGCAAACGTAAGGCCTTGAAGAAAGAGCGGGCGAGCATCACGGCCTCCGGGCTTGAGATCGAGTGGGTGACGGGTACGGACATTCAGGAGAAGCATCTCGATGCCTTCTGGTGGTTCTACCAGGACACGGGCGCCCGCAAATGGGGCACGCCTTACCTGACACGCTCCGCCTTCGAACTGTTGGCCGAGCGGATGGCGGACAAGATCCTCTACATCTTTGCACGCCGGGGCGATGAGTACATCGCTGGCGCCATGAACCTCATCGGCGGGGACACCCTCTATGGCCGGTACTGGGGATGCTCCGAGCACGTCTCATTTTTGCACTTTGAGCTTTGCTACTACCAAGCCATCGACTTCGCCCTCGACCATGGCCTCAAGCAGGTCGAGGCTGGCGCGCAAGGCGAGCACAAAATCGCCCGCGGTTACGAGCCTGTGCCCATCCGCTCCGCCCACCGGATGATCGACGAGGGCTTCCAAGACGCCATCAAAGGCTACCTCGCCCGCGAAAAAGAGCACGTCGAACACGAAATCGACCTTCTCAAGGCCTACACGCCGTTTAAGAAGGACGGATGAAAGAGATCGCGCGTTTCCACGATCAAGCCGAAGCGCACCTAGCGCTACACTGGTTACGTTCCGAGGGGCTCAATGTGTCGCTCGCTGACTACCAATCGTCTGCTTATGTCTTTGGCGGCAACGGCGGCATTCGGCTTCTCGCGAGTAGCCGCGATGCCTACCAAGCCAAGACGCTGCTCGCTCAGCGCAAACCGAGGTCGAAGTTCCCGACTTGCCCCAATTGCGGCAGCAGGAAGGCGAGACGGATTCGTGACACGACACCGCTCCTCGCGGCGCTAGCTGACTTCGTGGCGATTTTTCAAGAACCTTCCCGATACGGATCGTTCGAATGCAAAAGCTGCGGACAAACATGGGAGACCATCAAAGATGAGCCTTCAGACGACGTATGATGATGAGAACATCTTTGCACGGATCATCCGCGGGGAGATGCCGAAGATCGCCGTGTACGAAGACGAGGACACCCTCGCGTTCATGGATGTCTTCCCACAGGCCGAGGGCCACACGCTGGTGATCAGCAAACATGCCCGCTCCACCAACCTCCTCGACATGCCCGCCGATGCGCTGGCCCAGGTGATGGCGACGGCGCAGAAGGTGGCTGGCGGCATTGTGAAGGCGCTGGCGCCTGACGGCTTCCGCATCGTTCAGTTCAATGGTGCACCCGCGGGGCAAACCGTCTATCACACCCACGTTCACATCATCCCCGTCTGGGAGGGCCGCTCCCTCCGCCCCCATGGCACCGATATGGCGCCCACGGAGGACCTTCAGGCGACAGCAGAGAAGATCAAACATGCCCTCTGACCAGCTTTCCGACCGCAACGTCGTCATCACTGGTGCGAGCCGAGGCATCGGTTACGCCGCTGGCGTAGCCTGCGCCAAGCGCGGCGCCCACGTTATCGGCCTCGCTCGTACCACGTCAGGCCTCGAAAAACTCGACGACGATATTCGCTCCGTAGGCGGACAAGCAACACTCATCCCCGTCGATATCACCCAAGAGGAAGCGGTGAGCCGTCTGCCCGCTGCCCTCGAAGACCGGTTTGGCAAGATCGACGGCCTGATCCTGAATGCAGGCATGCTCGGCCCGCTCACCCATGTGGCTGAGGTGCTCGGCAAGGAATGGCACGAGACGTTCACCGTGAACCTGCACGCCAACTTGGCGATGATCCAGCTCCTCCACCCATTGCTCCTAAAATCGGACGCAGGCCGCCTGGTCGCCGTCACGTCCCGCGCAGCGCGGGTGTCGAAGCCCTTCTGGGGTGCTTACGCCGCATCGAAAGCGGCGCTCGATGTGCTGGTCAAAACGTATGCTGAGGAACAGGCGCCAGGTAGCGTCCGTGCCAACCTCCTCGACCCCGGCCCCACGGCGACGGCTATGCGCAAGGAGGCGATGCCGGGCGAAGATCCTTCGACCATTACCCCGCCAGAGGTGATCGGCGAGCGCCTCGCTGATATGGTGCAGACGGATTATCAAGAGACCGCAGGTATGGTGGTGATGCCGCGCCCTGACGGCGTCTAGCTACTGAGCAGCAATGGCGTCGAGCTGGTCCTGACCGCGAGCCAGCTTGCACTCCGACCAAAGCGAGTCGAGCGCCGCGACGAGATGCTCCACATGCTCCTCCGTATGCAGAGGGGTCGGTGAGAAGCGCAAACGCTCCGTCCCGCGAGAAACAGTCGGGAAATTGATCGGCTGCACGTAAACGCCAAACTCGTTCAAGAGACGATCAGAAAGTGCTTTGCAGTGCACCGGGCAACCGACGAACAGCGGAACAATGTGGCTCGGGCTCAGCATGACCGGCAGGCCGCGCTGTTCCAAAGCCATTTTCAGATGTGCGGCCCGGGCCTGATGCTGTGTCCGGAGGTGCTGCGCTTCTCTCAGCACACGGATGGAGGCCAACGCACCGGCGACCAGAACCGGTGACAGCGCGGTCGTGAAGATAAAGCTCGGCGCGAACGAACGCACCGCATCAACCAGCGCAGCAGACCCGGCAATGTAGCCGCCCATCACGCCGATAGCCTTGCCCAGGGTACCCTCAACACAGTCGATAAGGTCCAGCACATCGTCACGCTCAGCGACGCCGGCACCGTGGCGACCATAAAGGCCGACACCGTGGACCTCGTCGAGATAGGTCAGCGCCCCGTACCTCTTGGCCAGCTCAGCAATCTCACGGATCGGCGCGATGTCGCCGTCCATGGAATAGACGCTCTCAAACGCGACGATCTTCGGCTGATTTGCCGGAAGACCCGCCAACAGCTCTTCCAAATGCGCCACATCATTGTGCCGCCAGATCAGCTTCTCGCACTTGCCGCCGCGGATCCCCTGGATCATCGACGCGTGGTTCAGCTCATCTGAGAGAATGCAGACACCCGGCAGAAGCTTCGCGAGCGTGGACAGGGTCGCCTCGTTCGCAATGTAGCCTGAGGTGAAGAGCAGCGCGGCTTCCTTTTGGTGGAGCGCAGCCAGCTCGTTCTCGAGAGTCACGTGGTAATGCGTCGTCCCGGCAATGTTGCGCGTCCCACCAGCGCCCGCGCCAACATGGTCGATCGCATCCTTCATCGCCTGAAGGACGTCGGGGTGTTGGCCCATCCCGAGGTAATCGTTGGAGCACCAGACGGTGACGTCGGCGACAGTGCCGTCAGTCTTGTGCATTTGTGCGGCGGGAAAAGCGCCGCGCACGCGCTCAAGATCGGCGAACACGCGGTACCGGCCTTCGCCCCGGACTTGTCCCAGGGCGTCCTCGAAGATGTTATCGTATTCCACGCTCATACTGTGCCGCTAGCATACCTTATCACAAATACGACATAGGTATTGTCGCACACTCCTGCCGAACTAAAGAGCGTTTTCGGGGCAACAAGCCGCGGGAAAAGCAGTGACTTTAGAGCTGGTAGCGGATTTGGTCCGCCCAGAAGCGCTCAAGGCGGTCCAGGGTCCGGTTTGTCGTGTCCATCATGTCAGCAGACACATCGCCAACCTTCTCAACGCTGTCGAGGTGACGGCGGAAGAGAGCGTCGACCTTATCGCGCACCTCAAAACCCGAGCGCGTCAGCGAAACCCGCACGGAGCGGCGGTCACGATCAGAGCGCGAATGCGAGATGTAGCCCGCCTCAACAAGCTTCTTCAGGTTGTACGAGACGTTCGAGCCCAAGTAATGCCCACGGCTGCGCAGCTCACCAGCGGTCAACTCAGAGTCACCGATGTTGAACAACAGCAGCGCCTGCACCGCGTTGATGTCCGTTTGGTTCACACGCTCTAACTCATCCTTGATGACATCAAGGAGTTGGCGGTGGAGCCGTTCAATCAACGTGAGCAGCCGCATGTATACCGGCTGCAGTTCCAGGTCTTCGCCTTGTTCCAGAGTTCTGGCAGAGGCTTGGTGTTGCATGGGATCGGCTCGTCGCTTTGATGGGTCTGACATTCTTGGTGCCTACATTGCCCATAACAGTGTGAAGAAAACGCTAGCGTGATACAATCAACGCGACTGCCTTTGGGGGCTCTAGTCGCCTTTTGCGAGTACTTATGAACGAGTTTTCAGGTTCTTTCCCGTCCACCCGACTCCGGCGTCTAAGAAGAGGACAACCCATACGGGACCTTGTTCGAGAAAACAGGCTTAGTTCCTTTGATTTAATTCAAAGTGTAATTGTTAGATCCGATCAGGACGATCGAATTATTCCAGCGATGCCGAACGTCTATCGCTCAACGCCGGACGAAGCCGCCGCGATGGCCGAGCGCTGTATGAAGGCCGGCATCCCTGCAATGGCGCTGTTCCCCTACACCAGCCAAGCGGACCGCGACCCGCAGGGCAGCCGCGCTTATGAGCATGATAACCTGATGGGCCAGGCCGCCCGCGCCATCAAAGAGGCTGTGCCAGAGATGGTGATCATCGCCGACGTCGCCCTCGATCCCTACACGGACCACGGCCACGACGGGTTGATGAGCGACGAAGGCGTCATCCTCAACGATCCCACGGTCGAGGCGCTGTGCCGCCAGGCGCTGGTGCTGGCCGAGGTGGGCTACGACATCGTCGCGCCGTCTGACATGATGGATGGCCGCATCGGCACCATCCGCCAGGCACTGGATGAGGCGGGCCAGCAGGACGTCGGCATCCTCTCCTACTCAGTGAAGTACGCCTCGGCCTTCTATGGTCCCTACCGCGACGCTGTCGGCAGCCGCGGCGCCCTGAAAGGCGACAAGCGCACCTACCAGATGGATCCAGGGAATGCCGAAGAAGGCCTGCGCGAGGCCGCCCTTGACATCAAAGAGGGCGCGGACATGCTGATGATCAAGCCAGGCATGGCCTACCTCGACATGGTCACCCGCGTGAAACAAACCTTCGGTGTGCCGACGATCGTGTTCCAAGTCTCAGGCGAATACGCCATGCTCGCCTCCGCCGCCGAAAAAGGCGCTTTCGACTTTGACACCGCCCTCATGGAAAGCCTCATGGCCTTCAAAAGGGCGGGTGCGGACGGCATCATCACCTACGCCGCGGAGCATGCTGCCAAGCTGACGAGGCAGTCGGCGATTTAGCGACGCCTGGAGGGGGTAGTTTAACGTGTCGGCGTGGCTCATCATTCCCTGGCTGCTCTTCGTATGGACCGTGAGGGGCCTGGTGAAAGCGTTCTACCAGTTCCCGCCAGGTCCTTTCGGTTTGCCGCGCACTGTGCGCGGACTTGTCGGAAAGAAGCTGAAGCAGAGTGGGTTTCGTGAGAGCGAGCGGATTGTTGAAGGCCCCAAGAGTCACTCAATCAGCTACGAGAACGAGCATTTTACGATCTGGTTTGCCTACGATCGGCACGAGCTCATCGCCGACCTCCGCCCGAATGACCCGATCGCACTTCCTCACGACCCATCACTTCCGAAAACCGCGCCCTTCCAAGGCGATGGCTCACCGCCCTACAGTCTCTGGCATATGCTGGCATTCGTGGAGGCTGACATTTGGAAGGATCTCGGAATCGTCGAGAACCACGGGGAACTGCGCTACACACTACGCTTCCTCGCAGATCGTCTGTACACCATCGAAATGTTCTTCGAATTTCAGTCGTCAGTCTACGTTCCATATCGCCGATCACGTGCTATCGCCCAGCAGGCCTACACTTGGGAGATGCGCGGGGTCTACACAGACACGCCGAAGATCGAGGCAGACGTTCTGGAACGATGCCGGAGGTACTTCCTGCAGTGGCGCGACGACGAAGATTTCATCTCGGCAGCGAATGTCTTGGGCATCATCGAAGAAGCGCTCGATCCCGACGAGCTTGCAGAGCTGAACCGCGTCCGCGCGCTGGCGGAGCGCCAGCCCCGACCTTGGCTTGCCGATAAGTCGACGTTTAGTCGCTGACGATTTCAGGGCCGTCTGTGTACTGACGGCCGACATACATCAGAGGTTTGCCGTCGGCGCTGTCGAAATGGACGATTTCGCCGATCAGGATCACGTGGTCACCGACCTCCACCCGCTGGGCAATACGGCAGTCGAAGCCAGCGAGACGACCCTTCAACAGCCCTGCACCCGTGGCAAAGGTGTCGATCTCGTCTGCAGCCATGGCGTGGTTGCCTGGCGTGGCGAACCGGTTCGACAGGTCCTGCTGCCCTGCAGACAGGATGCTGACTGCATAATGATTGGCGGCGAGGAAGTGCTCAGACACGCTGGACCCGCGGTCGATGCACCAGCTCACCATCGCTGGCTCCAGCGACACGGAGGAGAACGAGTTCACGGTGATGCCGATCGGCCCACCCTCTTTCGGCAGGCACGAGACAACAGTGATCCCGGTGGCAAAGCGGGAAAAAGCGTTTTTCAGGGGGCGAAACGGATCAGTCACGAGCGGGCTCTAAACAGAACGCGGCAGCGGCGTCCACGGGAAACGGAAACCCTCGTGTCGCACGTGCTTTGCATCAGCGGCCACACGCCCTAGTATCACCAGCTGCGATGGAGAGAGTTTCGCATGTTCGCGCGCGTAGCCTTTGCTGATCACCTTGCGTCCAGCCCAGCCGGATCAGCGCCGCTCGCTGCCTGCGCGGCCCGCGTCTAGTCGCCAGGAACCCACGCCGCGATGTCCTTTGAAACGCTGATTGAGCAATGGCCCATGTGGTACACCCTCGCCGTGATCGGCGGGGCTGTCCTGCTCTACGCGACGGATCGGTACGCGATTGAGAGCGCCTCGGCGGCTGTCCTGGTGGCGATCCTCGTGCCCTTCGCGCTGTTCCCGATCGTTGATCCCGATACGGGCACGGCCATTTTGGACCCGTCGGTGTTGCTGATGGGGTTCGCCAACCCGGCCTTGTTCGCGATCCTTGCGCTGCTGATCGTTGGCCAGGGGATGTATCAGTCCGGGGCGCTCGAATACCCGACCCAGCTCCTGGTCACCGCCTACGACAAGTTCCGCGGCTGGGCTGTGGTCCTCATCTTCGCCTTCGTCATGGTCGTTTCGGCGTTCCTCAACAACACGCCGGTCGTGGTGATGTTCGTGCCGATTATCGCAGCCATCGCAGCGCAGGGGGGCATGTCGACTTCGCGGTTGATGATGCCGCTCAGCTTCCTGTCGATCCTCGGCGGGATGTGCACGACCATCGGTTCGTCCACGAACCTTCTCGCGGTGGAGGCGTTCCAGCTCGCCGGCGGTGCGCCGATGGGCTTCTTCGATCTCCTGCCGATGGGCCTGGTTCTCCTCGCCGTCGGCGCGACCTACATGGCCCTCGCCTCGCGCTTTCTGATCCCCAAACGGACGGGTCCGAACGATGTGCAGGACAAAGACGGCCGCCAGTTCGTGGCCCAGATCAGCCTCGATCGCGGCAATCCTCTGATCGGCCAGTCCGCCAAGGCGGGCCGGTTTGAAGAGCTGCCGGACATCACGGTAAGGATGATCCAGCGCAAAGAGGCTGGCATCCTCCCCCCCTTCGACGACACCACCCTGCGCCTTGGTGATAAGCTGGTCGTCGCAGGCACGCGCGACGCGCTGACCAGCATTCTCCGTAAGCGCCCGGAAATCCTCGACAGTTTCATGAGCGAGGTGGAAACCCTCGACGGCGCCAGCGGCGAACTCGCCCTTGTGGAAGCCGTGGTCGCGCCGGGCTCGCGCATCATTGGCCGGTCGATCAACCAGATCCGCTTCCGGTTTCAGACCAATTGCGTGATCGTCGGTCTGCAACGCCGCAGCCGGATGATCCGTACCGAGATTTCTTCGATCCGCCTGGACGCGGGCGATATCCTGCTGATCCTCGGTGACCGCGCAGACGTGAACAAGCTCCGCAACGACCGCGACATCATCATGCTGGAGCGGTCAATCACAGGTATCCCGGACCCTGTGCACGCGCGCTGGGCAGGGCTGATCTTCGTCGGCGTGGTGGCCTCGGCATCAACCGGCTTCCTGCCGATCTCTGTCGCTGCGGTGGTCGGCGCCACCGCAATGCTGGCGGCAGGCTGCCTCAACGTGCGCCAGGCCTCGCGGGCGGTGGACCGAAAAGTCTTCCTGCTGATTGGTGTCGCCCTAGGCCTCGGCACAGCCCTTCAAAAAACCGGCGGGGCGGACCTCATCGCCTCCATGATTGCGCCTGTGGCGGAACAAGGCGGCGTTACCGCGCTCATCGCCGTCATCTTCGCTGTGACGGCAGTCCTCACCAACCTGTTGAGCAACAACGCGACCGCCGTCCTGCTCGTCCCCATCGGCTACAGCGCTGCGCAGGCAGCGGGCATCGATCCGACCGTCCTGGTGCTGACGATCATCTACGCCGCCAATTGTTCCTTCGCGACGCCAGTCGCCTACCAGACCAACCTCCTCGTCATGGGGCCGGGCCATTACCGGTTCAGCGATTTCATCAGGGCGGGCGTACCCCTGACGATCCTCCTCTGGATCACCTACACCTTTGTTGCCCCCATCTACTTCCGCTCGATCGGCATGCTTTAAAACGAGCGGGTTGCACTCTTGGCCAAGGCGATTCACCATCAGCGCCGAAAGAGTGACGGTTTCGCAGCGGATATGAGCTAGGAGCGCTTCGGGCACGGGGCGTCGGAGACATCGGAATTTTATGAAGAGCTTTCTGCTTGGCGGACGCACCGAATTCTACGTGACCGCCGAGGGACCATGCCCTTATCTGCCCGGTCGGGAGGAGAAGAAGATCTTCACCTTCCTGGGCGGCGAAAGTGCCGCGGAGGTGAACTCTGCCCTGTCCAAGCGCGGCTTCCGGCGGTCCCAGAACATTGCCTATCTGCCTGCCTGTGAAGGATGCCGCGCCTGCCGTCCGGTGCGCGTGGTCGCCGAGGACTTTGACGAAAAGCGCTGGCGCAAAACCTTCAACCGGAACAGTGACCTGGACCGGAAGATGAAGGCGCCTAAAGTCACGACGGAACAGTTCTCCCTGCTCCGCGGCTATCTCGACAGCCGCCACGACGGCGGCGGCATGACCGACATGACCGTGCTCGACTACCAGCAGATGGTGGAGCAGACACCCGTCGATACAGTGCTGGTTGAGTATCGCGACGATGACGGCACGCTGATGGCTTGCGCCCTTTCGGACCGCCTCGAAGATGGCCTGTCCATGGTCTACAGCTTCTTTGAAACGGAGGAGCCGCGCCGGTCGCTCGGCAGCTTCATGATCGCCGACCACGTCCGCCTCGCGCGGGAGCTTGGCCTACCGTATGTTTACCTCGGCTACTGGGTCCAGAACTCACCGAAGATGGACTACAAGCGCAAGTTCCGCCCACTGGAGATCATGACCCGCGAAGGCTGGGTCGTGATGGACGTTTCTTGACACTCGACAGGCCTAGAAGCTGACAATTTTTATTGCTAAAGGCCAGTTTGCGTGCATTAGCTCGTGCGTCGATCTTTGAGTTGGCTGAATATGTCCGAAGAAACACCTAGTAAACTCGATATAGCAGATGTTATTAGCAAGATATTTATTGGAGCACTGACCCTTACACTTGGAATACTGAGCTATTTTCAGAACTCTCAAGTTGAAAAGCAAAATCAGATCATACAAACACAACAGAATTTTCTTCAAGAATATAATAAAGACCGGGATTATCTCCTAGATTTATTCGATCGCTCTGTTGAGATGGCCAATGCTAACGACGA
>JBCCTF010000003.1:0-53036 GCA_039198765.1 Pseudomonadota bacterium
AGAGAACGTTCAGCGAGAGCGACTCACCAGAGGGGTCAAAATTCCATATGCTCACACGATCAACGGCAAGTTCTTGGCTGACAGATCGAATGCAGTCGCGGAACAGATCGGAGATCGGTTCGTCCATCAGCGAGTATTTTTTGAAGAGCGAGTCCAAGACTGTGTTCAGCCGACGGATCTTTGCGATTTGCGCTTCTTGCTCCTTGATCGCTAGCTCAGTCTTGTCGATCTGTCGGCTCAGCTGGCCCTGGCTTTTGGCAAGGTCCGCACGGCGCTGCTCCGCTTCCCATTCGTTGCGAAAGGCGCCTTGGAGCTGCCGGTAAGCGGCTAGGACGAGCATCACCATTCCCATCGAGTAAATCCCGATGAGAGGCAGGGTCAGCAGGGCACTGAGGCTATCGATTTGAATGTAGTAGAACGCCATCAACAGGTGTGGCGGGGCGATAAACGCGTACGCGAGAGACGGCCTTGCACTGTAGGAATGAGACGCCGCGGCAGTCATCCCCACCGTTATCATCACGATGAGACCAGCGTAGGCAGGGTCCGCACCTTCCGGCAGCAGAAACAGTGGCGCTGGCCAAAACAAACCTGCCGCTGCCGTCATTCCCATAATGACGTAGTGTCGCGTTCGCGGCGGAAGGGACTGAGGCGAGGCTGCCAGGAGGATCCCACGCGCCCCGTGCACTGCAAAAAACGCAACCAGCCAGTATGAGCCCGCACTCGCACCTGCACCAAAAGTAAGCGCGATCCATATGATAAGAGCGTTCACAACGCTCACAAACGAAGCGAGCCGGAAGTTGCTGGACAGCAGCGACGACCGGCGGTCTTCAAAAAACTGATCAAAATCAATAAATTGATCAGGTGTCTTCATGACCGCGACAGCACTCCAGTGTTCAGACGGGACAAGCCACGTCCCGCAGATACTGATGCTGTACTTGAGGGCCTCTAAAATTCTTCAAAAACGCGCTGCCAACATGTCGCATAGCGGGCCTCCAGGACTATGATCGCTAGGGCACTGAAACGGATTGGGCCTCCACAATTCGAAGAGCTCGGTCTCTCGTCGGCATGCTGCTCAGGCAGCAGACCCAAGTTTGCCCGCAACAATCACTGAACACATGCTAACAGGCCCAGGGCCTCTCATGAGGAATCGTCCACGACGGCGAAGCAACACGTACCCATTACTCTGCATACGAATTATAACACTTGATGCTATCGTCGGTATTCCTGCAGGGATAAGCCTGATAGTCGCACAAGGGACGCCATGCCCGTCACGAAGAACCGCATGAGGTGTGAACGAACGGCGGCGATGAGGAGGGAGATTCAGTATGACGCCTAAGAGACTTATCTCATTGCATTGGCTTGCAATCCTTGCGGCCTGTGGAGGCGCGCAAGATGTCGCTCCGCTCGAGGCTCACAGTGACCAACCCTACCATGTCGAGGGCGTTGTCTCGTTCGACGACTTTCCACTCGCAGGAGTGATCGTATCCGTAGACGGACAACATCATGCCGTTCGAACGGATCATACCGGGCAGTTCTCGTTTAAGGTTCACGGAACAGGCGAGGTCACGCTCCATGCGGAGCGCTATGGCTTCAACGATACGCGTCTCGTCGTTGACGAAGACAGATCGTCAGACAGTATACTGACAATCAATATGAAGCCTACCGATCAGGTCCTCGAAGCAGCCGCGAACGCACGCACACAATTCGAAGAGCACCTGCCGGAGAAAGAAGCGTATCTTGAGGAGCTGCGTCGCTTGTCACCTAAGGCGATGCCCAACGTGATCTTCATCCTCTTTGATGATCTCGGTTATGGAGATCTCTCGTCCTACGGCAGCCAGATGATAGACACCCCAGCAATTGACGCCGCTGCGAAAGCTGGTGCTCTGTTTACGGATTTCTATGCCGGCGCTCCGTCTTGTACACCGTCGAGGGCAAGCTTTCTCACGGGGCGCTACCCAAACAGGTCGCTTGCATCCAATCACGTGTTTTATCCTGATGAACACCCGGTGACTCTCTTCCGCAGGGCCCTGGGCTACGCCAATGCGCTCCCACGCGACGAGGTCACCATCGCTGAGATTCTGAGCGCGGTGGGCTATCGCACTCATATGATCGGCAAGTGGCATCTTGGTGACGTTGACGGGAACAAGCCGCTCGATTTCGGGTTCGATGGTTTCTTCGGCGCCTTGCACAGCAACGATATGCAACCGTTCGATATCTACCGTGGTGGTACACTTGCGCTGGCCGATGGGAGGTTTGATCAGTCAGATCTTACCCGTCTTTATACTGACGAAGCTATCAAACTGATCAGCGCTGAAGCAGCGGAGCCTTTCTTCCTCTATTTCGCCCACACGTTTCCACATGTGCCACATTTCGCTGATCCTGATCATCAAGGCGAGTCACGAGCTGGAAAGTATGGCGACGTCGTTGCTGATCTCGACAGAAGCGTCAGACGCGTCGTGCAAGCGGTCGAACGCGCTGGTGTTGCTGAAGAGACCTTGATCATCATCACCAGTGACAATGGGGCGGGAACCGGCGGTTCATCCGCACCGTTCAAGGGCCGCAAGGGCCAAATCCTTGAAGGCGGGATGCGCGTACCCATGATTGCCCTTTGGCCGGGCGTGATCGAGAGCGGTACGGAAGTCTCTGCAATCGGCATCGGGGCTGATTTGCTCCCTACTCTGACGAACATGCTCAGCGTTCCCTTGCCGCAAGACCGGATGATCGATGGCAAAAGCCTCTGGCCTGTTCTGACAGGCAAGGAAAAAGAGGTACACGAAGCAATATATTACTTTCATTCTCGCACAGGCGAACCAGTTGCCGTACGCCAGGGCCCATTCAAGTATTTTGGAGCGATGGATGAGGAACTGACGTTAGCGACCTATCCGGTAGCCGGTGGCTTCCAACAGAAGTTTCGCAGCCCGCGACTCTACGATCTTTCAATCGATCCCCTCGAAGCCCACTCCATCTCAACCCGGGAAGCAGAGGTGGCTGCTCAACTGGTAATGAAGCTCGCTGCGATGAGGGAGCAAGCCCGCGACAATCCTCGAGGCTGGCTGGAGAGCTCCGCACCAACGACAGAACAAGACAGCCGGATTCAGTGAGGCGAGCGCTTGCAGATGGGCCTTGGACGCCAACGCGAACGCTTTGCCTTCTCCTCAACGATGAGCCGACAGCTGCGCATACACGCGAAACGATGCAAACAACTTCGATTTCGAATTCCTTCGTCTGGGGCATATTGACTTAGCGCCCGAAACCGCATGCCGCGCACGTTGTCAGCCGCGTCCGCCCAGGTGTTCAGCGGCCTGTACTGGCTGATCTTCGGATAGGCACCACAACCAGCTGATCGAAGCGAAGCCGAAATAACACGCTGGGGTAGAATTTTCCGGTTGTTGGAGAGTCAAAAACCCAGGAATGATGACGGCCAAATGACAACTGGCTTGCATTTTAGACACGTCCGCTCGACTGTAACACTTCGATGACAGCGAAGGCGCGGGGCAGAGGGTTTTGGACGCGGGGTTGCAGGAGTTGGATAGCCAGCCTGGGCTAACCACATGGGCGATAACAGGGAGTACCGGTTTGGTTGGTCGGGCGCTTCTTGATGCCTTGCTGGACAAGGATATCCGCGCGCTGTACCGCAAATCTCGCGGGTCCCAAGCCGTTCATTGGATCCAAGGCGACCTCGACTCAGAACAAGCACTTGCTGAGCTCTGTGATGGCCGCGACGTGGTGGTCCACGTGGCAGGTCTGACGGCTGGGAATAAAGAAGCGCTGCACAACGTCAACGTGGCCGGCACGGCGCGCTTGGCGAAGGTCGCGCGCGAGGCTGGCGTTCAACACTTTGTCCTGATCTCGTCACAAGCCGCTCGCGAAGAACACCTGTCAAACTACGCGCAGTCAAAAGCCGAAGGCGAACGCGCCGCCCTCCACGCCGCGGGCGAGATGAAGGTGTCGATCATCAGGCCACCGGCAGTGCTGGGCGCGGATGACCCTGCGATGCAACCTATTCTGCAAGCCTTGAAATTCGGCCTCCTGCCCGTTCCCGGCGTTCGGCACTGGCGGGAAAGGCGTCTGTCATTGGTCACTGCGGATCAGCTCGCTCGCGATATCATTGATGTGGCAAAGTCCGGCGCTGATCAGCCATTCGAGCCAGCAACCGTGGCGAGTTTCTCATGGAACGATCTTGCGAAAGCCGCTGGTGAGCAGCTCGGCAAAAACATCGCCACCATACCGGTTCCGTCCGCGGCCCTTTACGGGATCGGCGCCCTGGCAGACGGCCTTCGCGCGCTGGGATGGGTTGGCGGCGTCTTCGGCCGCGGCAAAGCGGCAGAGATGCTGCATCATGATTGGTCCGTACACACTGATACCGCTTCGCAAATCAAACTGGCACAGGCGCTTGCGCCATTTCTGCCTCCACCTTCGGTTCCACTGTCATCGGACGCGGCCGTACACTGAGAAAGTCTACGAGTATGAGTATCTTTGATAAGTTTAGTCCGTTCCTCGATCGCCTTGCATTGGCGGAACAGATGCCGATCAACCCGTTTGGTCTTCCTTTTGAGTCGTTCAGCTCCCCCACTCGTGCCATTGCGCAGGGCAAAGAGCTCGTTCTCGCAGGGACGAACAATTACCTGGGCCTCACGTTCAATGAGAACGTGATGAGTGCAGCCAAGTCGGCCATCGACCAGTTCGGCACAGGCACAACGGGCAGCCGTATGGCCAATGGTTCGTACAGGGATCACCTAAGCCTCGAAGACTCGTTGGGCGATTGGCTCGGCATGCAGAGCGTGGTGGTCTGCACCACGGGATACCAGGCGAACCTCGCAGCGATCTCCACCCTCGTCGGCCCAAAAGACATGATCATGATCGACATGGACAGCCATGCGAGCATCTACGACGCATGCACCATGTCGAAAGCCAAATTGGTCCGTTTCCGTCATAATGACCCGAAGAGCCTCGACGAGAAACTGACGAAGCACCTGCCCGACGTCTCCGGCAACTGTCTGGTGGTCATCGAAGGCCTCTACTCGATGTTCGGCGACGTTGCTCCGGTGGCTGACTTTATTGAGGTTTGTAAGCGCCACGGGGTCTACATCCTGATCGACGAGGCACACTCCGTTGGCGTGTTCGGCGAAGAGGGCCGCGGCGTGGCGGAGCAAGCTGGCGTGCTCGATGACATCGATTTCTTCACCGGCACATTCTCGAAGAGCTTTGGAACCGTGGGCGGCTTCTGCGCTTCTCCGCATAGGGACTTCGCTCGCATCGCGCCGCTAATGAGATCCTACACCTTCACCGCAGCGCCATCACCGGCGGACGCAGCGGCAGCGAAGGCCGCCCTGCCTTTGGTGCGCACCGGCGAGCACCTGCGCGACCGCCTGTGGAACTCCGCACACCGCGTGCACGAAGCCTTTAAGCAAATGGGCTTTGACCTCTGTGCTCCGCCCAGCCCGATCATCGCGGCCCGAGTGAGCGGCGACGTCGAGGGCGTGATGTCTTGGACGCACCTGGTGGAGAACGGCGTGTACGTGAACCTCGCGGTTCCGCCGACCACGCCGAAGAACTCGAGCCTCCTGCGCCTCAGCCTTTCTGCTGCGCATACGGACGAAGATATCGAAGTCATCCTCTCAGCGTTTGAGAAACTGGCCTCGATCCGCGGGATGGTCGCTCAGCCGATGGCGGCCGAATAAGCCGCTAGTGCAGCGCGCCGCTTTTGAGTGCCTTCCAGAGCAAGACTGGTGACCATAGCAATGGTCGCCGCCGTTGGCTTTCTGTCAACTCAAGGCGTACGCCTGAGTGTTTCTCTAGTTTTTCAAGGGCATAATCGACGCCGTTCTCGAACGTCAGGGCGGCCTTGATCAGCCTGAAGACACTGATTGGCTTTCCAGTTAGTCGGCGTAGCAACCAAAGCCGCTTTGCCCCGCTGGCGTCCCGGTTAGGAGGCATCGTGAATCGACCGTCCGTGTCCGGATCACCGTAGACTGCCTGCATCATCGCATCAAACCACGCCTGCTCGCTCCGAACGATGGAAAGAGCTCGCTCATAGGGTTTCTCTGATCTGAGCTCTGTGCGGTAACTCTGCGCCAGACCTTCGGCAAAGAAGACCTCCACCGGCGCAGTGTCGGGATGCAAGCCCTCGACCTCTTTGGCGAACTTACTCACGCATAATGCCAGTGTGCTGATGATCTCTCGGCGAATAGCGTCACTGCGCGGTGCGATGAGTTGTGTCGCTTGGGTGAAGCGGCCCCAGATGCTGGTCCCCAGTGGACTTTGCGCGAGCCGCTGGAAGGCGGAGAGCGTGATAACAGCGTACTTAATCGCCACCTCCTCTCCATGCGGGCCAGATGTCTTCAGCATAAAGACGTCTGGCGGAAAGAGATGCGAAGCAGTCCGTCTAATCCGCGTGCGGTGCATATCGTCCAAACGGTCGATGAGCACGTACAAGTCGACCATCTTGGAGCAGTCGTCAGCAGCTCTCAATCGCGAGCCGTAAAAGAGCAGCCCCAGAACTTCGACCCCGGCATCGCGCATTTTTCCGAGAACAGCGTCACTCGCACATTTCAGCACGGGCGACGGAGGTCGCTGCTGCGCTTCAATCGCCGCAGTGATTTGATCCAGCACGGTCATGCAACCACCTGGAAGGGTATGGGCCGGCTCGCGCTTACCTTGATCTGCTTGCCGCTGAAACTCTCACCGTCGAGGAGGTATGGGCCATCGTGGGCGAGAGACACCTCATTCGACCGCCTACTGATGTATCCGTCACGTTCGAGCCGTTCGTCTGCACGGCCCGTGACACTGCGCACGAAGGCCCGGGCCAGTCCTTTGCTGTCAGCATCGGCCACCAGCAAGTTAATCGGTGCACTGCCCTTCGCCCAGAACGGCACAAACCTCTTCGTCAGCCTAGGGAGCGTCGTGACCACCGAGAACCTATGGCTTGGGCCCACGCTGCTGCCGTCGGCATCAGCCTCAAATGTCGTCGGAGCCATGAGCGCTTTACGGCGTTTTGAATTGCCCAATAAGACCGAGGCGATTGCAATGAACACGGAGGACATGCCGCGGACACCGCGTTCCTGGATGGCTTCTCGACAAAACGTGCTCGCCTTTGGGATCGACCCGCTGGCAAGGAAAAAACCTGCGCGCTCCACGTCGTCCTCTGCCCCTTCGATCCGCAAGGCGGGGAGATGCACAAGCTCACCATCACCAGCGAGCAAATCAGCAAGCTCTTGCTTCGTACGCGGAGCACCGATTGCCGAAGCCACAAGATTCGTGCTGCCACCAGAGATGAGCAGGATTTTCGGCAGGGGTTTGTCTTCGTCCGCAACACGGAGCAATGCATCAATCACGCCCGTCAGCGTCCCGTCGCCGCCCTCAACAGCAATCGTCTCCACCGTCGCGAGGTACGGTTCGAGCTGTTTGTCGATCGCACCAAACTCAGGCTCGATAATCTCCGTACCCTCCGTACGAAGCTGCCGCAGCAGGCTTCCCGACCGGGCGACGGTCCCGGCTTTGGAGTTCACAATGAAGAGGCAGTCGATCATCGGTCCAAGGTTTCTTGATAGGTCCACGCGTAAAGACCACCCAGGAAGAGCAGTCCGATCAGCAAAGCGAGTGTGAAGAGGACAGGCAGCGATCCCGCCTCTGCGAGGGAGAGCATCACGCCTTCAGCGATCATGTAGGAAAAGCCAATCGCCAGCACGACAAGCATGGCGCCGTATCCGCCTTCATCACGACCAAACCGCTGCATCATCGATACCGTCAGTGTAAGGAGTGCCACAGCAGCAAGAGGGCGGGTCAATCGGTGCCAGAACCAGGTTTCGTAGCTAAAACTCGGCCGCGTTCCCGAACTCCCGTTTCGGCTGAGAGACCACATATCGGAAAGCGAGAGGTCGCGGGGCGCGGCGATCAAACGATTGAGCGAGGACGGCGTTTGGGGCGACGCCCACATTTCAACGGCACCCGGAGCATGCGTGTCCCTCACGTGGTGGGTTTGCGCCTGCTCCAGTCGCCAGCCGGTTCCGCGCTCGAACCTGGCCCCTTCTGCGAACGTGACGCTCTCAACCTGAGAGTCTTGGCTCAAGTGAAACAGCTCAAGCCGCCCCACGCCATCTGCTCCCTTTCGTCCACTAATCCGCACAAGGATGTTATCCTCTGCAAGCCACAATGGCTTCTCATCGGAGATCCGAGAGGTCGTGTACCCAGGTGCGGACCACCCTTGGAGCTTCGCAACACCGGTCGGGACAAAGCGGTCGATCACGAACGTCGAGACAATTGCGATCCCGAGAACAGGGACGAGCAGGATCAGCACCTGCTGAGCCGCGGAGACCCCGGCCCCTGTGATCGCCACGAGCTCACGCCTTCCGATCAGCTGCAGGTAGGTCAAAATCAGTGTCAGGAGCAATGTAATTAGAAGGAGGCGATCGAAAATCACCGGTGCGCGCGCCATGAGGTAGCCCACTTGGCTACCCCCTTCGATCGCGGCAATTTCGGGCGCGTTCGCGAGACTATCGAGAAGCGCGACGAGCACCACTGCAGCGCCCGTCACGAGAAGCCAGCGCTTCGCGAAGAGTACCGAGAGGTAGAGGGTCAGTCGCCTGTTCGGGATCATCCGCTTTTGATCCGTGGACGAGCGAAAGGCTTGAATCTAGGCAATTGAATGCCTTGGGACAGGGCTTCCATAGGAGGTGACGCCAGCGTGTAAGCCGAGCGGACGAAGACAGCGGTCGATGTCACGATGACCAGGCCAACAACAGGCCAAACACCCAGCCACGGAGCGATGGCCCCGTTCGCTGCAGCGCCCTGCCCGGCCTCAAATAACTTCTGTATAACGACGATATAGAGCAGCCCTACCGCAACACCGCCCGACTGGTTGGAACGGCTCGAAACGAGGCCCAGCGGAATGGCCATCAAAGGAAAGAACAGGATCGCAACCGCACGCCCAACACGAAAGTGGAACGCTGTTGCGGCGTCGTCATGGGTTTCGTCGGGCAGCCTATCTCGCAACACGCCGCCTAGAAGCTCACCCAGGGTCAGCTCGCGATCATCGTCGCCGCGCGGCCGAAACGCCTCCACCGAGCCGCTGGTGCCAGCAGCCGCCTGCTCAAACGCAACAGATCGGGTCACACCGTTCTCGCGATCGGCCCACACGGACGAACCACCCGCCAGAAGCAGCTCCGTCTGCCGCGTATCTTGATCGACGACGATAAGTCCGTTGGGTGCTGTCAGTACACGGATTGATCCGTCTTCCGCCCGGTCGTAGATAAAGACACCCGTGATCTCGCCTTGGTCGCCAACGTTCCGAACAAAGGATGTGCGCCCGGCGTCACTTACAAACTCACCCCGTTGGAACGCGCCGACAATCGTCTCCTGCTGCGCCACGTGCACCGCTTCTCGGTAGCTGTAGCGTGCGTAGGGCTGCAGATAACCTTCCACGATCAGTGCACCCGATGCCATCAGAAACCCGAGCAATAGAAACGGCCGAGAGATCCTGGTCAGCGACAAGCCTGAAGCCATCAGCGCCGTAATTTCCTCGACTTTCGACAGTGCACTGACAGTCACGATGGTGCCGATCATCAGTGCCGCTGGAAACGCAAGCCCAAGATAATGCGGGATGAGGTTGAGCATCATCCGCGTCGCGTCCCGGAACGGCGCAAGGCTCATGCTCGTGATCTCGATGATGCGCAATGACCGCTCGAGAAGCAGGATGCAAAGCGCCAGCAAAACAAGGCCAGCGACCATCTTTGAGGCCTTCAAAAACAAGTGGCGATCAATCGTGCGCATCAGCTCACAGTTCGGAACAAAACGAGCCGAGCTTGTAGCGGAAACGCCACGCGAAATACATCAAACTGACACAATGCAGCATTGCAAAATGGTGCAATCAGCGACGCTCCTCTGGCTGGCCGTTCAACCGAGTCGGTTGCCTGTCGAGACGAAGACCCGCCGCCGAACGCTTAAGCTCTTGATAATCATCAGAAGAAAGGACAGTGGCCCCCTCGAAATAGGACTGGCGGACCGCAAGAATTCTTGCAACAAACGTGAAGAAAATGTGACACCGTGACAGGGATTTGTGGGGCTGGCCCCCCTTAAAATGACCAAAGATTGCGGGACCAAATGGGGCGGAGTGCACGTGTCGGAAAAGCAGAAAGCCGCTGATGAGGCAGTGACCGTTAAGCCAGTGCAGAGCGACGCGGGCCGCGAGGATTTCCTCAACGTTCCCTACGAACTCAATCGTGGTGACGAGGGCTGGCACCCACCGCTTCGCTTCGAACGCAAAGACCATCTCAAGGGCATTTTGAGCGATCCTATGCTCAGCGACGTTCGGCTGTTCGTAGCCTATCGCAATGGCCGACCGGTTGGACGGGTCGCGGCGTTTCAAAACCGCGCATTCCAAGAGAAGCATGAGCCAAGCCAGGGACACTTCGGTTTCTTCGACGTCGACCCAGCCGACGAGATGTCCGCTCGGCTCCTGATGAACGCCGCTGAAGACCATCTGCGGGCTCTGGGCTGCAAAGAGATTGGTGGTCCTTACAATTCCTGGATTTACGACGAGATCGGAACACTTGCGTCCGGTTTCGACACGCCGAACATGGTCATGATGCCCCATAACGCGACGGGCCTTTCGGACGTTCTTACGGAAGCTGGCTACGAAAAAGAGGCAAAGCTTTTGGCCTATTACGTCGGGCTGCGTGACCACTATCCGCGGCCACCTGTCGTGCAGAAATTGTGCAAAAGCGTGGACGACGATCCGTCCCTCCGTATACGGCAAGTCAACATGGCGTCGTTTGACGAAGAGCTTCAGACAGCCATGGCGATCTTCAACGATGGATGGTCAGTGAACTGGGGCCATCTCGATTTTCCACCTGAAAAAGTGGCCCACATGGGGCAAAGCCTCAAACCTATTCTGACTCCTGATCGTTTCTGGTTTGCCGAAGCGGATGGAGAGCCCGTGGCCTTCGTCGTGATGCTCCCCAATGTGAACGAGGCTATTCGCGATCTCGATGGCAAGCTCCTACCCTTCGGCTGGGCAAAATTGCTCTGGAGACTGAAGGTCAACACGCCAAAGACTTCACGCATGGCGCTGATGGGACTGAAGCGGAGCCATCACAAATCCCGTGCGGGTGTCGCCTTGATCTGTTCACTCTTCGAAGCGGCTTTCGAAGAAGGCCGCAAACGCGGCGTTGAGGGCTGCGAATTGTCCTGGGTTCTCGAGCAGAACAAAGACGTGCGCAGGCTGATTTCTCTCTCCGGTGCAGAGGTTTACAAGACTTACGATGTCTTTCAGAAATCGCTCGTCCCATCGGAGAAGGCCGAAGCGTGATCCAAAGTGTTCTGATCTTGGCCGGTCGTCGTCCGGGTACTGATCCTCTGTTATCGGAATATGGTGACCTACCGTCTAAAGCGCTGATCGAAGTTGGCGGCCAGACGATGCTCTCGCGTGTGGTCGGTACACTCAAGAAGGCGCTTCCCGAAGCTTCGCTGCATGTCTCAGGTCTAGCCCAAGAGCATCTGAGTTCAGGAATTGGTTCGACACCCAACTCCAAAGGGCCCGCAGCAGCGGTGCTCGCCGCGCGCGACCAGCTCACTTTTCCAGTGCTCGTGACGACAGCTGATCACGCTCTCCTCTCAGAAGAGACAGTGGCGGAATTCGTGAGCAAAGCGACCCATCAGCCATCGGACGTTTCAGTGGGCATGGCGGATCGGACCATCGTCGACGCCCGCTTTCCTGAGGTGCAGCGGACGTACCTGAAATTCTCCGATCGCTCCGTAACCGGATGTAATCTCTTCTATCTGCGCAACGAGCGTGCTCTAGAGCTTGTACGCTATTGGCAACGTCTCGAGGCCCACAGGAAGAAGCCGCTCACCCTCGCCCGGTTGATTGGGATTGGCGTCCTTGTGACGTATCTGCTCGGTCGTCTGTCTACGGATGGACTGTTTGCCCATGTCTCCAAGAAAGCGTCGGTGGAGGTACGGCCCGTGTTCCTTTCCTCTGGAGAGGCCGCCGTGGACGTCGACAAACCGTCTGATCTGGCGCTGGTGAATGCCGTTTTGGAAGGTGCAGCCTAGTCCGCTTTGGAGCGATCCCTCGCCGCGCTAAACCCTGCCCCTACAACGACAAAAGTGCTCCCTGCCAGAACAGCAGCAGCGCTTCCGATGACCCCGAAATTCTCCGTAAACGGCCAAAACGTTGCCAGCATCGTCAGCAGACCTGCGAGCCTCAATAAGACCGGCCCCCGCAAGCGCCCTTCCGCCATTTGGGCGGATAAGACAGGGCTCGCTACAGCGCCCAACGTCACCGCGAGTACCAAGACAGCGGCGGTGTTTGCTGCCGCACCGTAAGCCTCACCAAACAGTGCACTGAGGATTGGTTGCCCGACTAATGCCAAGGCGGCGAACAACGTGCCGCCGCCGAGCGCAAACGCTAAGGCCGTCCGCAACACAAGGCGCTGCGATGCCCCCTTGTCTCCATGCGCATCATTTGCCGCAAAGGCCGGAAAGACCACACGGTCGACCGTGCGAACAGCCTTTGACACCAAGCTAGAGACTTCCATCGCAATTTTGAAAAGCCCGGCCGGTGCAGGGCCAGCGACAATCCCTACAAGGATCAAAGGCAATTGGCGTGTGCCGCCGTCAAGCGCACCACTCACGTTAGCAAGCCATGTGAACTTCCAAGCCCCTTCTGCCGGTGCACGGAGCGTTGGCGGGGCGGAGAAGACGTCCCTCAGATGCCCTCGCCGCTGAAGCTCCAAGAGTCCGAAGATCGCGGCCGCCACATAGGAAGCTGCACATGCGATGAACCAGGCGATGATGAATTCGATCAGCCCACCGCCCATCACAGCGACGCAGATACTCCCTACCATGCGGAGAAAGGGCCTCGTGGTCGTGGAGATCGCCATAAGGTCGTACCGGCCGAAAATCCGTAAAACCCCAAGACTTGCAGACGTTTGGCGGAAAATAATGAGGCTGAAATAGCCCAGCGCCGTCAACGGAGCTACGGCAGAGAGTGGGCCATCAGTAGACGGACTGAAGACAACGAAGAGAGCTGACAGACTGAACCCGACAATCGCGGAAACGATATCCAATCCCAGGCTGAAACGAACCGTCCTAGCGAAATGCTCCGTAGACCCCGCAGCAAGACCCTTAGAACCTTCGCGGACCACCAATTGCCACGACTGAAAGGCCGTCGCCTCCGTCAAAGCAATAACAACAGCATGGAGGAACACCACCGTCCCGAACTCGACAGGTGTGAGAACGCGCGCGCCGAGCGTCACCGCAACCAAAGCCATCAGTCCACCGATGGTGTTGGCACTTCCCATAATGCCCGCATTGCGGCCGACACGTTGCTTGGGAAGGAGCGTGTTGGCGTCGACGCTCTCGCTCACCGATGGCCCCTCAGCGTGATGACCACGTCCAAGCCTTCGGGCGGCACGGTAACGAGACTGGGCTCAATTGGAGGAAAACCGAACTTGAGCTTCGGATCATTCGATAACCCAAACGGCTCCTTGGGCATCCGGTTCCACTTTTGGTCCAGGTCACGATCGCCGTCCTGGTCATGATACGTCGCAACGGCGAAGGGCCCCTCACTATCGACATTGAAGCAAACAGTCTGGCTTCCCTCGTGAGCGGCCTCACGGATACGTCGTAGACGTCCCTTTTTGGTCAGAAAGCCGCGCTGCTGATTGCGGTAAAGCTCTACCGACAAGATGCCTTCGGTGGTCCTGATATCGTCGACTGTCACCCGCAATTGGCGAACGGACGGGTCACAAACATCACCCGCCTCATAGGCGCGGATGTCCAATTCGGGTTCATCATCCTGCGCATTGGCGGCTGCACTGAGCAAAGCGAACGCGGCAGCCGCGCCGAAGAGATCGTGTCGGTGAGTTATCATCGGTACACTATAGCGCGTCTCAACCCACACGACGAGAGGTTAGGCAACACCCTGATAGCGCGGCATCTCTGGGATGCCACATCCCCAAACGTGCGCTCAAAACTCTCGATCGCACGCGCGGCCATTTTTCAGCAAAGACGTCCGGCGACGCTATCCACAAACGGACCGCCACTTACTCATTTACTCTGTATACTTCTTTTTCGACAGACCTGAATATTCACCCAAGCCGCACGCTGCTACGCCACTGCTCTCTATACTGAATTTTGTGCGTTCAATCACACCAGCGCGGGGGTGGGTACATGCCAGCATTGCCAGCGCTACCATCTTTGGCGTATTGCTGAACGAAGCTCATGGGTAAATCGGAAAATCGCTATGAAAATCGCGCTCATCATTGAAAACAGCCAAGCTGCGAAAAGTGGCCTTGTGCACGACGCTCTGAAAGCGGTTGCCGAGCCTCTAGGCAACGAGGTGCACCACTATGGAATGTATGGTCCTGAGGACGACGCGTCTCTGACCTACGTGATGAACGGCGTCCTCGCCGGGATTATCCTGAATGCAAAAGCTGCGGACTTTGTCGTGACGGGCTGCGGCACAGGTGTGGGATCGATGCTCGCCTGTAACTCGATGCCGGGTGTTTTTTGCGGTCTCGTCATCGATCCGACCGACGCATTCCTCTTTGGACAGATTAATGATGGCAACGCAATTTCAATGCCTTACGCCAAAGGCTTTGGATGGGCTGCGGAGCTGAATCTGCAAGACTGCTATCGGAAACTGTTCGAAGTTGAGCGCGGGGTTGGCTACCCGAAAGAGCGTGCAGCCATTATGGCGAAAAACCGGGGTATCCTGAAGGATGTCAAAGATGCATCGTGTAAGGACATGATCTCGGTCTTAGAAGCCCTCGACCAGGACCTGTTGAAAGCATCGATCTCTGGTGAACGCTTCTCCGAACTGTTCTTCGCCAACGCCCAGGACGACGCCATTTCTGAATATCTCAAAGGGGTCTTAGCCGCGTAGGTTACTCAGCATGCCTCCGTTGAAGCAGCTGATAATCATATAAGGACGGAATGCTGTCGATGCGCTCGCCTAAACGAGCAATGAGTGGTTCTGGCCGGTAATCGAGTGTAACAGGTCTGTTGCTGTGGAGGCCGACAATTCGAGCGTCGGGTCCCTCAGCGATCCCGAGCACCTCCAGAGTTTCGCCAGCTGGCATTCCTCCTTCGACGATGAGCTTCAGGTTCCATGTCGTGTTGTATCGGCCATGCCCCGGCTGCCAATAGGGAGCACCACTGCCATCGAACACCTTGTAAGCAGGCCCTGATGAACCGGGTCCCGCGGTCAGGTGCAGGGTGATATTATCAAATAAATTCTGATGGTTAGAGCCCGCGTGCTGATCAAGAACAGGCTCGTGATGAACAACCGCGTCCTTATAGACACACCGCAGCGACTTTGTGTTGAACGTCAGCGAATGGATGATCGGAACGTCGATCTCCATATTCTGTGCCAGGACATTCTCTACACTGCCCATGTGAACGGCATAGTGAGCGCGGCGCTGACCCTCGAATTTCAAGTCCGAGAACGTGAGGTGTGCAGAATCATCGGTCAGTATACCCGCATCAGGATTGGTGATCGTGACATTCCTGATCCAGCTGTCCGCCGCCCCAGTGAAGTAGACCCCATTATAGCCGCGTTCCACATGGTGCCCGAACACCGCGGCATTCGGAAAAGTCAGGCTGAGATCCTCGATGCCAATGCGCTCGAGCGGTTGCCAGGCCACGATCTCTGCAGGGATTTCAGGTCCAATGGGGTGAGGTAGCGGCGATGCAACCGACAGCTGGTTGCCGCCTACGTCGATCACTTTCGTCCGATGACGGACGAGTGAACGGTTGACAAAATTCCAATGGTGGGAACCGATCTTGAGCTCAGTATCCCCATAAATTGATTGGATAATTCCGCTTTCTGGTCTGTCTGAGTACCATTGGATTTCAATCCAATCGCCTTCTGTGATCGCCGAGGAGTCATCAACTTCGATCGTCAGTCCACCTCGCTCCCCTTGGGAGGCTAAGGTAAGCGGCGTGGAGCGCTCGTCGAGCTCCTCGAGGTAAGGAACCGCCCGAGCGCCGGTTTTGCCCACCCAAAAGAAACCGCCGGTCCAAGAGTATTCCGAAAACAGGACATCCAAGTTGTTCTCAGGCTCGCGCTGGCGCTTTGTGTATTTGACGAGGTACTCGCGCAGTTCGTTGAACCGGTCACCGGTGTCCACCATTGCGAGGGGTCGGGGCATCAGGATTTCCGTACCCTCAGCCCCGCGACCAGCGCCCTGAATCACCAAATTCGAGCGATTGAGATTCAAAATCTCCGTAAGCTGATATTGCCCAGGAGCGAAGCGGATGATGACAGCGCCGTCGGTCTCGCGCGCCTTTTGCAGAGCCGCTTTGATCGCCGCGCTGTCGTCCTTGCCATCGTCAGGGACGGCACCAAACTCACCTGGATCGATGACCGTACCTTCGGCGGTGGGTAGAGGTTCGAGACCGAATCCATATCCGGCGTAGGAGAAATCAGGAAGGAACTGATCGTTCTTACCCGTGGCCTCGGCGAGAATATCCGACGGCTGAAGGGCCGTAGGCTGAGCAATCGCCGTGTCCTGTTCACAGGCCGCGATCAACAGCGCGCACATCGATAAAGTGAGCTGCCGCTTCATTTCGCCTCCAGATATCATATTGTTTTGATTGCATATTTTGATTTTCTTTCGACCATAATTCTTGAATCGTGTTTTGTCACGCCCCAAAAATCACCGAAGAGCAGCGGACTCTACGGCAAAAAATGAGCCCCAACCATTTTCCTCTGTATACGCTTCTTTAGTCGAAGCGACGAAGCCATCGCGCACCAGACAGCTCTGCAAGGCCACTGAGAAAGAGCGTTTGCTCTGCGCGCTGAACGCTGTACTTGCCGGGTGCGAAAGGTTTCCAACATGGCTGATACGACATTCAAAAATCCCGTTTCTGAGCGCTTTGTGACGGCCCGCATGAAGGGCGCATCGCTTCAAGAATTCCCCGGCGAACTTCCGACGACGATCGCGGAAGCCTATGCCATTCAGGACGAATCGATCCGCCATTGGCCGGACGACGTTGCGGGCTGGAAGGTTGGCGGCGTCCCACCGACTTACCAGGAACAATTCAACGCAACCCGGCTCGCCGGACCGATTTTTAAAAGCAAAGTTAGCCATACGGATGGCCCTGCCGTCGACATCCCGGTGTTCGATGGCGGCTTCGCGGCAGTCGAAGGCGAGATCGTCCTGCAGATCGCCAGAACGGTCACTCCGGGTACGGTTGATCCTCAGTCTGATGAGGTGTTGAGCCTTGTCGGTGCTGCCCATTTCGGCATCGAGATCGCAGCCAGTCCCTTCATCGGGATCAATGACTTGGGCCCGATGTCGATCATCAGTGACTTTGGTAACAATGGCGCGTTGATCGTCGGTCAACGGATCGATGATTGGGCGACGGGTGCGGCCGTTGGACGGGGCATGCGCGTGGTTGTCGACGGCGAAGAAATCGGCGCGGCGAAGCTGGCTCCGCTCGAAGACGGAGCGATCGGCGCCCTCCGGTTCCTGCTCGCCAATTGCGAGGAGCGCGGTATCACTTTGGCCGAAGGCACGTACGTCTCAACCGGTGCAGTGACCGGTGTGCACCAGGCCAGCATTGGCGCGGTCGCGGAGGTTCATTTCGAGGGCACGGCCCCCATCCACCTGACGCTGTCGGCGATGACCAAACAGGCCTGATTGGCTGTCTGTCGAGCTGCAATTCGATGCTCTTTGGGTGCGATTTGAGCTATTTCAGACTGGACTACACAACCGTCTCGCGCGTATCCTAGACCAATGGGTATGCACGGTGGCGAGCGCGCTTCTGATGCAGCCCTTGGACTTCGCCCGGCCAATGAGGCGAAGAAAGCGAATGAATAGAGCGGCTTAGTGATTGTGGCGTCATCCACTGCCTGAGCCTCTCGGTGAGGGAACGGGACGCAAAGGGCAGGCTGTGGCTGCAATTTTTGATCTTTCGGGCAAGCAAGCGCTGGTCACCGGGGCCAACACTGGCCTTGGCCAAGGCATGGCCGTCGCGCTGGCCGAGGCTGGCGCAAATATCGTGGCCATCGGTCGCTCCGCCGCCGAAGAGACCCGCGACAAGGTCGAGCGAACCGGCCGCCGTTTCGTCGAAATCCGGGCTGACCTGTTGGACAAATCCGCTGTCCGGGAGGTCGTGAAGAACGCCGAAACTGAGGCGGGGCCGTCCGACATTCTGGTCAACAACGCTGGCCTGATCCGTCGATCGGATGCGTTGGAATTCAGTGAGGATGACTGGGACGACGTCATGGATGTGAACATCCGTGCACTTTTCTTTTTGTCCCAGGATTTCGCAGGGTCTGTGGTTAAGCGAGGCACTCAGGGCAAGATCATCAACGTCGCCTCGATGCTGTCGTACCAAGGCGGCATCCGCGTTGCGTCGTACACGGCCTCGAAGAGCGGCGTGATGGGCCTGACGCGGCTCCTTGCCAACGAATGGGCACACCAGGGCATCAACGTCAACGCGATTGCGCCAGGCTACTTCGCGACCAACAACACAGCTGCTCTGCAGGCTGACGAAAATCGGAATAGGCAGATCCTCGAGCGCATCCCTGCGGGGCGTTGGGGACAACCCTCGGACCTGGGGGGCGGCGTTGTGTTTCTGGCCTCTCAGGCTTCGGACTATGTGCACGGCATCACGCTGCCCATCGATGGGGGCTGGCTTGCGCGCTAACCGGCGGGAACTTGGGATCACCCTCGCCGGGGCAACCCTCGGGCTCGCGGCATGCTCACAGCAAGCGAGCGGGGCTAAAGGGCGGACCCTCTTTTCGGCGGACTCACAGCCTGACGGCTACCCCACGGTGGAAGCCGTCAAGGCGATGGGCGCGTTCCTCGAACAGGAGACCGACGGCCGTTTGAGCGTGAAGATCTACCCAGGCGGCCAGCTCGGCTCCGAGGGGAGCACGCTTGAAATCGCGATGTTTGGCGGCCTCGACATGACGCGCACGTTCTGCGCGGCGCTGAACAATATTGCTCCGCTTACGAAGCTTTTCAGCCTGCCCTTCCTCTTCCGTTCGGTCGATCACCAACGCAAAGTCGCCGACGGCGCTGTTGGTCGAGCGATCCTAGAATCTCTTGAGGCTCAGAACCTTAGGGGTCTCGCCATCTACGATACAGGTGGGCGCGGCTTCTACACGACCGAACAACCCGTGCCCCATCCCTCGGCACTGAACGGCCTGAAAATTAGGGTTCCGAACTCCGACATCTACGTGGCGACCATCCGCGCACTGGGCGCAAACCCGACGCCAATGAACTTCAACGAAGTCTATCAAGGCCTGATCCAGAACGTCATTGACGGCGCAGAGAACAACTGGCCATCGTACATCAGTACACGGCATTATGAAGCCGCACCGTTCTTCTCCGAGACGCAGCATTTCATGACGCCCGACGTCCTGATCATGAGCCTGCGCACATGGAACAGCTTCTCATCCAGCGACCGTGAGCTGATCCAAGAGGCCGCCCGGCGGTCCGTCGCGGTGATGCGCGGCCTGTGGGATGAGACCGTGGCGAACGCGAAAAAAACACTCGTCGAAAGCGGCGGTGAGATTACGTCGAACATCGACACCGAGCCGTTCCGCGCACTGATGCAGCCTGTCTACGACCGGTTCGTGACCCCGGAATTGGCACCCTACCTTCAACAAATTGATCAGGTGGCCTAGCGTTCGTATGCGGAGTTTTCTCGATCGATTGGCTCAGCTCGCGGTGGTGTTCGGGGCCCTTTGCCTCACCGTGATGACCGCGATCATCACCTACCAGGTGGTCGCGCGCTACGTCTTCAATTCCAGCCCAGCGTGGTCTGAGCGTCTGTCGCTCGTCCTCCTCGCCTACCTCGTTTTCTTCGGCGCGGCGGCGGGGGTTCGCCTTGGTTTTCACATCTGCATCACGGCGATACGCGACGCGATGCCGGGGCCAGTGGCCTCGGTTTTCATCTCCGCGACGCATATCTTGGTCGCGGCAGCAGGTTTGGTCATCCTTCTCGCAGGCTTCCAACTCACGACAACGCTTTGGGAATTTGCGATCCCTTCGCTTGGCATTCCGCGCGGTCTGGCCCTCCTGCCCCTCCCGGTTTGCGGCGGGATGATCATTCTTTTCTCGATCGCGAACCTCATCGGGCTCGGTCCTGAAGAGCAAGCGGAGGCCGCTTGATATGGAACTGATCGTCCTGTTCCTCAGCCTCCTCGGCCTTCTCGCGATCGGCGTCCCCGTGGCGTTCGCACTGCTCATTTCATCGATGATCGTCTTCGCGCTGCTGGGCCTGAACCCACTCATCGCCGTCCAGCGACTGTCGGCCGGGATAGACGTCTTTACACTGATGGCCATCCCGTTCTTCATCTTCGCAGGCGACCTGATGACCCAAACAGGCATCGCCGCGCGATTGATCAAAGTCGCCGAAGGTGTGTTCGGACGAATCCGCGGCGGCCTCGGTCATGTCGATATCGGCGCGTCGATGATGTTCGGCGCAGTGTCCGGCTCAGCCATCGCCAGCGTCTCGGCCATCGGCTCCACCATGATCCCGATCATGGAAGAACGCGGCTATGATCGCGCATTCTCCGTGAACGTCACATCGGCGGCGGCCATCCTCGGGCTGATCATTCCGCCGAGCCACAATATGATCATCTACGCCGCGGCATCAGGCATCTCGATCTCTATCGGCGACCTCTTCGTCGCAGGCATCCTCCCGGGCCTACTCTGCGCCGCGGTCCTGATGGTCACGGTATCGATCATCGCCGCGAAGAAGGGCTACCCGAAAGGATCCTTCCCTGGCCTTGGCGTGCTTTTCGTCAGTGCAATCAGTGCCTTGCCGGGCCTCATGACAGCGGTCATCATCGTCGTTGGCATCTTGGGCGGGGTTTTTACGCCGACCGAAAGCTCGGCCGTGGCCATCGTCTACACACTGATCATTGGCGTCGTGGTCTATCGCTCTCTCGGGGTGCCCCAGTTCAAAGCGGCCGTCATCAATTCGGCGAAAACCACATCGATGATCATGCTTATCATCGGTTCAGCGGCCGCATTCGGATGGCTCCTCGCCCTCCTCGAAGCACCGCGCATGCTCTCCGATTTGATCCTGGGATTGACGAATTCGCCAATCCTGATCATCGCGATGGTCCTCGTCTGCCTCCTTCTGCTCGGCACGTTCATGGACATGGCGCCACTGATCATCATCGTCACACCAATCTTCCTCCCCGTCATGCAGGCGATCGGCATGGACCCTGTCCACTTTGGCATCATCATGATGCTCGCCCTCGGGATAGGCCTCATCACCCCACCTGTCGGCACAGTGCTTTTCGTCGCGTCTGCGGTAGGCAAAATCCGGATGGAAGACACCGTACGAAGCATGTGGCCGTTCTACCTCGCGCTGCTGCTGAGCCTCCTGCTCGTTGCCTACATCCCGCAAATCTCACTGCTCTTGGTGAAATGATGGGTACGGAGATTATTACTTTCGGCGAGGCCATGGTGGAGCTGTCGGCGATCCAAGATGATCAATGTCGGATCGGAATCGGCGGGGACACCTTCAACACCGCGGTCTACCTGGCGAGGAACGGCCACCACGTTGCCTACGCAACAGCGGTTGGTACTTGCCCATTCAGCGCTCAACTGCTGGATGCTCTGCACAAAGAGAATATCAGCAAGCACCTCGCCCCAGCTCTGCCAGGCCGTTCAGTTGGGCTCTACGCGATTAGCGTCGACGACGAAGGCGAGCGCTCTTTCACGTACTGGCGCTCCGAAAGTGCAGTCCGCTCTCTTTTTGATGCGCCTGAGGCCAACGAAGTCCTGTCGGCGATGCGCGAAGTAGAAACACTCTACCTCTCTGGCATCACGCTGTCACTGTATACGGACGAAGTCCAAGGCCAGATCCTAAACCTGATGGAAGAGAGAAAATCAGCAGGCAATCGGAACGTCTTTGACGGGAACTACCGCCCAAGGAACTGGAAAAATGTCGAGGCGGCTCGGTCTGTCATCATGAAAGCGATTGGCCTCGCGACCTGGTCACTGCCAACCTTTGATGACGAGGCTGAATTGTTCGGGGACCGCACACCTGAGGAAACCGCAGAGCGTCATCGCGCCACGGGTGCGGACGAGGTCGTCGTGAAACATGGCGCTGACGGTGCTCTCGTCGACGGAGTGGAATGGGTGAAGCCACCAGAAAAAGTCACACCGAAGGATACAACCGGCGCAGGCGACAGCTTCAACGCGGCCTTCCTATCCGCTCGCCTCCGCGGTGCATCATCCGTGGAGGCAGCGCTCGCAGGACACAAGCTTGCCGCACGTGTACTGAGTGTTCCGGGCGCACTCATCCCAGCGTAGAGGATTGCCTCTAGCAAATTGCCGAGGGGTTACTCCCTGAAAACCTTCGCGAATCCACTCCACTCGTAAGTCTCTGCGTTTATCGCGATCTTTTTCGCTGTGCCATCGTCAGGCTTATCAGCAAAGGCAACCACGACACGCTCGCCAGATTTGAAGTCGAGGATAACGACACCTGCACCGTCGTTTTGGTGTGTACTGATTTGTTCAATGCGCGAGTCGCTCTCAAACGTGAATTCCTGCGCGGGATCGTAGACACCGTGAGGCTCAAACACTGAAACGAAACGCGCATTCTTGCGGTGCTTGAGCCTCAGGAGAATACCCTGCTCACTCCGCAGATTGAAATCTGGATCATTCGCTCCGGTCCGAACAACGCTATAGGTAGCAGGCGCCGATGCAATGCTATGATACGTATAGAAACGATTTCCGGTGAGCCAGGTGAAGCTGGCCGCTCCATCCTTTGATGCAGCCGTGCTTTCAACCCAAAGGTGCTGATACCCGTTATCATCACCTAGTGGAGCAAGCGTCGCGCCCTCTCGTGCCAGCGCGAGGCTGCTGTCCGTCAACTGGCCCTCGAAGTAGAAAGGCAAATCGATCATTGTACGCGACTGAGCTTCAGCATCAAAAACATCGACCACAACAGGTGGATGCTCTGCACCCATATCAATTTGTACCGTCGTTCGGCGAAGCATGGACCCTGGATAAGCGTCTGTGATTACTGCTGAAACGACATTTGCACCGTCAACCTGCTCGAAGACATCCACGATTGGCCAGCTTTCTTGGCCACGCCGCCAATCGCTTCCGAAATGGCTCTCCTCACCCAGAACAATTGTGTTGTGCGCTATAGATTGCTTCGCCCACGACGTATTCTCCGGCAGATACCGCCCACCTTCCTTAGACGGAACATTCAGGAAGCGCGCTGCGCCATAATCCGTAAGAATTTCGCGACCTGCATCGTACAAAATGATCGATAGCTTATCGAAGTGGCCGTGGCCCATACCTTGGCCAGTGTGCTTGGCAACGAGGGTTTGCGCCATGGGACCGTCACCCATCCGCATCACACCAAGTCCGCCTTGATCTCCAGAAGGACCATCACGAAGCAATTGGGTCGTGTACTGAAAAGCCGTCGCTTTCCCTGCCGCCAGATCTTTCGCCACCTTCAAACCGTCGCCGGTGAGAACAGTTGCACCTTGATACTCGGCGATCGAGAGTAACCCAGGGTCGCCACTGAGCGCATAAGCTGCGGCAACACCATAGACCAGCTCCTGCGTATCCAGTCCCTTCTCCTTGATCGCATCATTGATCGGAAAGAACGTACCCGCGTAACTCTGCTGAATCGTCGCCGTGATCGCCTTGCGCAAAATACCGTCACGGTAGTCAAAGATCTTGCGCTCTGGCTCATTGTTCTCAATCGCTTGACCAAACAGAACAAATGGCATCAACGCGTAACGCTGGTAGTACGGACCTTCCGTATAGTAACCATCTGGCGAAAACAACTCACTCATTTGCTTGAGAAAACCGGCTTCTCCATCACCATCAAGGCCATAAAGAGCACGTTCCACCAAGGCCTTATCACCAAGTGCGTAACCGGTCATTCCGACAGCCGCAGCCGCCCAAGTTCCGTGGTTGTGAATGCGTTGAAATGTCCGCCGCGATCCGGCTGAAAGAAAATCGGCGACCGGCCGCAACAGCTCTTGCTCGATTTTGTTTCGCGACTCCGTACCCAGATCTTCGCGGATGGCATCATAGCCTTGCGCAACGTGCACCAACCAAACAGATTCATTGAGACCCTGCCAAAAGAGCCGACCAGGGGCTTGGTTCTTTTGCTGAGGGTGCAAAGGCAAGTCTTGGTACATCGCGGCGTAAGAGAGGAGCATTGCCTCCGCATGCGCCAGATACTCCACGTCGCCTGTCAGTTGGTAGAGCGTCGCGGCGTCACTGATTATCTTGTAATTCTCTTTGTGACGTTCGTGGGTGTAACCGCCGCCCGGGTCCGTCGGTACCGGGACGATGATTCCCTCACCCATGCTGCGTTCGACGCGAGCCTTCGCCGTCTCCATTGCCTTCGAGAAGAGCGCTGGAAATTCGGACGTCGCCTTGATCTCCTCGACCCCCTCTTCGGTGAGGATCAAGTTTGGACCGGCAACTGCGGCGCTGGCGAAGAACCAGGCGAAAACCATAACTATCTGTATACGCATTATTGAATTCCAGATGCGAAATCGTAGCTGAACGGAGTCCCGTCTACGTTGATCACGGTAAGCTCAGCGTTGGCATCCGCCGTATTCTCTGATATCTCAAAGGGATAGCCCAAAACACGTCGCTTCACGTCAATCGGTCCAACCTTGCGAAAGCTATTTTGTTGGATGATGACACCATCGATGCCAGGCAGCTTCAGAGCGGCTGATCCCTGTCCGACACCGCTAAGAGAAGAGTTCGTCAGTGAAAAGCGAGGACCGAACGTACTTTCATCGCGACCATCACGACCGAAATCAATCAGGACACCACTTACATCACTGAAATCACTATTCTTTATGCTGATATAATCGGAGAGATACCATCCTTCGCTCCCTGCTGCGCTTAAGGATATGACATCGCCAGACCAATTCTTCACGGTGAGTCCGTCAATGCTCATGCGAGATGCGAACGTTTCGGCGTCTGCACCGATCAGAGGAGCAACGCTTTCTAGGGTATCGCCCGCAACTGCAGTCACATTGGATAGATCCAACGTATACGCCCCTTTATACGTTTCGCCTGCGGCATGGATGACGGCAGCGTCAGAAGAGTTCTGAATCACCGTGACATCAACCAAACGCAGCGAGCCGCCGGCCACCACGCGAAACAGTCCATTCTCTGATGAAGCAAGCTTGGACGGTCGAAATCCTTTCGTCCCCTTGATGCGTATAGGCTTGTCGATCGTGATCGGGCTTGCAACTGATATCATCCGTCGGGGGAGAATAATGGTGTCCCCTGGCGCAGCCACCGCGATAGCATCGATTAGTGCGCCCGCCGACGCCGAAATCCGTACCGAGCTGCTTGCGTTAGGAATCCGATCAGGCTTGCTAAAGAAGCTCGGCCCTACATCATCGCGGCCGATTGCTGTTAAATCATTAGGCGCACCAACTCTTCCACCACCCGATACACTGATCGGTGCAAGCAGCCCGTTGTCGCGACGCGAGAGCTGATCACTTCTAACACTCTTAGTACTGATCTTCTGAAACGATTCGTGGTTTGAGAGATTGCCTGCAAAGGAAATACCCGACATATCGTCGAAGATGCCAACTTGCGATCCGGTGTTGGAAACGAAAAGGTTCCCGCTCATCGCGCTTTCGATGGGCACAGCACTCCGTTCATCGTCCGTACCCACACCAAGTCCAATATGGGCAACATCGACGAAGGTGTTGCCTGTGATCTGTGCATTCTCAACCTGGTGGTAGCGGTTCTGCGGAGAGTTGGGCACGCCGTTCATGACGACGAGGGCGCCGTTGAATTTCTGGCCGCGGAGCCCCTCAAGATAGTTGTCGCGCACAATTTGGTTGTCATTGATCACACGGATCCCGCCGGTATCGGGGACGCCATTCCCGAGGAAGACATTGCGCGAGACCTCGTTGTGACCACCATGGCGGAAAACCACAGAACCTCTTGATTCGAAGAAGACATTCTCGGTCACAAGGTTGCGCTCTGACTTGATCGAGATGATTTCGACTTCGCCGTCGCAGTGCTCGAAATAGTTTTGGCGGACGATCGTACCGGAATGGACACGCGACGTAAAACTCGTCCCGATGCGGATGGTTTCACCGCCGTTTCCGCCTAAAGGATCGCGAGGACCGAAGTAGTTTCGTTCAATGATGTGACCGTTCTGCTCGCTCTCAGGGTTATCCAGGCGTACGACCACGGTCATCCCTTTGTTTGTTTTGCCTTGGATCGCGTTATGGTCGACTCTGTTGCTCTTTCCAAACAAAGCGATCCAATGGTCTTGGTCAGCACGCTGAGGTTTGTTGAAGGCATCGATCACATTGTTCGTAAACCGAACATTGTTCGCGTAAGATGTATCGGACGTTCGGAAGGACACGACTTCCTTCGAGGGGCTGTAGCCGTCGGTGAAAGTCAGCCCCGAAACCACGAGATGCTCGCCAGCAATCTTCAAATTGGACTGCCCCGTGATTTTCACGTCGCCCGGTGTTTCAGCGCGGAGCGTGATAGGCCGGTCTTCAGTACCCGTTGCTTCGAAGACGATCTGGAAGTCTGACCATTCGCCATTGGCCAGCACGATCTCGTCGCCCGGCTGGACCCGTTCCACAACCACTTCGTAGGCTGATTGATCGTTGACGAGGAACACTTCCGCCGCAGCGGGCGCCACCGCTGACCAGAAACAAATGAGAGCGATGGATGAAATTTCGCGGCGTGGGCGGAACACTGGTGACCTCCTCCAAATCCCTTTCTTCGAAGGGCGATGGTGAAGGCTTAACACCAGAGACTGAGACTGGACAACGGAAATGACAGTCCAATTTGCCTAATTTGGACTGTCCCTCGCCGTCGAAATCTACTCGGCAGCGTGCTCGATCGAGAGGAAACGTTGCCGGACCTCCGCGGACTTGCGGCGCGCCTCTTCGATGGCTTCTCGTTCAGATGCGGCGAGCATGGTTTCGATGATGCACTCGAAATGACGGCGCATGGCTTTGCGCGCGGCTTGCGCATCGCGGCGCCTGAGCGCCTTGACGATGTCGCGGTGCTCGCCAATTCGGTCTTGCTTTGACGTACCGCAGATCAAGTCGTGGGTGTGCTTGATGTCGCTGACCTCAGTCCGGAAACGCCACAAGCGCTCTATCGTGTCCAGGATCGCTGCGTTGTTGCACGCCCGCGCGATCGTTAGGTGGAACTCTTGGTCGGCGGATTGCAACAAGCCTTTGGTTTCGTTGGTTGATTGGGCCATCTCGTCGACAAGCTCGTCGAGCTTATCGAGATCGTCTTCCGTGATCGTTGCGGCGGCCAGCGCTGCCGCTTCTCCCTCGAAAAGCGTGCGGGCTTGAGAAAGCTCGAACGCGTTGACGACTGGGAGTTGCTCCTCTTTCGGAGCTCCAGCGAGGACTTTTGCGCCCGAGCCGGAACGGACTTCAATCCGGCCGGTCGCCTGCAAAGCGATCTGTGCTTCGCGAACCGTCACACGGCTAACGCCGAACTGGGTCGCGAGGTCACGCTCGCCAGGCAAGCGGCTCCCGGGCGGGAACTGCCCGCTCTCAATAAGGTCCGTGATCTGTCTGACCACCTCGGTATAGAGCCGTTTGTCCGTTCCCATGCTCATTCTTTCTGCGAGCTTCGCAATTGGTCTAGCACAGCTGAGATCGGACTACAAATCGTTCAAACCAGTTATCCATCGCGAGACAATCGCCCAACAAAAAGGGCGCCCAGGAAACCTAGGCGCCCTCGCAGGAGACCGAAGTCTCTTACGCTTAGTACCGGTAGGTCGCGCCGAACGCGATCCGACGATCCGGGTAACCGGCGAAGCAGAGCGGGCCAGTCTCCGCCACACAATGCTGGAAGATCTCCTCTTCTGTGAGGTTCACCGCTTCGATGCCGACATTGAAGTTGTCGGTGATGTTATAGATGATGCTGGCGTTCAGCTGGCCACGGTCGAGGGTGTTGACCGGGAAGCTGAAGGTCGAGCTGCCCGACGTGTTCGCGCCGCCGCCAAAGTCTTGGGTGCGGAAACCCTCACGCCAAGTGTACCGTACACGAACCGACAGGCCATACTTCTCGTAGAAGCCCGTCAGGTTGTAGGCATTCTCGGAGAAGTCGAGCAGACCGCGCGGAATGCTGACGTCGCCCAGAACATTCAGACCACGGCCGGATGTGGTGTCCACTACCGAACCGCCGTCAAAGTCCTGGATCGTATAGTTGGCGATCATGCCGAAGCCCGATGCCCAACCGAGGCGGTCTTCGAACGAAGACAGGTTGCCTTGGAAGGCGAATTCCCAACCAGACTGGGTCGTCGTTTCCGGATCGTTGCCTGGCTGCGTGAAGTCCACGCAGAGACCGCGGGTATTTGGATCACCAAGCTGGTTCGGAATGACTTCCGGGTTGAAGATACCGCCGCCCGGACAGTTCGGATCGGTCTCACGCTCGAAACCACCTGTGGTCGTGGTGCTCGGCCGGATCAACGCGCCTTCGAAGTCTTGCCCGAAGATGTTGGTCCGTTCTTTCCGGAAGTATCCGATGCTGACCACCGACGCGGGCGCAAAATACCACTCAGCGGAAATGTCGATTGAGTCCACTTCCTCTGGCTCAAGGCCAGGGTTGCCCAGCGAAACAGCCGTGTTCTCTTGCTGCGTGAACGTAAATCCGGTGCTCAGATCATTAAAGTCAGGACGCCGAATATCCGTGGTGTAGGCAAAACGCAGCAGGAGATTTTCCTGCGGCTCAGCCACAAGGTTGAAACGCGGAAGGAAGAAATCGTACGAGCCCGAGGTTGTCTGAAGCTGACGATTGCCGTTCTGATCTTCCGGACCGAAACCAACCGAGTCGACTTCTGTGTCGATGTACCGGAGACCGGCGTTGCCGCGGAAAATGCCTTTGTCGAAATTGATCTGAGCATAAAGCGCGTTGGTCTGCTCGGTCACGTCGAAGAACGCGTTTTGATCCGACGTCGGATTAGCTGTCAGATCGCCGTCGGCACCAGGCTCGAGCAGGCGCTGTTGGGCCAACGCATCCTCAAGAATGGAGAGAACACCCTCGCGATCAGAGAACGCGCGGTCAGGGTCCACCAGGAGGAAGTCGCTGATAAACAGACTTCTTCCATCAGCATCGCCATAGTTTGACGGACCACGGACGAGCAGTTCTTCGAAGAGAAGGCCGTTCGGGCTGTCTTCGAGACGGCTGAATCCGCCGATGCGATCTTGAATGACATCGCGTCTGCTGAACGATTCATTGAACCGATAGCCGACGTCGACTGATGTAAAGAAATCGCCGAGGAAACCGTCGCCCATGAACTCATAGGAAACGTCAGCACGGAAAGCATCTTCGCCGTTTTCCGTTCGGTTGTCGCCGATGATCACCTGGTCCAGCACCACGTTCGCCGGGTTGGTCAAATCAGCCGGGTCCGGAGCAAATGGAGAGTCGAAGTTGATGCCCCATGCCAACGAGTTGTTCGACAGATCATAGATGAACGGTACCGGGTTGTCGTTGCTGGTGCTTGGGTCACCTGACGGCGCGCCATCAAGCGGTGCGTTCGGGTTGATGAAGTTCAGCGTCGTGCTGAGGTTCGGGTTGCGTGTATCCGACCGAGTGGTTGCGCCTTCGAGGCGGATGGTCAGGTTGTCCCGGTTCCACTCGCCAGCGAGGGCCAGGATTTCACTGTCCGTCACACGGGCGCCCGTGTCGCTCGAGAAACGCAGGTTCGGATCGTCATCGTCATTGGCGAGATCAGGCTCAAGCGTACCGCGAAGAGCTGCCGGAAACTCACCTGGGCCGACGCCGAAATCGACGGTTTCGAAAGCCGTCGGTATGCTGATTTGACGGAGGGAACTAACGCCTGACGCCTGCAGGCGGTAGGAGTCCTGGCTTCGCTCTTGCTCGTTGACGATATAGTCGAGCGTGAACTTGAGATCGTCGTTCGGCGCCCATTCGAACGTCGACGCGATGTTGACCGTCTCGTAGTCGAAATTCTCCTGCTCCTGAACGAGGAACTGGATGCCGAGGAATTCAGCAGGGTCAGCACCGGGAGGTGAAGCAACGTTGTCGCGGTCGGCACGCGGGCGGAATGAGACCGTCTCTTGCTCCGTATAGGAACCACTGACCACGAAACCCAATTCACCGAAGTCTGTGTTCCAACGGTTGCCAAATGCAGCGGACAGGCGCGGCTGAATATCTTCCGTGCTCAGACTGCTATCTTCACCCTGGATACGGACTGCGGCGAGCATATCAGGAAGATCGAGCGGGCGGATCGTCCGCAGGTTGATCGTACCACCGACAGAGCCTTCGATCGTGCGCGCTTCCGGCGCTTTGATCACTTCCACGCCCGCGATGATGGCCGCGTTCACGTCTTCAAAGTCGATACCCGTCCGGCCTGGGCCTGAGTTCACCGTGGAGATGCCGTTGATCTCAACCCGGTTTGCGTTCGTGCCGCGGATCTGCACGCCGGTACCGACACCGGCGGTTCTGGTGATCTGGATACCTGTGATGTTCTCGAGAACCTCAGCGAGGTTTTGGTCGGGCAACTTACCGATATCTTCAGCAAGGATGACCTCTTTCAGGTTGGCAGAGGCCCGTTTCTCTTCACTCGCATCCTCAAGAGCGGCGCGAATGCCCAGCACGACGATCGTATCTTCCTCGTCGTCCTCCTGCGCAATCGCTGGCGTTGCAATGGCGGCAAGCGCGGCGCTGGTCATCAGCGCACTGATCCAAGGTGCGCGTGCACGCACGCAACTGCGTTGTTTGGTTGCCATGTAATCCTCCCGGCCCTTAGATTTTTTATACCGGAGAGTAGGCACCGATGTCCGGATTGGTGTCAACCAACCACACAGACCAAAAGCAGCAGTTGGTCCGCGTTATTGGTTTGTGTAACTTCTGGGACACAGGCTTCAGCAGATATGGAACTGTCTGCTTTGGGCGAGCTCAGTTCACCGGAAAGTCGCCGGCGTCCATCCCGTCCAAGTGGGCACTGCTTTTCTAAGCTGTTTGTGCGCAGTGCAACATTCTCAAAGGCTTGTCCGTCTGCCGCCGCCCCTTGACTTCACGCCGCCTTCCAAACCAATCTGTGTAAGAATGCGCAATTGGACTAACCAACCGTCCTGCAAATAGCGCCACGGAACGAGGAGTGAGTGATGGATAAGCCTGTCATCGGATTTGTTGGCCTAGGCCTGATGGGCGGCAACATCGTCGAATGCCTTCAGAATAACGGGTTCGATCTCGTCGTGATGGACCTCAATAGGGACGCCGTCGCAGCGGCTGTGGACCGGGGTGGTCGGGAAGCCAAGACAGGGAAAGAGCTGGCCAGTTCGGCCGACATCGTCATGCTCTGCCTCACCACATCGAAGATCGTGGAAGCCGTCGTTTACGGGAAAGACGGCATCCTGAGCGGAATCAAAGAGGGCTCGGTGCTTATCGATTTCGGCACATCGATTCCCGCCTCCACCCGAAAAATCGGGGCAGACTTGGCCGAAGCTGGAGCCGGGATGATTGACGCACCCCTGGGCCGGACGCCTGCGCACGCCAAGGAAGGCCTGCTCAACATCATGGCGGCAGGCGACAGAGCCACGTTCGACAAGGTCAAGCCGGTGCTCGACGTCGTGGGCGAGAACGTCTTCCACCTCGGCGACCTGGGCGCAGGGCACACAACGAAATTGATTAACAATTTCATGGGCATGACGACCGTTTGCGCCATGTCTCAGGCCTTCGCCGTTGCCAAGCGCGCCGGGGTCGATGGACAGCAACTGTTCGACATCATGTCGACCGGCCCATCAAATTCCCCGTTCATGCAGTTCTGCAAAAACTACGCGGTCGATGGCGTCAGCGATTTGGGCTTCTCCGTGGCTAACGCCAACAAAGACCTGGGCTACTTCCTTGAAATGGTCGGCGACCTAGGGACCCGCGCACAAATTGCAGAAGGCACATCGGCGAACCTGCAGGCCGCGTTCGATAGCGGGCTCGGCGAGGCGAACGTGCCGGAGATCTTCGACTACTTTGTGAAGCTCGAAAGGTAGGCGCACGCCGCGTACCGATACTGGACTGACCAATTTAGCCCCCGCTCTCCTGAGCTGCGGGGATTTTCTCTCTATTTATCAATGCATAAAGATACTAGCTCCGGCAGCTCGCTCTCATCGATAAGCCGATTGATATATTCAATGGTCAGCTCACTTGTCGCGATCATGATGCACATACCACATGCCAATTTTTGTGATTTGGGCTGTCCGATCTGTTGACTCCTCGCGTTCATTCCTCGTTAATCAACAAAAAACTGGCCGGGGAGGGCCCTATGACCGCAAACAAAATGACAGGTGACGTGCGCTTTGGACTGAAGGCACTGCTGCTCCTTGGGGCGTCAAGCTGCGCCGCTATGGGCATGGCTTTTGCCCAAGAGATCGAAGTCGACGGTGATCAGGTGGCAGACGAGGACGATGTCATCATCGTTCAAGGCAGCCGACGGATCCTTCAGGACTCCATCGCACTGAAACGGAGCTCGACGCAGATCGTTGATGGTCTGTCTGCTGAGGAAATCGGCGACCTCCCTGCCCTCTCGATTGGTGAGGCGCTGGAGAACATCACTGGCGTGGCGTCCCACCGTGAGAATGGCGGCGCGACGGAAGTCTCGATCCGGGGTCTCGGCCCTTACCTTTCATCGACGGTGGTGAACGGACGCGCAGCAACGAACGGTTCGGGCGACCGCTCGGTGAACTTCTCGCAGTTCCCGTCGGAGCTCGTGAACAAACTCGCTGTCTTCAAGACCCAAGACGCAAGCCAGATTGAAGGCGGCGTCGCAGGCCAGATCCAGATCGAAACGCTGAAACCCCTCGATTATGGCGAGCGGCGGTTCCAGCTGGAAGCGAAAGCCAACATCAACCCTGATCAGCTTGAGCAAGACGACACGATGGCCGGCGATATCGGCCACCGCATCACCGGCAGTTACGTCGACCAGTTTGAGACCGACATTGGTGCGTTCGGTGTATCGCTCGGTATACAGACGAGTGATATTTCGCAGCCTGAAGCCGAGGCGCGTCAGACAAGCCCGGCCAGCAACTCACGTCCAGCATGTTTGATCACCGATGGCCTTGACCAGTACACGGACCAAACCAACGGGGGCACCTTTACCGGTTTCTCTAACAATCCAGAGACCCGTGACCGCGGCGATGACGATTGCGACGATTTCAACGATCGCCGGAACCCGGACAACCTGACCCAGCGGGGTTCGGACACGGAAGGCGTGGATACGACAATTGTCCCGAACACGGGTCTAGCCATCGACTCCGGCACGCCGTTTGTCTTCGCGCCGTCCCAGCGCCATTTCCGCCAAAACGACACGCGTGACGAGCGCAACGCGATCTTCGGCACGGTGCAGTGGCAACCGAATGATCGGCTTGACATTAATGTCGATGCTCAGTGGTCGGAGCGTACTATTTCCGAGCTCCGCAACGAATTGACGTTTAACGGTGGTCGTCGGAACGACACGTCGCTCAACGCGGGACCACTCGGCGACACCACAACCCTCGACTCACTTGTAATCTCAGATACCGGCGCGATCTTCCGCGGCATCACCGATAATACGATCGAGATCCAAGGCGGTGATTTCGAACGTGAAGAGACCTATCTCGGCGGCGGTATCAACGTTGCCTACCAGGTCACGGATCGGCTTACTGTTTCGGCTGACATCGGCTATTCTGAGACCGAGCGTACTGAATTCGCGAAAGAATTCCGGATCCAATCCAACATCTCGCCGGTGATTGAGTATGACCGCCGCAACGGAGCGGTTCCGCAATACCGTCTTTATGACGAAGTGTTCGACGTCAACGATCACGACAATTATGTTGATCGTCTCCGTGTACGGATTGATAATGATGTCTTCCGTGATAACGAGATTCTCGCAGGCCGTTTCGACGTGGACTACGAGCTTGAGACCAACTTCTTCACCAACTTCAAAGCTGGTGTTCGGTGGGCGGACCAAGACTATCTCGAACTGCCTGGCGGTGTGGACTCGGGTAATCCGTACTCGGCAACCCAGGGTCGGTTCTCCTTCGAGATCGAAGACAACACTGACTTGAACATCAACAACCGCCAGGTTGTCGATGGCGGCGGTAGCGATGACACAGGCCTCGCCTCCTCGTGGGTCGACATCATCGCGGCCACGAACCAAGCCTGCCGGACCGAGTTCCCTGAGGGCAACTCGTTCCTCAGCAGCACACGTCCCGGCGATCTAGTCACGAACATCGATGATGACGGCACGGTTCTCAGCTCCACCAACTCATGGGCGACATTCGATGCGGGCTGTGTGGCCGACACGGCTGTGGCATCGCTCAATTCCATCATCGATGAGATCAATCTCGCCATCGCCGATCGCGGAGACGTGGACGATCCGATCTCGGCGTTGAGTGCAGCGATCCCTGTACTGAGCGAAATCAATAGCCGAACCGTCGACGTTCAAGAGGTCACCAAGGCGATCTACGCCATGACCGATTACGAGACGAACATCGGCGGCTTCCCTGTCTCCGGTAACCTCGGCGTGCGCGTCGTGAACACAGAAGTTGAGTCGACGGGCTACCGTCCGTCTCTCACCGTCACCGAAACCGATGGTGTCTTCACCATCGCCGAAGGTGATCTCGAAGCCGTCCGCCTGCAGCACGACTATACCAAAGTCTTGCCCAGCGCGATGGCGATCGTAGAATTGTCCGAGGACAAACTGATCCGCCTTGGCGTGTTCCGCGCCATGTCCCGGGCAGACCCTGCCGACCTCGGTTTTGGCCGGAACATCAATGTCATCGGCGAGGACGAAGACGCCATCGCCATTGACGAACTGATCGAAAACGTGGTCGCCACAGGCAATCCTGCGATCGATCCGCTCATGTCCTGGAACTATGACGCCGGCTTTGAATGGTACCCGAACGAGGACTCCCTCCTCGCCGTGAGCCTGTACTACAAATCCTTCCAAGGCGGCTTCGAGAACGTCGTCGCGAACGAGACCTACAACTTGAACGGCGAAGACGTTCTCTTCCCCGTACCGGTTCAACAGACCAGCGACGATCAAAGCACGCTGTTTGGTGTCGAAGTCACGGCGGCACACAGCTTCAGCTACCTGCCTGGCCTCTTGAGCGGCCTCGGTGCACGGCTCAGCTACAACTACGCGGACTCAGACTTCGAGTTCGAAGACAGTCGGTACGGAGATCTTTCCACGAGGCAACTCGACGGTTCGGTTGTTCAGACCAATGAAGGCATCATCGATCCAGGCAACATCCCTGGCCTCTCAGAGAACACGCTCTCGGCGCAAATCTACTACCAGATCGGCGAGCTCGACGTTCAGGTGAACTACAAGTACCGCGACAGCTACTTCCAGCCCTTCATCTCTGACGGCACGCGCCTGCGTTACGTTGGTGAAGTTGGCGTCTGGGAAGCGCGTGCCTTCTACAACGTGTCGGACAATGTCCGCCTGATCGCAGAGGCGATCAACATCTTCAGTGAACCGAAGGAACAGTTCGCCTTCGTCCGTGACGATATCTACGAAGTGAACGACTACGGTCCCCGCGTCTTCGTTGGCGCACGGGCCCGGTTCTAACGAAACGGTCGCGGCGGGTGTGCCTCCCTCACCCGCGCTTGACTGGCCCGCCAGAGCCTCGCGCATCTGGCGGGCGCCGCACCCCTGAGGTGCAAAAAGGGAATGATTGCAGCATTGGCCAGACAGGCCGGATCAGCCTACTTCCTAAGCAACACCACCGATGAGGAGCTGTGACCGAGCGACGCCTATACGCCGAAATCGTCGATCAGATCGTCAGTTGGATCGACGAAGGGAAGTTCCCTCCCGGCAGCCGTTTGCCGGGTGAGCGTGAGCTGGCCTCAACCTTTGGCGTCAGCAGGGTCACCATCCGCGAGGCGCAAATTGCCCTACAGGCGCAAGGCCGGATCGAGGTGAAATCGGGCTCTGGCGCCCATGTTCTCGCACCCGCGCAGAAGCGCGATCTTCCCGAAGCCAACGCTTACGAGCTGACCCAGGCCAGGAGCCTGTTTGAAGGCGAGGCCGCGGCCCTGGCCGCGATGATGATCACCGAAGCTGAGCTCGCCGAACTCGACTCCTATCTCGCGGCTATGGCGCCGGGCGTGACACAAAGCGACCGCACCCGAGACAACGCCGATCAAGCTTTCCACTTTTGCATCGCGAAGGCGTCGGGAAACAGCGTTATCATCGACATGGTGGAACGCTTATGGCGTATACGGACTGAAGTTGCGCCAATTCGCGAGGCTTACGCTTCGATTTGTGGGTCGACACCTCAAGTTCGCTGGCAAGAGCACGCAGACATCGTTGCGGCACTCAGGGCGAAGGATGCTGATCGGGCTCGGACAGCAATGCGCCACCATTTCGCGTGCGTCCTTGAAGCACTCCTCCTTTCGGAGGAGCAAAATGAAATCGATCGCGCCCGGCAGCAAATCGAAGAGACACGCAGGCGGTTTCAGTCGGTCCCTGTGGACCTGAACTGAGCCGACCTCATGATGCTTCGTGGGGGAGCTTGAACCATGGGTATTCGCCATCTTCTATCCGTATGCGTTGCGATTGCTACGATAGTTTCAGCTGCCCAGGCGGAGCAGCTCGCCAACGGCGGTTTCGAGAGTGGGCTTGAAGGTTGGTCCGTCACCGACGAGGCCCGCGCCGATGTCTCTCTGACGGGCCGGGCGAAATCGGGAGACCGCGCCCTCCAGATCAATGGCGAAAAGGGCTTTGTGCAGCGCGCACTCCAACTGGAGCCGTTCGGGCACTACAATCTCACTCTCTCCGCACGCGGAACACCGGTGGTTGGCGTGAAAGTGGGGGACACCATCTACTTCGAGCGTCGCCCCAATGGCAGGCGATGGGGTGACGTAACGGTCTCCTTCCACTCTGGCTCTGAAACGTCAGCCATCATGTTCCTCCGCTATGGCGGCGCCGAGACTCGCTACGATGACGTGACCCTAACGAGGACGGGGCCGCAATCGGATCAACGGCTGAGCGCGGCCATCGTCCCGCCCAGCGAGGGCGGCACAGGCCTCTCGCCCGATCTTCCGCCCTCTGACAATTTTGATCTCCTGGGGTGGAACCTCTCCGTTCCTACAGACACGGACAATAACGGAAGATCCGACACGATCAGCGAACGCGAACTGGCCAGCGGATATCAAAACCCAGCCTTCTTCTACACAGGGGAAGATGGCGGAATGGTGTTTCGGTGCCCGATTGGGGGCTTTAAAACGTCAACAAGGACCAATTACACTCGCGTTGAGCTCCGCGAAATGCTACGGCGGGGCAATACATCTATCAGCACACGAACGTCTGATGGTACGCCCAACAAAAACAACTGGGTCTTCTCGTCAGCACCACGAAGCGCCCAGCTTCAGTCAGGCGGGGTTGATGGCACCCTCACCGCGACCCTCGCCGTCAACCACGTCACGACAACAGGTGAACGCCGCGAAGTCGGCCGGGTGATCATCGGCCAAATCCACGCAAAAGATGACGAGCCGATCAGGCTCTACTATCGCAAGCTGCCCGAGAACGAGCGAGGGGCCATCTATGCAGCCCACGAGAACAAAAACGACCCTGAAGACGTCTACTACGACCTTATCGGCTCTCGCGCTCAAAGTGCTCCGGACCCGGAAGATGGTATCGCTCTGGGCGAAAAGTTCAGCTATCGGATCGATGCAAAAGGCAACAGCCTCGATGTCACCATCGAAAAGGACGGCGTGGTCATCGCGCAAACGGTCATCGATATGGAGGGCAGCGACTACGACGCGCCCGACGACTACATGTATTTCAAAGCCGGTGTGTACAACCAAAACAAAACCGGTGACCCAGACGACTACGTCCAAGCCACCTTCTACGCCCTGGAAGCCAGCCACTTCAGTGTACTGAGGGACTAGGTGGGAAAGACGAAGGGCCAAGTCTGAGTACTACAAGTCTGAGTTCTATAAAAGCGGGCGCCGCACCTCGACCTGGAAAGTGCTGACCTTTTAAGCATAGCACAAAGATAGGATCGTTATCCTAGCGGAGAGATTTCATAAGGTAGCATAGGCAGTCTTGGCGAATGATGGCCTCATCGGCAGTGATCATGGCGGGGACAACCCGCTGACGGAGTAAGATACGGTCACCGTCTCGGCGAAAAAACTCTTCGGTGAGGTCACTGCCATGTTCGTCGACCACTTTAAGGCCAGAGGGGTTGGAAGTTGTCGTCGCCCAAAGGTCGTCTTGCTCAATCCATTTGAAGTTGAGGTCCTCTAAGTCCTCGCGAAGGGCAAGATCTGTCGACTCCGCTTCGCCAAAAGAGAGACGAATGCTTGGGTCGATCAGTACACGGCCCACCGTCTCAAAGAGCTCGAGTGCTTCTGGAAGAGGCGCGGTTTTCGGCAGCGCATCGATGCTTATCATGTGATCAATCAAGTCCATCGCTGCATTGAGACCATCAGGGTCACCCACCTGTCCGCACTCAAGCGTGATGGCTGGCGCGAGGTGAGAGAATGCGATCGACTGCGTTGTTGGGGGATTGAGGTAGTAGACCCCGATCGGTGCGAACGTCGCTGCAAGATAGAGATCCTCCGGACGCAGAGCATTGACACATCCATAGACCGGATTGCGACCCGTATTGTTGTGGATGTCGATACTGGCGAAGAGCCCGCGCCGGCGCGCAGCAGACAGCACCTCTTCCGCTAGCCGGTGGTGCGCCGTGTCTCCATGGGCCCAGATTCGGTTGAAGTCGGGCTCACCTTCAAGGCGTCGCAATCCTACCTCCGCAGCCGCAACGTTACCAACGAAGATCATCAGACTACGGTGCGGTTTCTTGTTGCGGAACCGTTCCTCGAGCAGCTGCAAAACATGGAAGCTTGTGGTTTCGTTGCCGTGGAGCAGCGTCGAAATGAACAGAGGCGGCTCATGCTCGCCAGCAATCTCGACCAAGGTGGGGTTTGGAAAGACCTCACGAATATCGCGTACACTGATGGCTGACAGTGCGCCAGGTAGGCGATCCAGATGGTCAAGCTGGAGAGCCATATGCCGCTAGACTTCCCACGTGTGGACGGGAGCGTTGGTTTCTTGCAGCATCAGGTACCGTTCCGTGAAAGCCTGAAAATTCGGTGTGTTGCACTCCATGTAGCTTCGTTGCCAGGCAGCACCTGTCCTTCCGCTTCGCACCCGAGGCATCATGATCTGATCGATGTATCGGCGGACGTCGGCTTCTGAAACGCCCTCGTCGATGAGCGCAGCACGCGCCTTGGGGATGAGTTTTTCAACCAGCAGACTCTGCACATTCATGTCCCGCCCGCACCAACGCACTCGGGCGTCGAGGCCGTCTTTCGCGCACGCGTAGAAGTTTGCCTGCGCGTCCTCAAACGGTGTTTCCTCCTCAGGCGGATGATCCGATCGCGCTAAGGCCAGCATGAGGCCATGGCATAGCGCAAGGTTGGCTATTGTGTCAGTGAGTGTCGGTCCAGCGGGCATGACCCGGTGCTCGATTCTCAGATGCGGCGTACCCTGACCATCAAAGCCTAGTATGGGGCGGACCCAGCGCCAGACAGTGCCGTTTTGGAGCTTGAGATGAGGAAGACGATCGGTGTCCTCGTGCAAGGCTGGGAGCAGCACTGGGAAACTCAGATTCTCAGTGAAGAGCTCCAAGAAACTGTGCCGAAGATACCCTGTCCCGAGAGTGACCCGGCGGACGTTGCACCCAGATTTGTCTCGAAACCCGTCCACAGCTGTTGCCTGCTCAAACGCCGGGATGCGCGTTTCACACCACAAAGACTTTCCGTACAGGAACGGTGAGTTTGCTGTCGCTGCAACCAGCGGAGCTGCTGCGAGAACGCCAGCATTGTAAAACCGTACGCTGTCTTCCTGGTTGATCTTCAAATGGGCCTGCAGCGATGTGCACCCGGCCTCCAGCATGATGTGATCGCACCGATAGTTGAGTTCATCTTGCCCAGCTATGGCGATGTGGATCGGCTCTTGCCTCCGACGATGCATAAGCTCTCGGTTGAGAGCCTCGTACCGGTTGGCGTCGGACATCCAAGTGAGCTGGAGCATCTCATCGCGCACGGTGGGGAGTATCCCCATCATCGCACAACGAATGCCAATCGTGTCACCTGTTCGACCGCATACGGACCAAACGTCGGCCAGCGCGGCTTCGGTATCGGAGAAAACTGTCTCGCCCATCAGCATAGGCGGCGCATTGATCTCGATGTTGAAGGCGGCAAGCTCCTCGACGATGTCGTCGTGCCCTGCGGCTTTCAGGAAGGCGTCGTTCACTGGCGCCGGCAGAGCGTTCTCGTCGACAAGCCAAGCTTCGAGCTCAAGTCCAACTGTCAGCTCATCGGAATAATCGAACGCCCGGTTGTCGAACCAGCTTTTAAGCGTCGCTGTTTCCTTTCGCAGTCGCTCGCGAAAGGTCTGATAGTCTTCGTCCGCGAAATGAGTCGACGCGATTTCAGTTCCCATGGGCGCTCCATCCCGGTGCTGCTCACCCGAGGACCGAGGCACTTCTCGCGGGTATCCACTGAGCGTGACGCCAGCCCCTAGTCCGAACAATCGTGCGGCGTCGGCCCGGAAAGCTCAAGATGAGGGATGCATCGTGCACATGTCAGCGCCGAACCGCTTGATCGGCGTCAAGCGGGGCTGCCATCTCTGATGCTGAGTGAAGGGCAATCACGGGGATACGGAAGGGCAGATTATCCAACTGCCAACAGCATTTGTTCCGTCGCGGACGGTGTGCCAGCGTTGGGAGGCCGCGCAGCGCATTAGCTGGTCGCGGTTCTGGTCTGAGGGGACCAGTTTTCAATCGAAACTGATGTGAGGAAGACTTTTATGACCAAGGCGTCTTTGCTTCTAAGAACGATGGTGTGGTGTCCGGTGGCTGTGCTCTCGGCCTGCGTGTCGCCCGATGTCTCGAACGAACGGACATCCCAGAGCACTGAGAACAACGCTCCCCCGATCGCATCGCAAGCCCAGGATGGCCACGTCACAGTGGGCGAAGCCGCGGATGAGGAGACCGGCGAATGGACAATGGTCTCCGTGGGCGAGTTCCCACAGGTGCGTCGGCGCCTCAGGCTGCGCTTCAGACCGCTCGACGAAATCGAACTCGGCAAACCAGTCGACATCCCGCCGGAGAAAGCGCTGGATGGGAGAACCCGGCCAGATCCGGTGGACGTGATCTACGCCGTCGAGATGAGCGAGGCGAAGCCGTCTATCGTGTCGGCCTATCAGTTTTCCGACGGCGTACGAACCAAGGGCTTAACGTTCGACAAACCTGGTCTGGAACGCGAGCCAGAGAACAAGCCGCTCGATCCCAAGATCAAGGTCAACCCGGCCCTCCTTGAACAGATCAAAGGGCTGAGCCCAAACAAGCGCGTGCGCGCGATCGTCCAATTCGACAGCGCCCTGGTTATTCCTCGTTTTCCCGAACCACCCGTGGGCATGGACAAAGCCGAGCGGCGTGAATTTGAGGATCGCAACGCTCAAATCATCAGCAAGCTGATCATCGAGCGAAGAGAAGAGGGTAATGAAAAGCTCCTCGCCGACACGTCAGCTGAAATCATCGAGCGGTTTTGGCTGACCGACTCCATGCTGGTCGAGCTCGAGGTTCAAGACATCTTCAACCTAGCCGAACAGCCGCTCGTGATGTCCCTTGATCCTGTCGAGACCAAGATCGAGCCGCCACAAGACAGCAACTCATCGAATGATGTCGACGACGCTCGGCGGATCATCCGCTCCGATCCCTACTTCAACCTGGGCCTCTCGGCTGGTTACATCGGGCTCCTCGATACGGGTGTTGATGATCGGCACGAGGTCTTCGCCTCACCGGACAATCTCGACTTTCTGCGCGACTGTGTCGGCGGCGGCGCGAACTGCAACACCGGCACCATTTTCACGGACGATCGCTGGCCGCACGGCACGGCATCAGGCGCAATCGTCAGTGCAGGGAATGGTGGCGGATCAGAATATCGCGGCGTCACCGACATCACTCTCGATTCCTTCCGCGTCTACGGAGGTGCAAATGGATCCCGTGGCCTCCTGAACGTGGCGGCAGCCCAGCGAGGCTTCCAGCAGGCGCTCCGTGTGGGTGACCGGGTCATCCTCGGTGAGATCCAGATGGTCTCGAACAACTCGTTCGACTCACTCGCTGTTGCAGCGGACAACGCCTTCAACGCCGGGGCTGTGATTGTCTCTGCGGCCGGGAACAACCCTGGTGGCGGGTCAAGTGTCTCCTCACCGGCAATCGCACACAGGTCTATCGCCGTCGGCCGCATGGACCTTGGCGACACCACGCCTTTCGCAACCTCGCTGACCGGCCCGACTGAGGATAACCGGATCAAGCCAGACGTCGTAGCACCGAGCAGCTCAGAGACTGCGCGCGGTTCGGGCAACAACAGCGGCGTGAACGACGACAACTACGGGATTTTCAACGGGACGAGCGGCGCCGCGCCGTATGGCGCTGGAGCGGCCGCGCTTCTGCGCAACTGGCTCCGCCGAAACAGCGGCACGATCGATCCCGGTCAGGTTTACGCACAGCTGATCCTGTCGGGAAACATGGGCGGCCCAGTGGGCAACTTCTGGGGCGCTGGCATGATCAACATGCCCGTCAATGGTTGGGCATGGTGGGGGAAAACCGCCGTCGACACGGGTGACCGGATCGACATCCCCCTGAATGTGCCTGAAGGCGCGAACACCCTCGATGCTGCTCTGTGGTGGGCCGACGGCCGCACACCGGTGAGCATCCCCTTCATCACCGTGACTGTCGACCTGACACACGACATCGACATGGAGTTGATCGACCCGCGCGGCCGGGTCCGCGCGCGGTCACGCCTCAACGACAGCGTCTTTGAGCGGGCACGTGTCGAAGGACAAATCGAGCCAGGCCAATGGCGCCTGCGCATCCTCGGCATCAACACGCAGCTGATCGAACCCAACGTCTACTGGGCCGCTCACGCGGAACGATAGAGTGGGCCGAGAGGGACCGGTGACTCGCCGGTCCTTCAACCTCTAGGCAGACACAGCGATCAGGATCTCTCCTGGCGTGCCATCTAGGCCAACACCTTATGACGACAGCGAAAACTGCCATGAGGTGAGCCGCGGCACACGGCCGGCGCCAATGACAAGACCTTCAAGGGACCTGTGAGAAAGGGCAGCAACGGCCTCACGAAACGCAGGGAACCACTGCCTTAACGCGTTGACCAACCCACCCAGCGGCGCTTCGCTTGATGCGGAACGAAGGGGAGGAATGAACGATGCGGATCGCAGGAACCATCGGTGCGTGCATCGCGATGTCGCTGGCACTGGCGCACGGACAGCAGCGGACCATTTTCGAAGAGGACGGGGTTATCGAGGCCATCGAGGGGTTGGCTTGTGGGAGTACAGAGGCCGAAGAGGATAACGGTCGCCCGTTCCCACTGCCCGACTTCTCACCATCGGTCAGGCTCGTTCCCCTCCTGACCTTCCCGGATCAAGGATGGACGCTGCCGGAGTACGCAGACCAAGCCGTCGTCTACCTGAACGGCTTCTCGGTGAGCTTTCGTGGTTCTGATCATCATGCGAAGAAGATTGGCGGGATGGTCGGCAAGAGTGCGATTGTGAATGAGCGCGGGGAGAGCCATCTGCGCTGGCCGGCGGCGCGACCTAATCCTGGGTCGGATGATGAACCTATGCTGTCAGCAGGTGGCACAGGTACCTACAGCAATGGGAGAGCTGCTGGTGTTGAGTTGTCTGACAAAAGCCGCACGGACCCGTTCCGAGGATGCTACCACTATGTCGCTGTTGCATGGTCGACGACCGAGATCAGCGCTCAAGTCGAGCAAGACGTTCAGGTGAACCAAGAGTTATCGCGCCACTCAAATGTCACGGCTGCGCTACCGCGGTGGCGTTTCCCGCAGCGCGAGACGACGACGATTGCTCTGCCGACGGCATATTTTATGGACGTCGAGCGAGATGACCGGCACCTGCGCCAATACGCCTATGGTCTCTATCAGGATCGCCCGGGGGACGATCGAATGGAGGCGACGGCGCGCGCAATTCTCAAAGACAATAAGAGGAAATCGACCATTCGTTTCGATGGGAGCGTCGCGGGGGTATACGGAGTGGGTGTTTCTCTTGAGCAGGGCGAGCCGATGCGCATCACGCCTGTCGATCGAACCTGCAAGACCTTTATCATCTTCCAGAACTGCATCAGCGACGCATCGGACGGCAGCACGCAAGACCCCGTTAGGCGACGCGTCGATCGAAGTTTTGACGACGATGACGCCGATTTTGTGCTGCCTGTTCTCACTGGCTTCGATCTCGTTCAGCTGAATGATGACCGGCACGTCCAAGAGATCGAAGTCTTCGTCAACAACATCGACTTTGACCCTGCAACAAAAGATATGCGGTACACTGAAGGCAGTCACCTCACCGATAAGGGCGACAGTCGGTACTTTTCACGGATGCAGACGTCGTATCTCAAGTTCACGAAGAGAAAACGCAGGACTGACCCTCGTTTTCAAGAACTCTTCCCAGATAACAGAGAGTTTGAACGCTTCCAGGATCGACCCAACGGAAACTGAAATCGGGGGCAGAAAGCCCGCTCCAATGATCAGAAGCCTTGAAATGGTGAGATCGAGCTTCAAAGGGAACTTACCCTACCAGAGATCTACACGTTCTGCGGAGTGGTGCTAACCTATCGGCTGGCTTCAGCGCTTGAATGGGAGGCGGATCTTCAGCTCTAGGCCCTGCTCGCCTGAAATCTCCACCGTGCCATCAAGTCCGGTGACGCGGTTCCGGATGTTTTGCAGGCCACGGCCGTTTTTTGGGAGTTCTGCAAAGCCCACCCCATCGTCGGCGATTCGTAGGCTCATTTCATCAGTATGCGTTGCGGTTATCTCGATCGATACCCGCTCAGCCTGGGCGTGACGGATCGCATTGGTCACCGCTTCCTGGATGATCCGATAAAGCGCAAGAACTTCGCGGGGTCCGAACCCGTGGTCGTGGTCGCCCAGATCAACGGACCAGTCGAGCGCAATGCCCGCGACTGCAAGTTCGGGCTCAACCCGCCCGCGCAACGCACCAAGGGCAAGCTCAAGATCGCCATCGGCCGTGTCCATGGAGTCCACAATAAGGCGAAGGTCTTGGAGACTGTCTTGGAGGCCGTTCGCCATGCTCTTTGATGAGAGAGAGCCCTCCTGCGCCTGAAGATACAGAGCCAGCAAACGACCGCCGAACCCGTCGTGGATATCCTCCATAATCCGCTGCCGTTCACGGAGGATGCTTGCCTCCTTCGCTTGCGCCTCCCGCTCGGCGTAGACGGTCTTGACCTCTTCCTCACGCGCCCTGAGCTCGCGATGGAGCTGTGCATTCGTGAAGGAAAGACGCCGTTCAACCCAACGGTTCTCCGCCATCACATAGCAGAGGAAGGCCAAGGAGAGGAAGTTCGGCACAAAAGCTGTATACTGAACAGTCGGTTTCACAACGCTGAGGCTCGGTGTTGCCTCTGCGAAAAGACGCAACCCATCGACGGCGATGAGAACCACTGCGCAACCTAAGAGGCCGAGCTGTAAGCTGTTCTGGCGCACCGTTGGGCGCAGCAGGTAGATGACGGTCCCTGCCGCAACAGCGATCAGGGAGAGCGATGTGATCTGATCAATTCTTGCAGGAGACAGACCGAAGGTCGCGATCTTGATGACGGAGAAAAGAACGAAGACTAGTACCAAGCCGCTGAGAGGCAACCTCTTCACCTCGGCATCGCGGTTCAACGCGACAGCCCACTCCCGGGCGTAAATCAAACCAATTGCAGCCCCGCTTACGAGAAGGAGGGTCCCGATCCTCTCGACCCATGCATCTGAGAGATCAGCATACGGACCTAAAAAACGTACGTTGGCCGCGAAGCATGACACCATCCATGCGCTGAAAACAATGACCAACCGCCTGTTTGGAGCAAGCGGCAGCGTCGCTAGTGCGAATGCTGATGAAATCAGCGCGATGCCCGCTGCGATGATGACGAGGTCGACGCCGAAGAAACGCCGCCAGCGGAACGCAGGCCCAAGAGCATCGGCCTCACCGACATAGACGTTCCCTACCTCGGGGCGTCCTTGCGGATTCTCGATATCGATCGAGAGGCGAGAGCCAACACAAAACCCTCCGGGAACGGAGAAGTAGTGTGGTGCTTGTTCTTTGAAGAGAGCGGGCGTCAGGCGCTCTGGCCCACCGCCGAGAGGGCCAGAGCAATAGCTCGCGAAGACTCGCCGATGCGCGGACGTGACCAGAATTGCTGTCTCGCTAAAATCGAGCGCTTCAACAGGAACGTCCTGCGCGAGAGATCGTGACGATCCGTCGACGTTATCCTGCTCAACCTCGACGAAATCGGTGAGGAGCAATGCGCCTTCTGGATGCATCGCGCGTTCAGCCAGGGCGACGAACAGGAGGGTCGCTAGACAGCTTATGAGCAGGACGGCGCGCGATTGAACCACGTCCCGTAGCCTCAGCTTTTGGGTAAGTTGATGAGACCGCGATGAAGCGCCTGGAACACAGCTTCACCGCGCGATGTCACGGCAAGCTTCCGGTAAATCGCCTTCACATGATCACCCACCGTATGCGGAGAAATCGAACGAGACCGGGCAACCTCCTTATAGGACAACCCTTTTGCTAAGTCGGTCAGGATGTCTGTCTCTCGTTCAGAGAGGATAGCCGCCTTGGTTTCCTCCGCGCTCTCGCCGTGAAGATCGTCTTTGCGAAGCTTGCGGAGGAGATGTCCCGCAACTGAAGCGCTAATCGGCGCGCCGCCATCAAGCACGGTCGTCAGTGCCGTGAGCATTTCGTCATCAGACCCGGACTTGAGCAGATAGCCGTCTGCACCCGCCTCAACCGCGGCCATCACGCTCTCCACATCGCCGAAGACGGAGACGACCATAGCAAACTTCCCGCCCCTTGCCCGCCAGGCCCTGATTAACTCAGCGCCGTGCCCATCACCCAGGCGGAGATCCGTCAGCAAGAAATCATACGCAAGCGTATCATTACCCAGCAGCGCCATTGCATCAGCCAAGCAATGCGCCTCACCAGCGAGAGACAGGCGCGGATGCAGATCAATAACATCCGCGCATCGCTGGAATGCGTTGGGTTCGTCTTCTGCCAGGAGCACCCGAATGGACATGTCTGGACCTGCATTACCACCGCGGACGACATTAGCGGGCTTCAGCGCAGCGGCATAGCCGACCTGCTGTGGCTGCGGGGAACCTAAGATGTCAGGTCCACCTTGAAACAGCCCCGTGCCATCGTCTTTTCAACGTAATCCGGTTCCTCTCGCAGATCGTTCCCAACGGTGCGCAGGCTGCGCGTGTTGGCGAACTTCATGAAGACGCGAATACAGAATTCTGGAGTCTCGGGAGCCTTCACGCGCATCTTCTTGGATTGGATCTGTGTGAACTTGGCGAAGTCCATGCAGCCGCTCGATTTCGCACCAAACTCTTGCTGCTTCCGTCCTTTGATCTGAAAATCGCAGGCGGCGTGGTCATCGGTCAGGTCGTAGCGCTGCTGATCCCAATCTGCACGGAAGTTGTGATTGTAGGCCACGATGCGGAAGTCGCTATGGCTGCCTGGAGAGCCGTCCGGCTTCGTCCATTCGTACTCAGCGTAATACTTGCCGCTGTCACGCATGGAGTTCGCCACTCTGCCGAGAGAAGCGTAGTTGGATTGCTGACCCATTTCGTAGAAACACCGCACGGCGATGGGGTCACCGAGGGCGAAGGTGTCTTTCACTTTGCGGTATGCGGAGTTTCTGAAGTCGCCCTTGGGCATCACTTCGGTGGAGAAAATGCACTTCCCCGGCTCCGGCCCTTTGACAGTCCGCTGGCCGTCGGCGGCGGCTGCGCTGTGGCTTAGGCCAATGGCTGCAAGCGCTAACACAATCATTGGTATACGGTACGTCTCCATGGGTCCCTGCTCTCCGTTTCAAGACCGGGCCAGCGCAAAGCCAGCATGTGCAGGGATCGTTCTCGGAATTCGGGCGATGCCTCTATCCCAGAGACACGGGATGCACACGGAGGGGATATGTGCGCATCCCGCGCTGTCGCGCCTTAGAGGGCAGCATTCGCTCGTCGCCGCTGGCGGCCAATCGCTCCAGCACCGGCCAAGCCAGCTAGGAACAGCGGAGCGGCGGCGGGGATGGGCACGGCTTGGCTGCTGCTCACCGTGAAATCGAACGACTCCGAGAAGCCGGTGAACCCCGTCGTGAGCTTGTCGAGGATGAGAACGCGATCAAGCGCGAGCCCGTAGCCGCCGGGCGCAATGATTCCGTCACCGAAGAAGTCGAGGATCGTGAACCGATAGTCGCCGGGAGCGAGGGTCGTCGAGAATTGGTTCAGGTCGAAGTTGAAGTCCGGAATGGTTCCATAACCAATGCTGAAAACGACAGCATTCGACGATTTGTCGACCACCTCGAACGCGGTTTCCGAGCCGAAACCGTCGTCGAAAATAAACACATCCAATGTGGCGGCCTCAGCCGAGAGCGATAGCCCGGCCCAGCAGGCGAGCGCTGCGATAACACGTTTCATCGTGAGTTCCTTTGCGTTGTCCCCAAAACCCTGATGAGTGATAATATCTCAAATGCGTCGCTTCTCGGCTATCCCGCAGACATGGGATCAGCTCTGACGGTTAAGGTTGATGAGGGGCCTACGGATGATTCCCGCTGACGCTTCGGTGCAAGACTGATACGTATAAGGAATTGGTCAGCTAGGAATGTTTGGATATCCGCTGTCCGTGGACGATCAGCTCGACACCTAGCAACAGCGTCGCCTCAGAAGCAATAAGGTCATATCTTCTCTGTATACTGATTTAGTGATGAATACCGATAGTCCGGCACGGAGCATTCCCGCTATTCTGGCTTTGGCCTAGCCCAAGACCGCCTGCTGCGAACCACTTCGTCCTTGGCCCTTACGATTGGGCCACAGCTTATCTTGGGAGTGAATTTTAATTTTGGTTGATGGTGGCCCTTAGGCCTTCGACCCAGAAGCAGCCACCCACGCAATCTCCTGGGTCATCCGCTTAAATCCCAAGGACGCAAGTTCCATCTGGAGCCGAAACTTCACCCATAGCCAGTTGGCGGGAGACCAAAAAACCCGTTTGCTGACCGTCATCCACAGCGTCACCAAAACCGATATCGGCAAACCAGGACACAGCCCACAGCAAGACAACTGGATTTTCCGTGATGCTGGACGACTGCGGACGTGTTTGGCGAGGAGTATGGCGCGCTTCGACGGAGAAAGTTCGAACGCGCTTTTCCAAGAATTAGAGGATTGGGAGTACCAGCTTAAACACCTTGAAGGCGTTCGCGATCGGCTATCTGGGGAGAACGAACCGGGAGTGGAGCCATGAGCCTCGCTGCCCTCTCTAACCAGTTTGAGAATGCTCACGGCGCTGTCGCCGCCACAAAAAAGCACGCCGCTCCATACTCAATCCGGTTCACCGAAGAAGAGCGCGCTCAGCTGAACCGTGACGCAGGCGGGGAAGCGTGGAGCCGATACATCCGGCGAAAGCTCTTCGGAGATGGCGCACCAGCGCATCGAGTAAAGCGCATCAGGAGACTAAAGAGGCCCAGCGTTGACCAGACGGCCGTTGCCAAGTTGCTGGCCGCTCTCGGTCAGTCTCGGCTTTCTCAAAACATGAATCAGATTGCGAAGGCCTCGAACATGGGCGCTCTTCCCGTAACCCCCGAGCTTGAAGAGGACCTGCATGCAGCCTGCGCTGAGATTGCTCTCATGCGTCAAACGCTCATCGCTGCCCTCGGCATCAAGCCGGAGACAGGCGAATGATCCTCAAGGGCAACGCGCGCGGTGGAGCCAAGGACCTGGCATCGCACCTGATGAAGGATGAGAACGACCACGTTGAGCTTCACGAGCTGCGCGGGTTCGTTGCTGAGAACCTTTCGGGGGCGCTGAACGAAGCCTACGCACTCAGCCAAGGCACGCGCTGCCGCAAGTTTCTCTATTCCGTGTCGGTGAACCCACCAGAAAGCGAGCGCGTGTGCGTCGAGAGCTTCGAGGACGCGATCGATCGGGCAGAGGAACGGCTTGGACTGACGGGCCAGCCGAGAGCGATCGTCTTTCATGAGAAGGAAGGCCGCCGTCACGCCCACGTGGTTTGGTCACGCATTGATGCCGCAGAGATGAAGGCCGTCCCGTTGCCGTTTGATCGTGAGAAGCTGATGGAAATTTCTCGCGAGCTGTTTCGTGAGCATCAGTGGAGAATGCCTGCCGGGCTCGCTGACCCTTCTGCACGCGACCCACGCAACTTCACCTTATCAGAATGGCAGCAGGCGCAGCGCACTGAACGCGATCCCAAGCAGATCAAAGGAGCTATCCAGGACGCATGGGCGATTTCAGATACCAAGGCTGGGTTTGCTCATGCACTTGAGGAACGAGGCTTCAAGCTTGCACGCGGTGATCGCCGCGCCTGGGTCGCGCTTGATGCTTATGGCGAGGTTTACTCCGTGGCCCGCGTTGTGGGCCTCAAAGCTAAGGACGTCCGTATACGGCTCGGTGATAAGCAGTCTGCTCAATCCCTAGAAGACGCCAAAAATGCCTTTGAGAGTGAACTTGGCAAAACAGCGGAGCGGTTGCGCACCGAGCTGCGTAAAGAACGGCAGAACCAGCTTGCAGACTACCGTGCTCGTAAAAGTGATCTCGTGAAGCGACACCGACTAGAGCGGAAAGCCCTAGCGGAGACACACCAAGCGCAGCTGAAAGCTGAAAACCGCGCCCGGCAAGCGAGGTTTCGCAAGGGCCTTGGCGGTATCTGGGATCGCTTGCGAGGGCAGCACCGAAAGATCAGCAGACAGAACGAAATCGAAGGACAGAAAACCGCAAAACAGCATCGCGCTGAGCGGGAAAAATTCTTTCATCGTCAACTTGTCGACCGTCGAAGGCTACGGGTCCACCAGCTCACGGTGAATAAAGAGCATGCGCGTGATCGTACCCGCCTAGAACGCAGCTTCGAGCAGGTGATCCGGGGATATGAGCGATGACCAAGCAAGCGCCGTGGATAAAGAGTGCACCTGTCTCGCAGGAAGCAGACCGTCCGACCGTTCGTCAGCCGCTATCTGTTTTTACAAAGCGTGGGAACTCGCCACCGAGCGATAGCTATTGGCCGGAATACCAGGGTTATTTGCGCAAGAACCCTCATCATCCGCTGAACGCCATAGCCCAGGGCCATATACGCTAAACCGTATATATCCGCTTTATACGGCGCGCCGTATATTGACAATTTATACGCTAAAGCGTATATTGGATAAAGAAAGGAGTGCTGACATGGACTCACATATTGCCCGATCTTCCAAGCAAGTAGGCGCAACGCTGCGCTCCTTGCGCAAGCAAGCAAATCTTACCCAAGGCGCGCTGGGTAAGCGCGTTGGAGTGCGCCAAGCCACGATATCAGACATCGAAAACGCCGATGCAAGCACCAAGCTTGAAACCTTGTTCGACGTTCTGAGTGCCCTGGATCTCGAACTTGTCATCCGTAAGCGGAGCAAAGACGAGCCGAGCTTAGAGGATATCTTCTGAGGATGGCACGCCGTAAGACCTATCCAAGGCTCAACGTCTTGATGAATGGCCGTATGGTGGGAGTGCTCAACCGCGCCTCCAGCGGCGCGGTCGACTTCTCCTATGACCAGGAATGGCTTGGATGGGAGCATGCTATCCCTGTGTCGCGGTCCTTACCGCTCCGGGAGGATCGCTACATCGGTGCGCCTGTATTGGCAGTGTTTGAAAACCTGCTTCCCGACAACGACGCAATCCGAACCAAGGTTGCGGAGCGAACCAGCGCAGACGGCATCGATGCCTATAGCCTACTTTCGCAAGTCGGGCGCGACTGTGTGGGGGCACTTCAATTCGTGCCGGATGGTTTTGATCCAGGCGATATCTCAAAAGTCCAGGGCGAGCCTTTGGATGAGGCTGGCATCGCCCGAATTCTGCGCAATCTTGAAAGTGCTCCGCTCGGCCTCGACGACGACGATGAGTTTCGGATTTCTCTAGCTGGCGCGCAGGAAAAAACCGCGCTTCTGTTCCATGAGGGAAAATGGAAGAAGCCACTGGGCGCAACCCCGACGACACACATCCTCAAAACACCGATTGGAGAGCTCCAGACCTCCACGGGTGCAATTCTGGATTTAAGCGAGAGCGTGGCCAACGAGTTTTTGTGCATGCGCTTAACAGCAGCACTTGGTCTGCCTACGGCGCATGTGGAGATGGCGCGGTTTGAGGATCAATCGGCGCTGGTGGTCGAGCGGTTCGATCGCCAATGGACCAAGGACAATCGCCTGCTCCGCAAGCCCCAAGAGGACATGTGCCAAGCCCTGTCGGTGCCCCCGACAAAGAAGTATGAAACCGACGGCGGGCCAGGCATGGCTGATATCTTCGCGCTGCTGAAGGAAAGCGATACACCGTATAATGATCAACTCTTTTTCCTGAAAAGTCAGATCGCTTTTTGGATGCTCGGCGCTACCGATGGGCATGCCAAGAACTTCAGTATCTTCTTGAAGCCAGGAGGACGCTTCTCGATCACACCGCTTTACGACGTGCTCTCCGTCACACCCTGCTACGCAGCCGGTCAAATCCAAAAAAACAAGATCAAGTTGGCGATGGCCGTTGGCGAGAACCGTCGCCGTGTTCTCGATCAGATCGCGCAGCGCCATTTTGAACAGACAGTAAAACTCGTCGGTCCCTCCGACGGAATGTGTGAGCAAGCGATCGAAGAGCTCCGCTCAGCCATCCCCAAAGCAATTGAGACTGTCGTTTCTGAACTGGCGGATGATTTTCCTGCATGGATTTCCGATCCGCTCTTCGAAGCCTTACGAAAACAGAGCTAGCCTTACCCTGCTCTGTATACGACGCGTTTCCCTGCAACGGTTGCTTCTGTATGGTCAAAACGCAGGCCCGCTGCGATTTCATCCATCTCGGGTTGCGGCTCCACGGAAAAAGCCTTTCAATTGGAAATGAGATCAATCGAGTCTAAAAAAAAGGTGGCCTGCCCAGGAAGCAGTGTCCGGCCCCATCACTCTGGGCCATTTGTTGATAGAGTTTCTGGGACGGGTGGGCGCA
>JBCCTF010000004.1:0-48036 GCA_039198765.1 Pseudomonadota bacterium
AAACCGCCATCAAGCGGGAGCAGTTCCCGGACGAAACCGAGAAGCAGTACATGGAGTTCATCAAGGCAGAGCTCGCTCCTCGGTATGCGGACTTCATTGGCAAAGAGATCCAGAAGGCTTATCTGGAGAGCTACGGCGAGTACGGACAAAACCTGTTCGACCGCTACATCTCGTACGCCGACGCGTGGATCGAAGATCAGGATTTCAAAGACCCCGACACGGGTCAGCTGCTTGATCGCGCCACCCTGGACCAAGAACTCTCGAAGATTGAGAAGCCGGCGGGCATCGCCAATCCGAAGGACTTCCGGAACGAGGTGGTCAAGTTCGCCCTGCGCGCTCGCGCAGCGAACAGCGGCAAGAACCCGGCCTGGACGAGCTACGAGAAGCTCCGCTCAGTGATCGAAAAGCGGATGTTCACCCAGGTAGAAGACCTCCTTCCGGTGATCTCCTTCGACTCGAAGAAGGACAGCGAGACGGCGAAGAAGCACGACGACTTCGTCAGCCGCATGGTCGACCGCGGCTACACCAGCCGTCAGGTCCGCCGCCTTGTCGAATGGTACATGCGCGTGAACAAGGCTGGCTAACGCTTAGCCGCACACCAGAGTTCAGAGGCCCGCGCTCATGACGCGGGCCTTTTTTGTTAGCCGGGCATATACTCCGTACGCCATGTATCGATGTCCGCTTTGAAGGCCTCGATGCGGTCAGCATTCTCGCTCGATACGTCCGTCAGCTGCCCCGGATCATTCTGCAAATCCCAAAGCGCCGTCTCGTTCGTATCGGGGAGCCAGACGAAGTGCCACCGCTCATCACTCCGATAAAAACCCGACATCGGCGAACCCATGAGGTCGTTGGTCTTGCCATCCGGATCACCACGAAGATCCGTACCCGCACGATGTTGTGTCAAAGCACCAATAAAATGCGGCCGTGGATTAGCTAGCTCGCCACCCTCAATCTTCGGTCGCAATGAATAACCTGATAGATCCTCCGGCCCTTTGACACCCACATAGTCGAGAACCGTCGGCACGATATCGAGCGCGCTCGCGAAGGTGGTATCATCCCTCATCGCTGTGATCTGACCGCGCCAATAAAAGATAATTGGCGTACGGAAGGCCGTCTCGAAGAACGATGCCTTGCCGCGCGGCCCGCCATTGGCCAGGTTGATCTCGTTTCCAAAGTACTCAGTTTGAGCTGGCTGCTCCCACCCATTGTCATTCACATAGATGATCAGGGTGTTGTCCATCAGCCGCTGATCCTGGAGAGTGTCCAAGATCTGCCCGACACCCCAATCAAACCAGGCAATATTGGCGTAATAGAGCTTAGCGGACTCCGACAGATCCGTCCGATCACGGAAGTATTTGAAGAACTCCTCCGGCGAGTTGAGCGGCGTGTGGGGAAGCGCCGGCCCGTACCAAACAAAAAACGGCTGATCCGCATTCTGCTCGATAAAGTCGGTGACCGGCTCCATCGTCTCGCGACCAATGTCCATGCCCTGGCCGCCCATGAAGGTGAAGAACCAACGATCTCCAAGGCCCGCCGCGTCCTCCCAGCTCCAGCTGCTGGTCATACCGTCGGTAAACCCTCCGTGTGCGTAGCTCTGCTCCCACCATTTCCCGCTCTGATGTGATGTGTAGCCAGCATTGGCCAGAACGCGAGGAAGCGTTTGAAACTCTTCAATCGCGCTGGTTTCATACTGCTGGCGAAGCACAGCACGCTCTCGATCAGTATCCACCCCTTCAGGCAGCGGCTCGTCATTCATTCTTCTGTCGGCAATCGCCCTTGCTCGATCAGTATACTGATGTGGATAGAGACCGGAGATAAGCGTCTGTAGCGTTGGTCGACAATGGTTCGCCGTTGCGTGGCCACGTTCAAAAACTGCGCCGCCATTTCCAATAATATCCATGTTCGGCGTCATCACGTTGTCGTCGCCAAGAAATCCAAGGTACGGCCAGCCCAGATCATCCGCGATGATCAACACAACGTTCGGTGGCCCTTCGGGTCGACGCGGCTCAACCGTCCGATCCAATACGCCCGCGGAGGAGTCTTTATAAACTCCGCCAAAGTCGTAGGCACTTTTCTCCGCTGGCGGATCACGAGGGACGTCCGTTTGCGAGCAAGCCGCCATGCCGAACGACGTGACAATGAAAGCAAGGGCTTGAGAACAGCGAAACAAGGCATCTCTCCAAATGGTTCCGCGCAAGACTACCGCAACGCACACAAGACGACCACTCCTCCGTACACAGCTCTAGATGTCTGATAGATCAAGCATTCTTCTTTGAGCTACGTGCCGCTGGCCAATCGGGCACATAATCGCTACGTTTTCCACGTGGAGGCGCTAGACCCATGCTTTTGACAACGTTGTTCTTTCTGGCAGCTGAGCCTGCCATAAGCTGGGTGGCGCTCGACGGCGGATGTTATACGATGGGTACGGAGCAAGGCTACCCTGAGGAGCAACCTCCGAGAGATGTCTGTGTGTCTGCTTTTGAGATCTCGAAGACGGAGATTACAAATGCTCAGTTCACTGCGTTTATCGATGCGACAGGCTATGTGACAACCGCGGAGAAAAGCTGGCCGACCCCAGACGGGCGTGGAGGGGTCATCCAAGTCCCTGCTGGTTCTGCGGTCTTCGCACCGCCCTCGAAACCCCGGTTTGGCGAACTCGACTGGTGGCGGTTCGTGGAGGGAGCCAATTGGAGAAAACCACGCGGGCCGGATGTCCGATACGAGGTGAAACCTGAAGAGCCAGTCGTTCACGTGACAGTCGCTGATGCGCTCGCTTATGCATCATGGGCGGGTGGTGATCTGCCCACTGAAGAGGAGTGGGAGTACGCGGCCCGCGCCGGAAAACTGCTTGATGACGCAGAGAAAAAGGCAATGGCGGACCAAGCGAACACCTGGCAAGGATTGTTCCCCGTACTGAATACAAAAAAGGACGGTTTCGAAGGTGTTGCCCCTGTGGCCTCCTTCCCAGCAAACGGGTTTGGGCTGCATGATATGCTCGGAAACGTGTGGGAACTCACATCATCTCCCTACACCGCCAGTCACTCCGACGCAGATCGGGAAGCAGCGGGCACAGACGGTTTTGACCCCACCCAACCAGGCATGCCTGTGGTCGCGATCAGAGGCGGCTCTTACCTGTGCGCTCAAAACTACTGTGCTCGGTACAGACCAACCGCCCGCCAAGGTCAGGACCGCCAGCTGAGCACATCACACATTGGCTTCCGCATCGTCCGTCGTGGGGAGACCGTTGAAGCTGTTGAGTGAAGCTCAGGTCCAACTGATCGACCGCGGACGAGGCAACGATTGACACCTTCGCTTCGCTTGCATCGTAACGATACCACAACTTATAGTTGATTATAAGCGGCAGCAAGGCTGATGCTGCCCTTCTCCTGGATGCGGATCAGCAGTTCAGGAAAGGGATCGCCATGCTGCCCGCGACACGAACGACAGCGTCCGCCGCAATCGGGAGTGCTACTTGTGGCACGACTGTCCTGATCCTCGCGACCGTTGTTTCCAGCACTGCTGTTGCTGCCGTGATAGGCGCAATCGCCACCCTACTCTGCGGGTTCATCACGCATTTGGCGATAAAACAGTCTCTATCCGGAGTTCTCAGTACAGCGGAGAGTGACGCGTCCGCCCGCATAGAGTCTGCATTCGATGAAGGTTATGCGCTTTGTGAGAACGAAAATGCTCAGGCGAAAACTGAAGTATCAATCATCAACCTGTCGGTCCCTGTCTTCAAATCTAACGAGCACGAGAAAATTGTTGAAGTCAGCAAGGGGCTGGACCGTTTTCTAACCACCTATCGCGACCAAATGGATGTTCACGGAACAACCATAGAGTTCGCTGAACGGCTCTGGTCAAACGACCAAGATAGCACCGACACAGATTTAATCTCCGTCGGTCGGCGTTCGATCAAGCTCCAACGCGTTCCGCTTGGGGCCGAAACTGCTGTCTTTGTCCACGACAACACCGCTGCCGCCGCAGGACGCGCCATTTTCGACGCGAAAGACTCAGTCTTTTCAATGGTCGTGGACGATGCAGGGCGGATCATCAAAGCGACTCAAGCCTTCGCTGATTTGTACCGAGGTTCAGAAAACTCCCTAGAAGGTACCAGTATCATCGACGCAGCTCTGGACTCGTCCAAAAATGCTGTTGCCCGCTCGATCCGTATGCAGAGTGGCAGCTGGCTGACATCTCATGAGACTGCACAAGGTCAAAAGCATCTCCTTTGCAGCGCGCTAGCCGATACGGGATTGCCATCAGGCCACACGCGCATCGTCGCTCAGGACCTCAGTGAAGCGGCGCCTCAGTTTGTTTCCGACAGCTTCAGGTTCAACCAGATCAGACAAAAACTCGCCATCGCGTATACTGATCATCAAGGTATGGTGACCTGGAATAACAGCTTATTCGCGGACTGTTGTGGGGCCAGAGAGGACGGGCTTTCGGGTAGTTCAATCCGTTCCATTCTTGGCCAAGCTTTCGTCAGCACACAATCCACCGAAGACTACTGGAACGCTCTGACGAAGGATGGTGGAGGTTGTTTGATCGGCCGCTTGAAGGACGACGACGACCGAAAAAAAGATGTCATTGTGCAAGCGCTGAAGGTGGATGACAGTGATCAAGCAAAACGCGCATACATAGTTTTGGTTTCACCAGCGTTCGAGAGTGCTCTGGACCACCCGAGCCATACCAAAACTGAAATGGGTGAGACCGAAGCGGCATTTCTCAAGCAATTCGCTTCTTCCCTCGATCGATTAGCTCGAGGAGACCTTGAAGCCGAAATCAAAGCGCCATTTCCACCCGACTTTGAAAAGATTTGCATACGGTATAACGATGCGGTGAAGCAACTCAATCGCAGGATCGGTGGCGTCCAGACGAAGCTCCTTCCACTGAAGAAAAACGCGGAGATCGTTGCGAGTGCCGCCCAAGAAATGGCTCAGCGTACTGAGGGCCAGGCTGCAACTCTCGAGCAATCGGCCGCATCGCTGGAACAACTCACAGGAAGCGTGAGTGAATCCGCCAAGCGAACCGACGAAATTACCAAAGAAATCAATGAGGCCCAAGAATCCGCTCGCGATGGCGGCACCGTTGTCCGAGAAGCCGTTAGCGCGATGGGTGAAATCTCATCATCGTCAAACGAAATCTCGCAGATCATTGGTCTGATCGACGATATCGCATTCCAAACAAACCTGCTCGCGCTCAACGCTGGGGTCGAAGCCGCACGTGCCGGAGATGCCGGACGCGGCTTCGCTGTTGTGGCCTCCGAAGTTCGAGCGCTCGCGCAGCGCTCCTCTGACGCCGCGAACCAAATCAAACGTCTAATCTCCAAGAGCGCACAGGAAGTTCAGGCCGGTGTCGCCCTCGTCGACAAAACAGGGGCTGTGTTGGAAGGGATCATCGCCTCGATCGATAACATCAATGAACGCGTTCGCGATGCGAATGCTTCGAGTACGGAGCAGGCCCAGGGCGTGAAGGAAGTCAGCTCGGCTGTCTCCGATCTTGACCAGGTCACACAACAAAACGCAGCCATGGCAGAAGAAAACATCGCCCTCGGCCGAGAGCTGAACGACGGGATTTCCTCTGTCGCCACACTCCTTGAGGGCTTCGGTAGTGGAATGCGCCAGAACGTCGAACACGAGCGCACTCAACAGCGGACGAAAAAGTCCGTACCAGTCCAAAAAGCAATGGTCCGAAGTCGTCCACGCCAACAGGCACCAAAGAACGCACCGATCGTTCACGAACAGCAGGCCCGTATCTCAAGTGTGGCGGCCTCTCTCTCCCAAGCATCACCGTTGGAAGATCAGTTTGATGACGATTGGACCGAATTCTAACCCCATGCCAGAGATGACCCACACCTTATTACCGCGTCATCGAAAGATCAGTGTAGCGATCGTTGATGACAGCCCATCAATGCGCAACATGATTCGAGCTGCGATACGCCAAAGCGATGACATCATCGTCGTGGGTGAAGCTGGAGACCCCTACGAGGCACGCGCACTGATCAAGGCGACCAACCCTGATGTGATCACGCTGGACGTTGAGATGCCTCGGATGAGCGGTATCGATTTTCTTCAGAAGATCATGAGCCTACGGCCGATGCCTGTTGTTATGGTGTCCAGTCTCACGCGAGAAGGATCAGCAGCATCGATCGAAGCGCTTGCCCTAGGCGCAGTCGACTGTGTGGCTAAACCCACCAGTCAATACCCTCATAGTCTATCGGTTTTGCCGGAGATTCTTCGTGCAGCCGCAGGGGCCAATCTTCAGGCGTCCAGAGGCCGACAACCTATCACAACGGTGCACTCGGACGATCGCTATGATGGCATTATCGCGATCGGTGCCTCAACAGGCGGTGTTGAGGCCCTCCTGACTGTTCTCTCGACCTTTCCCAAGAAGTGTCCGCCCACCGTCATCGTACAGCATATGCCCGCAGCTTTCACCAAGAGCTTCGCCGCCCGCCTTAACGCGAACTCAAACGTAAGCGTTGTCGAGGCTGAAGATGGAATGGTGCTTTCGCATGGAAGTGCCTACGTCGCACCAGGATCCGATTTCCATATGGAGGTCGTTGGCAGACACACTCCCCGTTGCCGATTGGTTGCGGGCGAGAACGTGAGCGGCCATAGACCATCTGTAGACGTACTTTTTGACTCCCTTTGTTCTTATGCGCCCAACGTGGTGGGCGCACTGCTGACCGGGATGGGCAGGGACGGCGCAGAGGGGCTGAAATCACTAAGGGCCAGCGGGTGCCAGACTCTTGTCCAGGATGAGGCTACGTCCGTCGTTTTTGGAATGCCCAAGGCTGCACTTGCAATTGATGCTGCAGAAGATGCCTTCCCGATCGAACAGATTACTGGCGCCGTACTCGAGCGTGCGCGGATGAATGGGATCCCCTCGTGACGAAACCTTCCTCGGTCTATGTTCCGCAAGGAAAGTACGAAACCTCTGATCGGCCTGACGTTTACGTCACTGCCGTGCTGGGCTCATGCGTTGCCGCTTGCCTGTGGGATGAGGCCGCCGGTGTTGGCGGAATGAACCACCTCCTCCTGCCACCAACTGGCCAAAACAACGACGACGGCGGGATCCATCTGATGGAGCTGCTGATCAATGCGCTGCTGAAGCGAGGTGCGAAAAAGGAGCGCCTCAGGGTAAAATTGTTCGGAGGCGGACGAATGATCGATGGCGTATCTGATATCGGCGGACGGAACGCAGCGTTCGCTCGCGAGTTTTTCACCTACGAGGGCATGGAGATTGTTGCTGAGAGCCTGGGCGGCACGCACGCAAGGAGAATTCAATTTTGGCCGGCGACAGGTCAGGCCCGTCAGCGCTTCGTCTCGAACGATCGTGTGGAGCAGCCCGCTCCGAAAACATCCGCGGCAATTGAAGGCGACATCGATCTGTTCTAACGGAGAGCAAGCTTCACTTAAAACAGATCAACACGTCCATCGTCTTCAGCGTCGTGTGATTGCAGATCGGGTCGAAGCCGATCTCTCAAGTCACGCGGGAAGACACTTCGCGTGACATCGCTGGGATCGATCTGGATGTCTAGATCGGTATGTGTGCTGAGCGTACCGAAAAGCTGTGCCAGACCCACTAGATTTTGCGTCAGCCGATCAAGGCCTTGAAGCCGCGATTCATTCGAGTTGCGCGCGAGTACAGCTATTTCGTCAACAGCTTGCTCAGCTGACTGACTAACGTCGACCAGCCTGAGTAACTCTTCTTGAACACAAGCGAAGACCATCCGTGCGTCGACGCTCGCGTTTGGCTCGTGCTCTGGAGCAACCGGCTCAGTTCCTGTCATGGCGTCATGCCTTCAGTCAGACGATAGGCCGTGACACCGCAAGGCTCGAGAACCGCTTCGGCAGCTCCCTTCACGCGCTCCGAGTGACCAATATAGAGACGCCCTCCAGGCTCAAGGCGGTCGGCAAAATTCATCCAAACCCGATTGGTCGTCTCTTGGCCAAAGTAGATGACCACGTTCCGACAGAAAATTACGGAGAAACGTCCGCGCATAGGCCACGGCTTGATCAAATTGAGAGGCCGTATGGACACAAGACTTCTAACGTCTTCCGAAACAGTGAGGTGCGAATCGTCCGTTGGCTGAAAGTGGCGGAGATGCTCGTTAGGAACCTCTTTGTGCACCATATCCTGAGGGTATACGCCTCTCTTCGCGATCGCTAGCGACTCAGGATCAATATCCGTAGCGAGCACTTTCACATCGGCTTCCATGCAAGATGGCCATGCGTTCAAGAGAGTGAGTGCGATGCTGTAGGGCTCTGCGCCGATTGAACAGCCAGCTGACCAAATCCTTACCCGCAAGCCTGCGCGAGCACGGGTCATGAGGTCAGGAATCACATGTTTCTCGAAGTCTTCGAAGTGGTGCTTCTCACGGAAGAAATTCGTGACGTTTGTGGTCAGTACACCAATGAGTTCATCCTTCTCCCCCTCCCCTCCCTGCCTCGAGAGGTACTCGCAATACTCCTCAAAAGTATTGATGTTCAGAGCCTTAAGCCGCTTGGCAACGCGCGACGCAATCATCAGCCTCTTGGATTCCTGAAGGATGATCCCGGCTTCGCGTTGCACAACATCGGAGATACTGGCGAACACGGCGTCAGTCATTTCAGGCCGCGTTCGTTGAGAAGCAAGCGTCGTCATATCATGCAGCGCTCTCAATTTGATGCTCAAGGATCTGGTCGGAAGCGACCAACTGGATCATCCTATCATCGATGGAAGCGACGCATTCTATGAACTGCTGGACAGTCGCCGACGGGATGCTCGGTGTAGGGAGGAACTTGTCCTTCCCAACGGTCAGGATGTCAGAAACAGCATCAACCAGAAGGCCAATGAGACGCGCCTGACTCTCAATAACGATAATGACGTTGCTCGGCTTATCGTCCGTGCCGAGCATTCCGAGGCGAAGGCCAAGATCGACAATCGGGAGGACTGCACCCCTGAGATTAATGACACCTCGAACATAGTGCGGCGCTTTGGGTAGCGCCGTTGTTGCGGTCCAGCTTCGGATTTCCCGAACCGCCATGATGTCGACACCATATTCCTCTTTACCAAGACGAAAAGCAACGATTTTGCGCTGATCACGGTCGTTTGTGTTTTGACTTTCCGTCATTCCCAGTCCTCCTCACGCTCAAGCCACAGCGCCGAAAGCGAGGCTTTCGGGAACCGAGTTCGAGACCAATTCATCCGTATCGAGTATAAGAGCGATTGTCCCGTCACCGAGAATAGTCGCAGCGGCGATACCCGCGACATCGCCGTAGTTTTCATCCAGGCTCTTGATGACCACCTGGCGTTGATCGACGATATCATCAACAGCCAAGGCAACACGTGCGCCGCCCTCGGACTCGATCAGGATAGCAACGTGTTCGGTCACATCCTCAATCCTTTCACGATATCCGAAGCGATGACCAACATCGACAACTGGGACCAAGTTTTCCCGAATAGAAAGAACCACTTCCCCGCCAGCAACCTCAAGGATCTGCTCATGGCTAGGCTTGTGCGACTCCACAATCGCCGTCAGCGGAACGATCACCGTGTGCCGGTCAACACGGACAATCATACCATCAAGGACTGCGAGCGTGAGCGGGAGACTGATCGAGAAGGTCGTCCCTTTTCCGGGTACAGAGTTTATGGAAATGCGTCCCCCGAGCGCTTGGATCGATCGTTTGACAACATCCATGCCGACGCCTCGCCCGGAGAGGTTTGTCACCTCCGCAGCCGTCGAAAAACCTGGCGCGAAGAGCAGATGATCGATTTCCGCGTTGCTAAGAACGGTGTCTTCGGTGATCAAACCCTTCTCGATGGCCTTGGAGCGGACACGTTCGCGGTTGATACCCGCGCCATCGTCAGACACTTCAATGACCACCCGCCCCGAACGATGGGCGGCCGAAAGAGAAACGACCCCGACCGAGTCTTTCCCCGCCTCTTTCCGATCCTCAGAGCTTTCTAGGCCGTGATCGATTGCATTGCGGATCATATGTGTGAGGGGATCGGCGAGACGCTCGATGACCGTACGATCGACTTCGGTCGCTTCACCACTCGTCTGGAGTCTGACGGACTTGCTTGATGCGGCACCAGCCTCACGGGAAATCCGCTGCATACGTTGGAACAACGGCTTCACTGGTTGGGTTCGAAGGGACATAACCCCGTCTTGCAGCTCTCGCGTGAGCTGCTTGAACTCTTCCATCGCATTGCCGGACGAAGCATCGAGGCTCTCAGCAGCACGTTCGACATATTCCGTGATGCCCGCCTGCGTGACGACCAACTCACCGACCAAGTTGACCAACCGATCCACGCGCATGACGTCAACGCGCACCGTTGCGCGGGAAGGCTGGGTCTGAGACGCATTGGCCTTGGCAGCGCTCGGCTCCTCACTCTTCGCTGTCTGATCGCTCACCGATTCCGTTGGTTGCTCAGGAAGCAAAAGCTCGGGGGCCAGGTTGTCGTCGGTGCCTTCAGGCTCCACATCATCCGCGACAGTCGGGGTGCGTTCCTCGACAACAAGATCTGATTCTGTGTCGACAAAATCGAAAATCTCCTGAACAATGGGCTTCTCTTGCTCCGTTCGCACTTTGATTGTCAGCTCCGGGTACTGATGACTGAAATCAAGCTCTTCCAGCAACGGTATGCGCGTGTCGTCGATCTCCACATCGATGGAGCCAACGTCGCTCAGAGCACGGAGCAAAAGGGTGACCTCGCTACCGTGAGCAAAAAGCTCAGGATAAGGCCTAAACTTGATCAGGAACTCTCGCTCTCCACCCGCCGCTGGTTCTCCGACCCCCATGTCGATCGGCTGTGGCGTGTAAGCAATATCCTCTTCATCGAGATCCAGACTTATCGGCTGGGCGACATAAACTGGCTCTTCTTCATCAGCACCTTGTGTATCGGAGGGTGCAGAGGCCTCACCAGAGTAGAGTGCTCTCAGCTCACTGAGCAGTTTTCTTGAAGCGTCAGTCTCCGCATCATTCCCATCGCGAGCTGACGTAACAAGATCCGACAAGACATCGCCAGATCGGAGGAGAACGTTCATCACACCAGCATCGGGATCGAGGCGTGCTGATCGAACCAAATCCAGCACATTCTCGATTTTGTGTGCAAAGGAGACCAGACAATCGAGTGAGAATGCGCCGGCGCCTCCCTTAATCGAATGGACCGCGCGGAACACTGCATTCACAGTTTCGTCGTCGTGCTCTCCCTCACTTATGGCGATCAGACCAGCTTCGAGCACTTCGAGGAGCTCTTCACATTCAATGAAGAACGTCTCACGGATTTCTTCCATGCCGTCCATGCCTAGCTCCTATGCAACAAGCTTACGCAGTGCACCGACGAGTTTCTCACGATCGAACGGTTTGACGATCCAACCAGTGGCGCCGGCACTCTTGGCACGGAGCCGGAGTTCTGGAGCGCTCTCCGTTGTCAAAACAAGGACCGGCGTGGTGGTGAACCGGTCATCACTGCGCACGCCCTCTATGACACCGAAACCGTCGAGGCGAGGCATGTTGATGTCAGTGATAATTGCCGACGGCTCCAATCCATTCAGTTTTTCAAGGCCTTCAACGCCGTCTTCAGCGAGTTCGACGTTAAAGCCAGCGCTAGAGAGAGCAGCCTTCAGCATACTGCGCATTGTCCGTGAGTCATCAATTGCAAGAATCGTGTGCGCGTCGTTTGTCATGATGAAAGAGCATCCTCCAATGGAAGGCCAAGGTTGCGAAGGTCTAACGCGCCAGTCTCAGACAGGCCCAAGATCTCCAGCTTCTTATCGTCAGCACACCACGTTTTCACTGCGCTTGCCAAAGCAATCGCGCACTGCATCCCGATAAGCTCAACCTCCCTCGCATCAACAATGAGAGTGGAGCCCCGCACATCTGTGAGCTGACGAACAAGCTCGGGCGCGTACTTGCTGTCCAGTCGCCGAGGGAGGACCAGGTCGCTCGTGGTGAGCTCAGCACTCTCTGTGGTTGTATCATGTGGTTCCAAAGACAGTGGCATGGCAAGGTTCCAGGAAAACAGACAGTTCTCTGCCTAGAGTTGTAGACGTTAAGATTATACTCCGGCTGTTTGTTAAAGTCTTCCGCATACGGCCTGGATTGCAGAGCGCATCTGATCAGTGGTGAATGGCTTCTTGAGGAAGTTGTTCATGCCCAGCTTCTGACCTCGCTTCAGCACATCAGCACTTGCCCTGCCGGATATGAGAATGAACCCGATGCGCTGGGTTGAAGAGTTCGACCTCAACCCCTCAAGAAGCGAGAGACCATCCATTTTCGGCATCTCGTAGTCAGAAATGACGAGATGGCAGGGGTTTGCTGCCAGGGCTCTGAGTGCGCTCTCGCCGTCTTTAAGGTAATCATAATTGTGAATGCCAAGCTCATCCAGCGCCATCGTGATGAGGCCGCGACTGGCCGCCATGTCGTCGACAACCATTACACGAAGGGTTTCACGCAGTCCCATCGACGAACTCCAGCTTACAGACGCACACAGACGAATGGTGCGGCGGCTCGATCTTCACTTTCGCTGAAGGTCCTACGTGACTCTACTTAAGCGTGTATTAAGTTGATCATCAGTGCACTCATTGCTTTCCAATCCCTCCGACCTCCCCTTAGCCAAGCACGCAGGGGTATATTAATCTTGACCTGATAGGCACTACCTTTGGTTGCTGAGTAAGATGGTTCGGTGGACTTAGGAAAACACAGTCGGAGTTTGATGCGCACGGTCGCTTTATGCGCGTTGCGATGGGAGCAGCGCCAATTGCTTCTATGCTCTCTTGCTCTCTTTGTTGCATGCATTGCCCAGACAAGCGCATTTGCGCAGAATACTGGCGGCGTCTTTGGACCCATCGTTCGCGAAGGCCACCGAGGTGTCGAGTACAGGCTCACATATGATCCCAGTACTGACGGATACGCACATCGCCTGCATATCGAGGAGGCCACCACAGACCGGTTGATGTGGCGTCTGGTTGCCCAGAACCGAAACCTCGGACAGCCCGGAGAAGAGTTTGATTTCGTTCAAGCTGAGCTCTTCACTCAGCTCACTGAAGACCAAGCGAGTGTACAGCACGGACTCCGGTTCGACGCGAGGGTGAGAAGCAACAACCGGCCTCACTTCCTTGCTGCTAGCTACATGAACCAGTTCGACATTCTTGCGGGAGTCGGTTTTCGAACCGTGGTGCTGATGAGCAAGGAATTCGGTCCAAGGAATCGTGGCGGCGCAAACATCGAAACTCGAAATCAACTCAATTTCCGCGCTGAGAACGGCACTGTTTTCGGCCTCGAGGCCTACAACGTTCACGGATCAACAGCAGATGATTTCGCTTCATCAGCTCATCAGGTGGGCGGGTTCACGACCTTCCCGCTTGGTCAACATGGCTACATCCAGACCAGTGCGTTGTTCGGCATCAATAGAAACGCTCCGGACACGAATCTTCGGATGTGGCTGGGACTTCGTTTTTAGTTCAACCAGACTTTCAACAGGAACAACGACATGCGGATCAAGTACAAAATCGGACTCATCGCTGGACTTCCGCTGGCACTGCTCGGTGTGCTTTGCCTCATCCTCGGCCTCGAAAGCTTGAAGAACCTCAAAGCGACCGAATCGATGAGCTGGACGATCAACATGGCATCGACTTCAAGCGCTTTGATCACAGAACTCCAACGAGAGCGTGGGCTGTCCGCAGCCGTCCTTGCTGCAGAAGGCAACGAAGTCGCCGTGTTCGAGGACCGTTTGGAAAAGCAGCGGCTTGCGACAAACGAGAAGCTCGAAAAATTCTTGGCACGTGCGAAGTCCGAAGACCCTTCCATTGCGAAGGCAAGAGACGCGCTCGATGATCTCCCAGTCCTCCGCGCCGCGATGGACAGCAGGAACATCAATCTCGCCGACTCAACTTTGCGCTACCGTGCCTTGGTCGATGCCCAACTCAATCTCATCGCTAGTCGTATGTCTCGGTTGAGCGGCGATGAGTTTGGTTTCGGCCCATCATCCTACGTGAGTGTTCTTCGCGCGAAAGAAGTCTCAGGCCTTGAGCGTTCCATGGGAGCAACCGGGTTTAATGCAGGGAACTTCAGTATCGGCGTATACAAGCAGTTTGTGAAGTACCGCGGAGCGCAAGAGACGCTCATGGTACCCACACTGATTAATCTTGAACCAACACTTGCCGCTGAAGGGGCGAGCCTGCTTTCTGGCGAGAAAGCTCTCGAAGTCTTGAGGCTCAGGAGTGTTGCCGATCAAAGCCTTACCGGAGCGCCGGTTCCAACCGGTTTAGGCGCCGATTGGTTTGATGCCGCAACCCAACGGATCGACGGCTTCACAGTACTCGAAAAAGGTATACTCAATGAACTGCGTCGGAAGAATCGGATTCTGAAGGATCAAGCGCTTTGGAGCTTGGTTATCGTCCTTGGATCAGCGGGCGCATGCCTCCTTGCAACAGGTGTTTTCGCCGGACGGCTAGGATTGATGCTCGTTCGTGCACTGAAGAAGACGACTGAAAATATCGAAGACATTGGCCGACGTGAGTACTCGTTCGAGGCGACGGGGACCGAAAGGAATGATGAAATTGGCCAAATGGCTCGCTCGCTTGAGAAAGTCCGTGAACAGCTGATTGAAGGTGAGAAAAAGAACATTGAGGCGATATATAAGGGATCGGGTTTCGATGGCTCATCCGTCGCGATGATGATCATAAACCGTGATTTCGAGATCGTATACGCCAACCAGGCGAGCAATGCGTTCTTTTCTGTATCAGAAGATGAAATCAAGAAGGACTTCCCCAATTTCGATGCTAGCTCGCTCATCGGCACCAACATCGATATCTTCCACAAGGACCCATCGCATCAGCGAAAGATGATGGCTGATCCCAAGAGCCTTCCTATTCGCAGCGAACTGGTGATCGGCGACCTTCGCGTCTCCATCAACGTTTCGGGCGTGTACGATCAATTGGGACGCTATGTGGGCAACACGCTCGAGTGGATCGACGTCACACGCGAGCGCTTGAACCAGGGCATTCTCGACTCGATCGAAACGACACGAGCGGTCGCGGAGTTCACTCCGGCGGGTGAAATCGTGAAGGTGAATGAGAACTTCTGTCGCGCCACGGGGTACACGGAACAAGAGCTCGTCGGCCGAACTCACAGACTTCTGTGCACGTCGGAGATCATGACCGATGGAGAGTACAGAGATTTTTGGGCGCGGATTGAGGCGGGCGAAGCTGTGGTCGATCGCGTTGAGCGGCGCAACCGAAATGGAGACGCTCTCTATCTCGACGCGAACTATATTCCAGTGCGCGACAAGAGCGGTCGGGTTTTCAGGATCGTCAAACTGGCGATCGATGCGACGCAGGATGAGACTGAGAAGCGGCAAAGAGAAGATCAACGCAAGCAGCGTATGGACGATCTCTCTATTGTGATTGATACGTTAGCTGACGGTCTGAAGAGAATTTCGAACGGGGAGTTTGCACACCGGATCACGACCCAGTTCGCTGCCGAGTACAAAGCGCTAAGATACGACTTCAACGATGCGATCGCCAAACTTGAAGAAGCCGATAAGCTTCGGCGAGACATCTCGGAGGCTCAAGACCGAGTCGTTACACAGCTGGAGTCCGTGCTCAAGAGGTTGTCGGAGGGTGATGTGTCTGTGCGCCTCGATACTCCATTCGACGAAGGCTATGAAGGCATGCGCCAAAACTTCAACGCTGCTCTGGAAAGCCTGGCGGTCGCTATGTCATCAGTTCTCTCAACTGGGATTGAGCTCAACCAAGGGGCCGTCGAAGTGAGCCGAGCGAGTGATGAACTTTCTCAGCGTACGGAGCGTCAGGCAGCGACGCTCGAGGAAACAACAGCGACCATCACGGAGATCACCTCTGCCGTGACCCAAAGTGCTGCGGGTGCGGACGATGTCAATACGATCGTCCGCGAAACCAAAGATCGCGCCCATGAAAGTAGCTCCGTTGTTCAAAGCGCAGTCGAAGCGATGGACAAGATTGAAGCTTCATCGAACGAGATCTCATCGATCATCAACGTCATCGACGATATCGCGTTCCAGACAAACCTCCTTGCACTGAACGCTGGCGTTGAGGCAGCGCGCGCTGGTGATGCGGGACGCGGCTTTGCGGTCGTCGCGCAGGAGGTCCGCGGGCTTGCCCAACGGTGCACCAGCGCAGCGAAGGAGATCAAGACTCTCATCTCTGCCAGCGCCGAGAACGTTGCGGGCGGCGTTTCGCTTGTGAACTCAACAGGTGAGGCGCTTACCGACATTGCCGAACGAATTGAAAGGATTAGCGGTCTGGCAGCAAACATCGCCGCCTCGTCGCAAGAGCAGTCGATTGCGCTGCAAGAGGTGACCAAAGCGGTTGGAGACCTTGATGCGGTCACTCAGCAAAACGCCGCGATGGTCGAAGAGACGACGGCAGCAAGCCACGACATGCGAGAGAACGCGGACAAGTTGGCTGACCTGATGTCCCGCTTCCGCATCGACACCGCGGAAGCTGGGTACGATACGGAAACGGAGTACCGGATCGCAGGCTAACCTCCGTTGCAGAGGGCGTTGGTCTGTGCCCAGGTGCTCCGTACACAAGACAGACCATGAAGACGGTGCCACCGCTCGGTCCTACCGAACGCTGGCACTTTTGTTTTACTCGGCGTCGAGTTCTTCAAGCAGTGCATCGACGGCTGCCTCGAGAGGCTTGTCGTCACCAGCGAGCGCAGCTTCAGGCGGATTGTCAACCATGATGTCGGGCATCAGAGTTTGGTTCTCCAACGGCTCACCCTCTTGGTCGAGGACGGGCAATTGCGGGATGCCGAAGTACATATCACCGGTCATCTGCGTCTCCCACCACACAGCCGTTGCAGTGCCAGGCACCGGCATGCCGACCAGCTTGCCCAGGCCAAGCAGTTGGTAAGCATACGGAAACATGTGGGCGTTGGAGTAGTTGCCTTCGTTCATCACAACGATCGACGGCTTCGCCCAACGCTCTTCCGGCGCACCGCGCACCCGGCGCCCGCGCGGACGCAGATCGAAGTAACGCTCACCGTCGAACAACTGCACCAGGTCGTCGTGCAGCCAACCTCCGCCGTTAAAGCGGGTATCGATGACCACCGCCTCCTTGTCGAAGTTGATGCCCATCAGCTCCGAGAACGTCTGGCGGAAGCCTTGGTCACTCATCGAGCGGATGTGGAGGTAACCGATCCGGCCGCCCGAACGCTCTTCAACAATCGCACGTCGGCGCTCGATCCACCGTTCGTAGAGCAGGTTGCCTTCTTGGCCGCGTGAGTACGTCCGTACCGTGATGTCCCGCTCACGACCGCCATTGGTGACGGTCAGGCGAAGACGATCGCCCGCTTTCCGGTTGAGGAACTGCCAGGCGCTGTTCGCGCCATCAATACGCTCGCCGTCGATAGCGACAATACGTTGACTCGCCTCGACATCAAGACCATCTTTGTCGAGTGGCCCGCCGGGGAGGACTTCTGCGATCGTCAGGCCACCTTGAGAGCTAGCCTCAAGAATTGCACCGAGAGCCGCTGTACTATCGTCCTTGGACGGATTACCGCCGAAGTAGTACATGCCCGTGTGTGAAGCGTTCAGCTCACCGAGCATTTCTTCCATCAGGCGGGCAAAGTCCCGGTTGTTGGAAACCGCGGATACTTTCGGTTCATAGTCAGCGCGGATCTTGTCCCAATCGAGACCGTGGTAATCAGGGTCGTAGAACTTGTCCTCGACCTGACGCCACACGTGCTCGAAGAGTTACGCCCGCTCATCGTCAGCATGGACGCGCATCTCAACGTCGATCGCAATCGGCTCCGGTGCACCGCTTGAGAGGTTCACCTTCATCAGCGAGCCGTTGGCGTTGACGAGCGCGTGCTCCCCATCATCCATGAGAACCATGTTGGCAAACCCTGCGCCCAGGGCTGCGACTTTGGACGTGTCGCCGGACTTGAGGTCCTGCATCCACAGGTCATAGCCGCCTTCGAATGCTGCGAGGTAGTAGAGCTTGGTCAGGTCTTTACTGAGCGCCATTGCTCCGAGGTCGGAGGAATGGGCTGTGAGGCGAACCGTGCGGTTCTTGATGCCGTCGAAATCGAAGGAGACCTCTTCGGTCTCTTCCTCAGGGCCGAGGCCCAGGGACTTCAGCACACCGTTCAGCGACGCCATAACGGCATCGCCGAGGCTTTCCTCTTCTTCCTCGCCATCGCCCTCGCTCTCTTGGGCGGCCTCAGCCTCTTCGAGAAGGGACTGCTCGTGCTCATTGAGGTTGAAGCGGTCCCACGAGCCTTGGTTGAGGAATGCAGCAACCACGTCGCCCTCACTCCCCCACGAACCGTGCGAACGGTCACCGTAGCGATCCGAGTACCACAGGATCACGTCGCCGCCCGCGTGCCACTGCGGTCCGCCGTCAAAGTAGCCGTTCTGCGAGATATCGACGGGTTCGCCTGAGCCATCAGCTTTTGCAACGCCGATGTCGGTGTAGAAGATGTACCCGCGCGGTGCGTAGTCGGCAGTCAGCCATTCAGAGTCCGGCGACCATGTGAAGGAGAGGTCTCCGTCCGCATACGAATAATTATACTCAGCATCGAAGATCGTACGCGGATTGCTGCCGTCACGGTCCATGACGCGGATGGCGTCACGGCCTTCGATGAAGGCGATCTTCTCTCCGTCAGGGCTCACCACCGGTTGGAAAGCTTCGGTATCTTTGGCGCGGTAGACTTCGTTCTCACTGAACGACGTCGCCGCTGAGAAGCGTAGCTCTGCATCGTCGTCGATCACGCTCTCGTAGATCGTCCAGCTGCCGCCGCGCTCCGCTGCGTAAACCAGCGAGCGGCCGTCGGAGCCAAAGGAAACCGAGCGCTCTTGCTCTGGCGTATCGGTGACCTGCGTTGTCGCGCTAAAGTCCGTAGACGTCACAAAGACTTCGCCGCGGCTGATGAAGGCGATCTCCTTACCGTCTGGCGAGACGGCGAATTCGGAGACTTGGCCGACCCGCATCGGCTCGGCAACGTCAGAGAAGGGGCGCGAGGGGAACCGCACGTCGATCTTCTGGGGCTCTTCGCCCGCACGATAGGTATAGAGCGATCCGTGAACGGACGTGACCATCAGGCCATCGCTTGAGATTGACAGGCTCCGTGCAGGCTTGTCGCCATGGTCGGTCAGCGCGGTGAGCTCTCTACTCTCTAAGTTCAGCGATGCGATCCCAAAGCGCTTGCCTTCCGACTCCGACAGGGTGAACAGGCTGTCGCCGTCAGGCGCCCAGACCGGGCTGTGATCGCCCAGTGGGTTGTCGGTAACCTTCGTGTGGCTGCCGCTTTTGACGTCGTAGACCCAGATGTCGCGCGCGAAGGATGATACGTCCCGCTGACGCAGGTCACTCTCGTAAGACTTCTCTTCCCGGTACGCGATTTGGTCGCCCGAGGGGCTCCACTTCGCCTCCATCGCAGGCGCGCCCATCAGCTTAGTGGGTGTTCCTCCGTCCACGGACACTTCGTACACTTCAGGCAGCGCGCCGGTCGGGAAGTAAGCGTCCTTCACGCCTTTGCCACGTGAAGACGAGAACAGAACCCGCTCGCCATCGGGCGAGAAATCCGAGGGCATGTCGCCAGCGGAGTGGAACGTCAGGCGCTTCACGTCGGAGCCGTCAGCATCCATCACGAAGATGTCGTTGTTGCCAAACCGGTCGCTGGCAAAAGCGATCTTCGATCCATCACGCGACCAGATCGCGCTGCCTTCCCACGAGTCATGTAGCGTCAGCGGAATGGCATCGCCGCCTGTCGCTGGAACTTTCCAGAGGTCACCATAGGCGTTGAACAGGATCGACTGGCCATCAGGCGAAATCGCTGGCTCGCGGAACCATTCTTCCTGCGCAAGGGCGGTGGAGAATGCGAGGATAGATGCGGCGCTCGCCAGCAAAGATGCGGTACGGGTCATGAAGCCCCCTTTGGCTACTTAGAAGTGGGTGTGGGCATACAGCCACTTATCGATAAACGTGATCTTACATCGGCGAGCGCCAGTCAACGCCAACCGCTGCTCAATCGCTCACGAGAGCCTTAGATATCGATGGTGCGCATGACGGCAAACGCCGAGATCATTTGCTGAGACCATTGCTCAGAGAAATCCCGGAACCGTTCGTCGTCGGAGTCGATGCGCCGGTTTTGTGAGAAAGCCAGGTCCCCAGCCGGGAGCACGGCCAGATCAAGAGGCATTCCAACCGTCAGGTTGGAGCGGATCGTGGAGTCCATCGAGAGGAGTGCACAGATCACACCGTCCTGCATGTCGGTATCAACGGTGATCACCCGGTCGATGATCGGCTTACCGTATTTGTGCTCGCCGATCTGGAAGTAAGGCGTGTCTTCCGTCGCCTCGATGAAGTTTCCAGCGGCGTAGATCTGGAAAAGGCGCGGCGGATAGCCTGCGCGCTGTCCGCCAAGGATGAGCGTGGCGCCCGAGTCTTCGCCTCGCGCTGCCAGCCCGGGGCCATACTGCTGCTGCACCCGCTGCATCGTGTCACCAACCAGTTGAGCGACGTCGAACATACTGGTCGCCGTCAACAGCGTCAGATCATCGGGACCTGCGTTGGTGATCTGCTGCTCGAGCTCAGAGATCACGGCTTGGGTGATCCCTAAGTTGCCCGCCGTCATAATGGCCAGCGCGCGTTGACCGGGGACTTGCCAGGTGAACAGCTTCTTGACGCGGGAGACATTATCGACGCCGGCATTGGTGCGGGTATCGGACAGGAACACGAGCCCCTGATTCAACTTCAACGCCACACAATAGGTCATTCGGTCAGCCTCCGACGGGGATACTCACGCGATTCGACGCTACTGCGTGGTTGGGAACTCGGCGTCTGCCTCAGGTTTGCTAACAAACGCTGCAAAACCGTATGCTGCTGCCAGGCTATCGGCAACATCGTAGTTTGCCGCAATGATCGCCGTCAGGAATTCGTGCAGGCCATAGCCGAAGATGTCGTCGATGCTCTTCTCAGCGATGCTCTGCTCGAAGGCTTCCACCGTGGCTGAGCATGGGGCTTCCGACTCATAGAATGCACCGAGCTCGCGAACGTGGTGGGTGATCAGTTGAGCGTTGTAGAGGATCGAACGGGGGAAGGTTTCGTTCCGTATCAAGAACTCCGCCACGCCCCGCGCCGTCACGTCATCGCGCGTGGCATGGATGTAGGCGCGGTGGCCAGCCACGGCCTGGAGGAGCGAGACCCACTGATCAAGGTCCGTCCCTGAACCAACTTCGGTCACACTCGGGAGCAGCACGTGGTACTTCACGTCGATCAAGCGCGCCGTGTAGTCGAGGCGCTCGACTGCCGTTCCCATACGGATGAAGTGGAAGGCGTCATCACGCATCATCGTTCCGTAGACGGTGCCGCGGAACTCTGCAGAGCGCGCCTTCACCCAGTCGATGGTATCACAAAGAGCTGCCCCTGTAGCGTCGGAGCTGTGCATGAAGCGCATCTGCGACCAGGAGGTGTTCAGCACCTCCCATGCCTCGCGGGTGAGCACGAAGCGGATCGTTCGTGCGTTCTCCCGCGCTGCCTCAATGCAGCGCCATGCGCTGGAAGGGTTATCCTTAGAGAACAGCAAGTGCTCTGCCGCCTGTTCGTCCGTAGCCGTCTCAAATGTTGGACCGAAAGTCTCTCGCGCACCTGCCGCGATAAGGATCGATGACCATTCGTTCGAACGCGGATGACTAACCGACTGAGGTAGCGATGCCATCCGTCGGGCAGCGTCGATCAAGCGCGCGACGTTCTCCGCGCGCTCCATGTATCGGCCGATCCAGAAAAGGTTCTCGGCGACGCGGCTGAGCATTCCGACGCCGCTATGCACGGAGCACCCAGGTGTCCTTGACACCCCCTCCCTGGCTCGAATTCACGACCAGCGACCCCTCGCGCATCGCCACGCGGGACCGGCCGCCGGGGATCAAACGCACAGTCTGCCCAACCAGCGCATAGGGCCGGAAATCCACGTGCCGCGGGGCGATGCCCTTCTCCACAAAGGACGGAACCGTCGAAAGGCTCAGCGTAGGCTGGGCAATGAAATCCTTGGGATCAGCGCGGAGCCGTTCCGCATACGCATCAATCTCAGCCTTGGTCGCCGCCGGGCCAATCAGCATGCCGTAGCCGCCTGAACCGTGGACTTCCTTCACGACCAGCTCAGGCAGATGGTCCATCACGTAGGCAAAATCGTCCGGGTCACTGCATTTCCATGTCGGCACGTTCGGCAGGATCGCATCTTCACCCAGATAGAACCGGATGATGTCGGGCATGTAGGTGTAGATCGCCTTGTCATCGGCCACACCCCCGCCCGGCGCATTGGCGATGGTGACCGTCCCGGCCATGTAAGCTTCCATCAAACCAGGCACGCCGAGCTGCGAGTCAGGCCGGAACGCACGCGGGTCGAGGAAGTCGTCATCGATCCGGCGATAGATGACATCCACACGCTCTGGCCCGAGGGTCGTGCGCATATAGACGATCCCATCCTCAACAAAAAGATCAGACCCCTGAACAAGCGGCACAGCCATCTCATAGGCGAGGAACGAATGCTCATAATACGCGCTGTTGTAATGGCCAGGCGTCAGCACAACCACATTCGGCTTCCGTCCGAGATACTCCGGCGGCGCCACTTCGTTCAGTGTACGGCGGAGAAGGTCACTGTAGTCGTCCACAGGCCGGATCGTCCCCTGGCGGAACAAATCCGGGAACAGCCGCGTCATGATCGCGCGGTTCTCAAGCACATAGGACACGCCCGACGGCGTCCGGCAATTGTCCTCAAGAACGAAGAATTCTTCCGGACCCGTCCGAACCAGATCAATGCCCACCACATGGGTATAGACTCCGCCCGGCGGCTTAAAGCCCGCCATCAGCGGTTGATAGGCTTCGTTCTTCAGAACCGCCTCGCGCGGCACCACGCCAGCGGCGAAAACCTCGCCCTCATTATAAATGTCTGCCAGGAACAGGTTCAGCGCCTGCGCCCGCTGCTTCACGCCAGCATCGATCCGGTCCCATTCAGGTCCCGAGAACACCCTCGGCACGAGATCGAACGGGATCAACCGCTCAGGATCGCCGCCCTCGCCATAAACCGCGAAGGTAATGCCGATCTTCCTGAACAGCGCTTCCGCCTCAGCGTGCTTTGTTTTGAGATCATCGACGGAGAGGCGCGACAGCCAATCCGCTACTGCAGCATACTCGGGCCGAATATCGTCGCCCAAGCGCATTTCGTCGAAGAAAACACTACGCTCGCCCATAGATCGCAACTAAACAGCGCACGCCCGTCGCGTCTAGTTTTGGCTCAGAAAAAATCCAGCATTAAGCTGATCTGGGCTTGTTGGCGCCCCGCCAGAACGACAGAAGGACGCCATGACAATACGCGTCGGCCTCACTCACCGCACAAGCTACACCTATGACCGCTCCATCATGATGGGGCCGCAAACCCTGCGCCTCAGGCCAGCGCCCCATGCGCGCACGCCGATTGTCTCGTACAGTCAGTCGATTACGCCAGCCGACCACTTCCTCAACTGGCAGCAGGACCCCTTCGGCAACTACCAGGCCCGCGCGGTGTTTCAGCAGCCGACCGACCGTTTCGACGTCGTTGTCGATCTCGTTTGCGACATGATCGCGATCAACCCGTTCGACTTCTTCCTCGACGATGACGCGTTCCACGCGCCCTTCTCCTACGAAGACGGCCTACGGAAAGATCTCGCGCCCTACCTGACCGCTCCAGAAGGTGAGGTGCGCTTCGCCGATATGGCTCGCGCAACGGAGGAGATTTGGCGGCGCGGCGGCGAGCAACGGACCATCGACGCGCTGGTCGAGATCAACCGCATGGTCGAGAACGCTATCGCCTACACCGTGCGGATGGAGCCAGGTGTTCAGACCCCTGAGGAAACGCTCAAGCTCGCCAAAGGCTCATGCCGCGACAGCTCTTGGCTGCTCGTCAACTTGCTTCGCCACGTCGGCATCGCCGCGCGGTTTGTTTCCGGCTATCTGATCCAGCTCGCCCCTGACGAGAAGCCACTCGAAGGACCTACAGGTCCCGAAGCGGACTTCACAGACCTTCACGCTTGGGTCGAAGCGTTCGTCCCCGGTGCAGGATGGATCGGCCTCGACCCGACTTCCGGCTTGTTCGCAAGCGAAGGGCACATCCCCCTTGCCGCGACCCCGACGCCGCGCTCTGCCGCGCCCATCACCGGCGGCCTTGAGAAGTGCGAGGTGGAGTTCGACTTCGAGATGAAGGTCGAGCGCTTGCGCGAGCCTGCCCGCATCAGCCTGCCCTTCACCGAAACCGTCTGGGCACAGATCGATCGGGCCGGACAGATCGTCGATCAAGTCTTGGACGCCAGCGACGTCCGCCTCACGCAAGGGGGTGAGCCAACCTTCATTGCGGCGAATGATCGTGATGCGGACGAATGGACCATCGACGCCGTCGGTCCGACCAAACGACTGTATGCAGACAAACTCGCCCGCCGCCTGCGGGAGCGCTTCGCACCCGGCGGTCTCCTCACCCACGGCCAAGGCAAATGGTATCCCGGTGAGCCCCTGCCCCGCTGGGCCTTCGGCATCACCTGGCGCAAAGACGGCGAGCCCCTTTGGCGCAACCCAGAACTGATCGCTGAAGAAGCGTCCGAGCTCACACCGACCATTCAGCATGCAGAGCAGTTCACCGAAGCCCTCACCAATGCACTGGACGTTGCGGCTGAGCATGCGCAGCCTGCCTACGAAGATCCAGCACGCTATTTGTTGCAAGAGGCGCAGCTTCCTGAGAACCTAACGCCCGAAAACAACAACCTCGACGATCCTGTGGACAGGCGCCGCCTCGCCCGCGTATTTGAACGTGGCCTCACACCGTCAGCGGCTTTTGTCCTTCCTCTTCAACAGTTTCAGGCCGACGGGAACAGTGGCCGTGCCGTCAAATGGATGTCGGAAATTTGGCGCACACGGAGGGAAAAACTCTTCCTGATCCCAGGCGACAGCCCCGCAGGTTTCCGTCTACCGATGAAGTCCCTGCCCCACATCGCATCCATCGACTACCCTCATGTCTACGAGGCAGACCCGATGGAGGAACGTGCGCCACTTCCCAAGATGCAGCCACGCACCCTCCGCGAACGTCCGCAGACAGAAGACCTCCCCATCGGCACCGCGCCCGTCCGTACAGCCTTGGTGATCGAGCCGCGTGATGGCTTCCTCAACGTCTTCCTCCCCCCGACGACGTCAGCCGAAGCCTTCGTTGACCTCATCGCATCCGTCGAAGCGGCAGCAGAGGCGGCTCAGCTCCCTGTGCGGATTGAGGGCTACCCGCCCCCCTACGATCCAAGGTTCGGCGAAATCAAAGTGACCCCCGATCCGGGCGTGATCGAGGTCAACATTCATCCGTCTGCGGATTGGAATGATCTCCGCGACAAGACGCAAATCCTCTATGACGAAGCCCGCGCCATCGGCCTCGATGCTTCGGGCTTCATGGTCGACGGCCGACCGACCGGCTCAGGCGGCGGTGCGCACGTCACTGTTGGCGGCGCAATGCCGTTCGAAAGCCCATTCCTCCGCCGCCCCGATGTGCTCGGATCGTTGATCCGGTTCTGGCAAAACCACCCCTCCCTCAGCTATTTCTTCTCCGGTCTTTTCCTTGGGCCCACGAGCCAAGCTCCGCGTGCGGACGAAGCTCGCTCCGACATCCTTTACGACCTCGAAATCGCTCTCGACCAGCTGCCCGGACCGGAAAGCACGGACTTCCCCCCATGGCTCGTCGATCGCGTTCTTAGGCACCTCCTGGTCGATGTGACAGGCAACACACATCGGTCAGAGATATGTATTGACAAGCTTTATTCGCCTGACGGGACCGCGGGACGGCTCGGCTTGGTGGAGTTCCGCGCCTTTGAAATGCCGCCTCACTGGCAAATGAATGTCGCGCAGCAGCTCGTCCTCCGTGCCCTGATCGCATGGTTTTGGAAGGAGCCTTACCGCGAGCGGCTTATCGAATATGGCACTGCGCTGCACGACCGGTTCATGCTGCCCGACGTTCTGTGGACGGACTTTGGCAAGGTGCTAGACAAAGTCTCTCGTGGCCTAGGCTTGCGTATCGAGCGCGAATGGTTCCGCGCTCAGTTCGACTTCCGCTTCCCTCTCGCAGGGCAGCTGGAGACCGACGGCGTGCAAATGGAGCTCCGCAGCGCACTTGAACCTTGGCACGTGCTCGGTGAGGAAGGTGCTGCCTCCGGCACAGCCCGCTTCGTGGACGCCTCGGTCGAGCGCCTTCAAGTCAAAATGACCGGAGCCTTCAATGGCGAGGCCTTAGGCGTCGCGTGCAACGGTCGCCTCCTTCCGCTCCAGCCCGGAGAACTCAGTGCAGAGAGAATTGCCGGTGTCCGCTTCCGAACCTGGCTCCCTGCATCCGCACTCCACCCGACGATCTTGCCCCACGGACCGTTGGTCTTCGATCTGGTGGACCTCTCGGCCGGTCGCGCCATTGCGGGGTGCACGTATCACCCCACCCATCCCGGCGGGCGCAACTTCGAAACCCGACCCATCAACGCGCTGGAGGCAGAGGGACGGAGACTTGCACGTTTCCAACCCTTTGGACACTCCGCACCCGGAACGGTCTTCACGCCAGCAAACCCTGATCCTCGCTGCCCCTACACACTTGATTTAAGACGACCTTAGGAACTCGCCATGCCGCCGATCTCACGCCGCAGTGTTCTCACTTCAGGCGGAGCCGCATACCTCGCCGCCTCCATTTGGCCAGCGCAAGCAGCCAGTGGATGGGCTAGAGCACCCTCGTTGCCTTTGGCCGTCCAAGAGATCTACCCCAATGCTCTCAGCGGCCGGATCCACCTTGCGGGCGGACTTTATGCCGGAGACGGAGAAATCCGCGGAGCAACGGACCGGCACTTCACCTGGGCACCAGGAGAGAACTCCTGGACTGAGAGGGCGCCACTTCCGCAGCGGCGCCATCACCCAAATCTGGTGGGCAGCGACGACCGTATCTTCGCTCTCGGCGGCTTTGATACACGCGCAGACACCCTTGATTGGACGATGACTGCTGAGACCCTGATCTACAATCCGTCTGCGGATCAGTGGACGAAGGGGCCAGCCTCGCCGGAACCGCATGGTGAGACAGTCTGCGTTTCTATTGCAAGCAGGATCCACGTGATTGGAGGGCGCACTCCCAAGGGGACGAGTAATCAAACGTGGACTGATCATATCGACTCAGACCGTCACTTCGTTCTCGACGGCGGCTCATGGGAGCGGGCGGCACCCGCCCTCGTCAAACGAAACTCTGCAGCGGGGGCTGTGCTCAACGACAACATCCATGTTGTGGGCGGTCGCCAGGTGGGCGGCGGCAACCTCACCGCACACGAAGTCTATGACGCGCGCGAGGACCGCTGGCGGAACGCAGCTCCCATGCCGCAAGGACAGGGCGGTCTCGCAGCAGCAGCTCTTGGTGGAAAGCTGTACGCCTTTGGTGGCGAGTTCTTTGACAATGGCGGCGGAGTTTATCCCGAGGCCTGGGCCTATGATCCGCTAACGGATCAGTGGACGGCGATCGCCGACATGCCAACGCCGCGACACGGCCTCGGCGCAGTTACCCTCGGCGAGAGCATCTACGTGATCGGTGGCGCGAAAGGCGTTGGCGGACGCGAGACCTCGAGTGTTGTCGAGATTTATCGTCCGTAGGCTAACTGGCCGCCCGAAGAGACGCTCTGGTCCCTAGCTCAATTGTGCTTCGAACAAAGCCAACATGCGCCCTAGCGCGCGGTCAGACTTCTCAGCATCGTAGGACCGTGAGTCCGTGACGACCCAACCGTGCATGGCGCCGTCATAGACTTCGATCTCCGCAGGGACGCCAGCATCTTTGAAGGAAGCGATCAGCACGTCCTTCGCCTCGGGCTGGCGGTTGTGATCGTTTTCCGCGATCGCGATCAGTACACCGCCTTTGATCTTGTCCGCCAGAAGATGAGGGCTATCCGGACGATTGGTCACCAAGCCCCCGCCATGGAAGGAACAGGGCGCCTTAATGCGGTCAGGAACCGCCGCCGCTGCGCGCAAGGTCCACGATCCGGTCATGCAGAAGCCGACCGCCCCGATGCCCACATCAGTCGCGACGCCATCTTGTGCGTCGAGCCACGTGGTGAGCGCCAACGCATCGATGCCGACCGTGTCGGAAGACAGCGCTGCGCGATGGCGCGTGACGAGCTCTCGTGCGCCCGGATCGCGGATCGACATGCCATCAAAAAACAGCTGCCCCTGGTGGGTGCGGTAGTACGGGTTCACCGCCAACACGCTGTAGCCAGACCGCGCCAGCATGCGGGCCATATCGAAGAACGCCGGACGCACGCCGTGGATGTCCGGCCAGAAGATCACTGCAGGATGACTGCCCTTGCGAGGGCGCACGAAAACACCATCGACAGATCCGTCCGGCGTCGTCACGGAAACATTGCTCTCGACCAACTCATCGGCAGCGTATTTCGTCGCTGCCATCGCGCTCGTGGTCAGTCCGCCGAGCATCATCGCTGCGGACGAGCCGAGGGCAAACCCGCGACGTGACAGGCCCTTGGCCTTCAGATGAGCGTCCAACTCGCGTTCTGTGGTTTCATCGCACATAGCATGCCTCTCGATCGTTGTTCTGACAGCACCCTAACCCGGGCGGAGACAAGATGCGAATGGCGAAAGCGTTATGACGTTGTCTGCTCGCTGGAGAGAGAGCGCGCGCGGAAACTTGACGGCGTTTCCCCCTCCTGCGCCTTGAAGGCGCGGTTGAAGGTCGAGAGGCTGCGGTAGCCTGCATCCATGGCAATGGTCAGTATAGGGAGGTCTTCCTGATCAGGGTCAGACAGAATCTGCTTGGCTGCGTTGAGTCTGTAGCCGTTCAGGAAGCTTGGAAAGTTACGATACCCCATCTCGCCATTGATCAGGACACGGAGCCGATGTTCAGGCACACCCACAAGATCAGCCAGTCGACCGATGGAGAGATCATCCTCGCGCCACGCCTCATCCTCTTCCATCACGGACAGAAGCTTCAACTTCGCTGCATTGGTCTTAGGCGCTGACGCCGGTTCAGCCGTCACCTCCGTCCGCGACGGAACAGCGAACACCCGTGCAGGTTCAGTTCTGATCAACCAGAAGAGGAAGATCGTGCTGATGATCAACGTGGAGGTATCAAACGCGATCCCCTCAGCGACGATCGACATGCCGCGAAGCTCGATGACGCTGACGACGCTGTAGGTGGCGATCACGAAGATCACGAGACCGATGCGAAGGCGACGCCGGTTGTCGACCAGGTCACCGCGAAAGCCGGAGACGGCAATCCACAGCACGTGGGCCATGACGGCCAAGCCTGCGAACGCCAAAAGGAGCGACACCTGACCGCTCCACAACAATTCAACACCGAGGAGATCGAGCGCACCGAGGAGCATCAGCACGCTGGTCCCAGCGAAAAGGCACCAGGCCTTCCAATCCATCTGAAAGTCGTCAAGGAGCAGCGCCCTGCCAAAAAGCAGGTTCAGGCCGAGGGTCGGCACGTTGACGAGCACCGCCACCTCATAAAGCCCGCTCGGCAAACGGAGCGGCACCGGCAGCAGGGTCAGCGAGTATCCAATGGAGCAGAGAAAAACGGCCGCCCCCAATCTGGCCGCCAACACGTCTCGTGCATCGCGCAGCAGCAACACAGCGAGCAGCGCAGCGAGACCGTTCGCCGAAAAGCATAGCGCAGCTTGCAACAGCAGCATCGGATCTCCTGCCCCGCCCATCGAACGCGCTCCCCATCCTCCGTTTCGGCGAAAGAGGCCAACCAATTCCCAAAAACCCTGCGCATTTTCAAAAATGACCAGCCGCGAGAGGCAAATGCGCAGACGGCCGCACGCGGGCAAAGCACCATCGGCGGCGTACTGTGCAGAGACAAAGGACCAAGGCCCATGAAACCCTCGACCCGATTGCCGTTCGGAGCCGCCCTCTCGGCATGTGCTCTCGCGCTCGGCGGCTGCGAACAGGCGCTGGAGGCGCTCCCGACACAGGTAGAAGAGCCAAGTGCGCCGCAGAGCCCGCGGACGGCAGATCTGTTGCCCGGCGACGAAGCCTTCGACGACCTGCTCGAGGCTTTCGACGTTCCAGGGATGGGGTTTGCAACCCTCACCAAGTGCGAGGTCGACCGGGCACGTTCCGTAGGACTGGCCAATGTTGAAACGAGTGAACGTGTGACCAACAACACAGCGTTCGAAGCCGCCTCTCTCTCCAAGCCGGTGTTTGCCTACCTGGTCCTGCAGCTTGTGGACGAAGGCATTATCGATCTCGACGCACCGCTTGCCCCGTTCCCCTACCCTCGAATCACCGATCAAGACGCCTTCGCCGAGATCACACCACGGATGATCCTGACCCATCGCACGGGGCTGCCGAATTGGTCCGGCGATAGCCAGGACGAGACGCGCACGGACCCGATCGCATTCCGCTCGGCACCCGGCGAAACCCACAGCTATTCGGGAGAGGCCTTTGAGCTTCTGCGCGCCTACGTCGTCGCAAAGACTGAGATGAGCCTTCACGAGCTGTTTGTTGATCGCCTCGGCGACGCAATGCCCAATTCCTCCTTCAACGGACGACTACGGGGCGAAGCAAAGCCCTCGCGCGGCTATAGATCCTCTCGCGATGCATCGTCAGGCCGCGACCTTTACCTCATCCCCCACGAGACCGGTGCGGCATGGGGCCTGATCACCACCGCTAGCGACTACGCGGCGTTCCTCAGTGAGGTTTGCAAAGCCGACGTCCTCTCGCCAGGGACCCAGGCCGACATGTTACGGCCCCAAGCGCCCCTCCCGCGCGGGGAGATGCCCGGGCCAGCAGCCTACGGCCTTGGCTGGGTCATTTTTGAACTGGGCTCAGAAACCATCGTCAACCACAGCGGCAACAACGACGAGTACAGAGCATTCACCGCCTACCTCCCCGAAACAGGCGAGGGCTATGTCTTCCTCACCAACGGACGGAACGGCGAAGACATGATTGGCGCGATCATGCAGAGCACCGCGCCATGAGGACGTTGATCATAGGACTGATGGTTGCAGCGTCCATGCCTTGGCTCGCAGCCTCAGCGCAAGACAGCTTCGATCCGCAGGCGGACTTTGAAGAGTTCTGGACGCTGTTCGATACCCACTACGCGCTGATGGAGGTGAAGGGTGTCGACTGGGACACCGTGGGAGCCATCTATCAGGCGAAGATCACGCCTCAGACCACGCGGTCCGAACTGTTCACCGTCTTCGAGGAGGCCACGGACCTCCTTAACGATGTCCACGTCACGGTGCGCGATGAGGCGGGCGGCCGCTTCGCACGATCGGGAGGCCGGAGCCTCGGAGTCGGAGACTTCGACACGGGCGTCTTCTCCCTTGATCTCATCACGAAGCAATACTCCGTAGACGGCCTGAAAACGCGGGCTGGAGGGACGATGCGCTACGGATGGCTCGAAGGCGGGGTGGGTTACATCCACCTGCGTTCCTTTCGCTATCCGACCACCACCGCAGGCGCGATGCGGGAGACCATCGACGCCTTCGCAGAAGCCCCAGCCGTCATCATCGACATACGGCAGAACGGAGGCGGCAGCGATGCCGTCGCGCGGCTCATCGCAGGCCATTTTGCCGATAAGGAACGACTGGTCATGACCGCGGCGGACTGGCTACCTGACCGCGGTGCCGAAGGCGAAAAAGTGCCTTGGATCATTGAGCCGCAGGAGGATACCTTCACAGGAAAGACCATCATCCTCACCAACGACAGGACCATCAGCGCGGCGGAGAACTTCGCGCTCATCATGCGCGCTTTCCCACATGTCACTCTGATTGGACAAACAACCGCCGGTGCGCTTGCGGATACAGTGCCGATGCCTGTCGGTGATGGCTGGACCTTCGGTGTACCGATCAATGTCATCCGCGATGCGAACGGGCGCTCATGGGAAGGCATCGGTGTTCCGCCGAACCTCTGGATCACCAACACACCGAGCGACATCATCGCCGGGAAGGACAGGGTCCTCGACCTCGCCCTCATCTCTGTTCATGCCAACCCCTGAATCAGAAAGGGCCGGCTGAGACAGCCGGCCCTTTCCCGTGAAAGTGTGCGGGAGACTTAGACGAAGTCGCTCGCAACCAGGCTGGTGACATCTTCAAGGATGAGCACGTCACCGCCGATGTTCAGGCTGAGGTCTGTGCCATTGACAACTGAGACGGTGACCGTGGTGCCGCCGAAGTTGAAGCTGTCGCCGTCGTCAATCCGGTTCGTGTCACCGCCTGACGATGCCAAGTCAGCAAACTCCGATCCCGACGCCAGGTCGAAGCCAAAGCCCTCAAGGTCGATATTGTCATTACCTGGACCATCGAAGTCGGTGATGGTCAGGCGTTGGTCACCATCGCCGAAGACGAAGGTGTCGTTGTTGCCGCCACCGGTTGCGACATCGCCATTGCCCGAGCCGCCATCGATGCGGTCGTTGCCGTTGCCACCGTTCAGCGTGTCGTTGCCGCTATCACCCTTCAGGTGGTCGCTGCCGCCGCCACCGTTCAACGTGTCGGCATTGTCACCGCCAGCAATCAGGTCGTTACCGCCGGTGCCCGTGATGGTGTCGTTGCCATCGCGGCCGTCGATCCAGGCCAAGCCACCTGCCTTCTGCTGCACGGTGCCAACACCTGAGAAGTCCAGCGTATCGCCCTGGTTGGTCCCCAGGACCTTCTTGCCATTGCCCACCTTGATCGCATCGATATCAGTGAAGCTCGTCGCGCTGTTGAAGATCAGGTCACCGTTCAGACCCGTCTCTTCAATCACATCGTTGCCGCCACCACCATTATAGTGGTCGCCAAGACCTTCGCTCCCAGACACCAAGAACGTGTCGTTGCCAGAACCACCGTCCTGGACATCCCCGCCAGTCCCGCCTTCGAGAACGTCGTTACCGCCTTGGCCTAGCAACACGTCATTGCCGCCTGCACCGACGATCTTGTCAGCGCTGCTACGGCCAATGATCAGATCGGCTTGGTTGGTGTTGTCGAGCGGCGCGCCGGTAAAGAGCTCAGTGTACGCACCAATTCCCGGCTGATCCCCACCCGTTGTCCCGACAATGATGTTGCTGATCCCGGAGATGTCGAAGTTCACCGTTTCAAAGTTCGCCGCTTTGTTGCCAATGCTTTGATCAAGATCGAGCACCTCGTCGCCCGGCGTGGCATCGAGGACGTAGTCGATCAGCTCTTCGATTTCGCCCCCGGCCTCGATCGCGACAACATCTGAAATTGTCAGTGTCAGGTTGATGGTGTCGCTGCCGGTTTCACCGTCTGCGTCGTCGCCTGCATCAGAATTGACAGTGTCGTTGCCGCCGCCGGTTCTGATGATGTCGGCGCCGTCACCACCGTCAACGAAGTTGGCGTTCTTGTCGCCGTCGATGACGTCGTTGTTGGACGAACCGAGCACGTTCTCAATCGAGTTGAGGGTGTCCGTACCCTGACCAGTTGCTGTGCCTGCGTCGAGGTCAACGGTCACCGCTGCGCCGCCGCGGAAGTCAGCCGTGTCGCTGCCGCCCTCGCCGTTCAGGGTGTCGTTACCGCTACCGCCTTTGAAGGTGTCGTTCTGGTTGGTGCCGAAGACAATGTCCGTACCCTGACCAGCATCGACAGTCACACCGGTGGAGATGGTGTTGCCACCAGCATCAACCGACGTCAGGCCGCGCAGGTCGATCGTGCGGGTGGAGCCGTTGCCGCCTTCACCGATGATTGTGTTGCCAGCGGTTTGGATCCGCTCAACGCCAACCGGGTCAAAGTTCGTGACCGTGATATCGCTTTGTAGCTCAATGGTGTCCGTGTTGCCGCCGCCGTCGACAGTGGAACCCACTTCATTGCCGGCCAACAGTATACGGTCATTGCCCGAGCCGCCATGGTAGGCGTCGACGCCCGAACCGCCGTCCAGGGTGTCGTTGCCTGAGCCACCATTCAGCGTGTCGTTGCCCGAGCCACCGTTGAGGGTGTCGTTACCGCCCTCACCGTTCAAGGTATCGTTACCGTCTTGACCATTCAGTGTGTCATTCTGGTTCGTACCGAACACAATGTCCGTACCCTGACCAGCGTTGACGGTAACACCAGTCGAGATGGTGCTGCCGCCCGCATCAACCGAAGTCAGGCCGCGAAGGTCGATGGTCCGGGTCGATCCGTTACCACCCTGACCGTTGATTGCGTTGCCGTTCGTGAAGATACGCTCCACGCCGACCGGGTCGAAGTTCGCGACTTCAATGTCATTCGTCAGCTCAATGGTGTCGGTGTTGCCGCCACCATCGACGGTCGTGCCTTCTTCATCACCGTCAAGGATGATGCGGTCATTGCCTGACCCGCCGTGATAGGCGTCGACGCCCGTACCACCGTCCAAGGTATCGTTGCCTGAGCCACCGTTGAGCGTGTCGTTGCCCGAACCACCGTTCAGCTGGTCATTGCCGCCTTCACCGTTGAGGGTATCGTTGCCGTCTTCGCCGTTCAGCATGTCATTCTGGTTCGTCCCGAAAACAATGTCGGTACCCTGACCAGCATTCACAATGACGTTCGATCCGCCAGTGTTCGTCATGCCGCGCAGATCGATCGTCCGGGTGGAGCCGTTGCCACCATCGCCGATGATCGCGAAGCCGCCGGTATCAATCCGCTCGACACCCGTCGGATCGAAATTGCCAACGGTGATGTCACCTTGAAGCTCGATCGTATCGGTGTTGCCGCCGCCGTCGATGGTGCTGCCAACCTCATTGCCGTCGAGCAGGATCGTGTCGTTGCCCGAGCCACCATTGTAAGTGTCAACGCCCGTGCCGCCGTCCAGCGTATCGTTGCCCGAACCGCCGTTCAGCGTGTCGTTGCCCGAACCGCCGTTCAGCGTGTCGCTGCCGCCCTCGCCGTTAAGGGTGTCGTTGCCGTCTTCGCCGTTCAGGGTATCGTTTTGATTGGTGCCGAACACGGTGTCCGTACCCTGACCAGCATTGACAACAACGTCGGAGCCACCGGTGTTCGTCAAACAGCGCAGGTCAATCGTCCGGGTCGAGCCGTTCCCGCCCTGGCCGATGATCGCAAAGCCGCCGGTCTCAATGCGCTCGACGCCGACCGGATCAAAATCAGCGACCGTAATGTCCGAACCCAGAACGATCGTATCGGTGTTGCCGCCGCCGTCGATGGTTGTGCCGACTTCATCACCGTTCAGAATGATCGTGTCGTTGCCTGATCCCGCGTTGATCGTGTCTGCACCCAGACCACCGTCAATCGTGTCGTTGCCCGACCCCGCGTTGATCGTGTCATCACCATCCGTGGACTGAAGTCCTGGTGTCGTCGTCGTCGTGTTGATCGTGTCAGCGCCGTTCGTTCCGGTCACAGTAGCCATGGGAAGCCCCTCTTCATGCTTTGACGTGTTTGGTCGTCGGGCGTTTCCACCCGCGCGTGCACCCGTGGGGTGCCGTTAACCTTTTTGGAGATCAACGCAGCAATGCAGATCCTATCGCCGCATCATGGACTTAAGTATGGCAGAAGATGCTCACTTCTCGCTATTGGGACAGATGATCTGCTCCACAACTCAGGCTAGTATTCGCATGTGCACTCATGGATTGAGGAGTATTCAGACATTTGTCAGCCCGCTGGGAGCAAGATTGATCGCATCACCCCAAGCCATGAGACGAATCCCCTAACACGTTAGCGGTGGCGGAATGAATTCGTATACGGCAGCACCGAATTTTGATGAAAATTGAAGCTACCGATACAGAAAGATGAACTTTCCCTAATATTCGATAGTTCGTGAAGTATCCCCGCGACGCCCTCGACTGCAAACTCGCTCACGGAAGGGGCTGGATCGCGCAGCGCCAGTCATTGGTTATCGCCAACATCCGTTTGCATTTTCGAAGCTAGTGCGGAAACTCATGGCGTTCTCGCAGAAGTGTAGACTTGCACCGCTCTCTGGAATGCTGTCGGTCTGTATTGAGGACGGCGGTGATCAGCGCTTCGACGGCTGCGCTGTAAAGGCTTTTCTTCATTTCAAAGTAGAGCAGTTTGCTCGACCACTCTGGGAGCTTTAGCGACTTCGTAAACGTCGCCTTGTGCCCAGCAGCTCCTTGCCTGTGGAGGCCTTCACTATGGGAAAACATGCAACGCAGCTCGGCCTGGTCTAATGCCTCGATATGCAGCCGACCGCTACGGCCTCGACGATAACGGCAACGGGCGCATCGACCATCTAAACACATCAGCCGACGTCCGAAATATCGATGGCGACGACCCAAACGCCTGCCCGCTGAAAAACATCTGCATAGCGTAGTTTAGAGTTTACATCGACGCATCCATGAGCACGATCGATGACTACGACATGGTTCCTGTCGATCGCAGCCGCATGGAGCAGACCGCTTACAATTTTTGCCCCGCAATGGACGCGATCCGCGCGGTCATCGATCACTACGACGAGGCCGTCGCGAGGCCCCTGCCCTGAGGGCTAAAGACAGTCCTCGCTATTTCATTCCGTCTAGGCTATGCGCGCGCCGGAGTAGTGAGGCGCGCCTGTGATCGCGCCGCTGTGGGCCGCGCAGATGGCCCCTTCATTGAATTCCGTTTGGACCACGACATGACTACCATTTCTGAGGCTACGGGTCTTTCGCCTGTCCTGTCCCGCGCGCTCGCGGCGAAGGGCTATGACACCTTGACGGAGGTCCAGGACAGCATGCTCGCGCCTCAGCTCGCTGGCCGTGACCTTCTCGTGTCCGCCCAAACGGGCTCAGGCAAGACCGTCGCTTTTGGCCTCGCCATTGGCAGCGACCTCTTGGACGAGAAGGAAGAGCTTGTCGACGTCGAGGTGCCTGGCGCATTGGTCGTCGCGCCGACGCGGGAGCTGGCGCTTCAGGTCGCGAAAGAACTCACCTGGCTTTATGCCGAGGCCGGCGTCCGCGTCGCGACGTGCGTTGGCGGCATGGACATCCGGACGGAGCGCAAAGCCCTTAACCGCGGTCCGCACATTGTGGTGGGGACGCCAGGGCGCCTTGTCGATCACATCACGCGCCGGGCGCTCGTCCTCAGTGAACTGAGTGTCGTTGTGCTTGATGAGGCGGACGAGATGCTGAACCTGGGCTTCCGTGAGGAGCTTGAGGCCATCCTCGACGCCTGCCCTGAAGAACGCCGTACCCTGATGTTCTCGGCCACCGTGGGCAAAGGGATCAGCAGGCTCGCTGGCCGCTACCAAGATGATGCCCTGCGCATTTCCGCGGGTGGTCCGGCAAAACAGCACGGCGATATCGCCTACCAAGCGATGGTGACAGGCCGCCATGATGGCGAGCGTGCGATCATCAACACCCTGCGCTTTCACGAGGCGGAGAACGCCATCGTCTTTTGCTCCACCCGCGCCGCTGTTGCGCGGCTGACCAGCCGGCTTGCGAACCGCGGCTTCTCCGTCGTCTCACTCTCCGGCGAGCTGAGCCAGCAGGAGCGGGCCAACGCGTTGCAAGCCATGCGCGATGGACGCGCGCGGGTCTGCGTGGCGACCGATGTTGCGGCCCGCGGGATTGACCTGCCCGGGCTTGAGCTGGTGATCCACGCCGATTTGCCCAAGAACCGTGAGGGCCTCCTTCACCGCTCTGGCCGCACCGGCCGTGCTGGCCGCAAAGGGACGAGTGTCCTGATCGTTCCGCCGCGTGCGCGCCGCCAAGTCGAGCGCCTGTTTGGTGATGCAAAGGTTGAGGCAGAATGGATGTCCCCTCCGAGTGCGGACGAAGTCTACGCCAAGGACGAAGAGCGCCTGCTGACTGACCCGCTTCTCACCGAGAAAGGAGAGATGAGCGATCTCGCGACCACCATCGCTAAGGCGTATCCAGCGGAGCATCTCGCCGCCGCTCTCGTCCGTATCCACCAAGCTCGCTTGTCTGCGCCTGAAGAGCTTTCTGAAGTCCAAGAGGTGACGGCCCCGAGAGAGCGGAAGCGCCGCGACGACATCGAAGACCCCGTTTGGATCACGCTCTCCGTCGGTCGTTCAAGCCGTGCTGAAGCACGCTGGCTCCTCCCCATGCTGTGCAAGAATGGGCCGATGAAGAAAACCGCGATCGGAGCCATCCGTGTGCGTGAAGATGAGACCTACGTGCAGCTGGACCCGGAAGGTGCTTCGGAATTCCTCATGCGCGTCGCTCACGGTGCGATGATCGAAGACGGCATTGCAGCAGCCGTCGCGGAGGGCCCGCCGCCGCCCGAAGAACGTCAGCACACGGGCAAACCGCCGCGCAAACCGTTTCAAAAGCGTACGAAGGCCGAGGCGCGATCGGACCGTCCAGCCCGGCGCAAACCGCCAGCTGGCAAGTCCGCAAAGCAAGCGCCGAAGCCAGATGCTGTCGCTACGGAAGCATCCGACACGAGCCCACCTTCTCAGCTGAAACGTAAGCCAAAGAAACCGAGGCGTGGGCAGGCCACATCGAAAACGCACCGACCTGGTGATGGCAATGGCCCAAGAAAACGGATCGGCAGCACTTCAGGCGCGAAAAAGAACAAGAAACGCGCACCCTGAGCTACCCCTTAGCCCAGGCCTTGCCCTTCGTTGTTCAGGATTGGGTAACTCTACCCATAGCTGGCTCACGCCCCTTCGCTTCTACTGAGAGCGTAGAAACCAAGGGGTGAAACATGATCAAATGGATGCTCACGGCGAGTGCAGTCGCCGTCATCTCAGGCTCAATCGCGAGTGCTTCAACTGTGATCACGCAGATCGCCGTTCAAACGGGTACGGTGACGAACCAAAACCTGTTTGGCGGCAAGAGCGGATCCAGTTTTTCAGATAGTTTCCGCATCGGCATCGATGAGGCCAACATCTACGCCAGCGCGCAGGCTTCAACAGGCACGGTCTCTTCGATCGTCGCTACCAACTTCACAGCACAGTACCTGAGCGACTTTATTCTCAGTTCAGCAGACACCGTGGAGGTCACCCTTCTCGGGTCCGCTGGTGCTGCCTTCGACACATCTTTCGGCGCTGGCTTCGAGGCGGGCGTATCGACGTCGCTTCTCGGCATTGGCGACATCCCGCTGATCGACCGCGGCTACGCCCTGAATGCGCGTGCCAACAACGCGTCACTATCCCGAAACGGTACGGGTACGGACTCTCAAGCCTTCGCCCGCGTGGGTATTCCGGAATTTCCCGGCATCACCATCAGCGGCGGCGTCTCCGGCAACGCCACGCAGAGCTCAACCCTCGACTTGCGATCGCTGATGGGCACACTGGAAGCACGCAACACCACCACCGGTACGCTTCGTACACAGAACTTCAGCTTCTCCAGCGTCGGCGCGGAGGATTTCTTCTTTGACCTCAGCGAAGTTGGCACGTGGGAGCTGACGCTCGCCGACGTTCGCGTGGATAACCGCTTCACCAGCGTCTTCGGGGTCAGCGTCAGCGGCGATGCCGGTTTCGCCCTCGGCCTTAATTGTGGTGATCCTTCGACGGACCGGGACAATGGCGGCTTGTGCATCTTCGATGCTGGCGTTGAAGTCAGCTCCGAACCGCTGGACCTCGCCAACATTCCCGGGTTTGAGCTGCTCTACACGGGGCTAGCTAACCGCAGCCTAGGCAGCATCCTCGTGAACGCCGATCCCTCACCGGTTCCGGTCCCAGGCGCCCTGCCCCTTATGCTCTCCATCCTCGGCGGAGGTGCGCTGTTCCGCATGAAGCAAAAAGCCTAGAACCACGCCCAGCGGGGTGGATAACCGTCAGGCTGGGCGCACCACCGCCGAATGAAACGAAGGGAGGAGAGCACTGATGAGCCCGGTTGATCTTGTGTTCTACACGTCCGGCGTCACGCTCGTCCTCTGCTTCATGATCGGGACGCTGGGCCTCGCCAATCGGGTCGCCACAGGTTACGGCCTGTTGGTCTTCCTCACGCTGACACTCCTGTTCGTCGTCGAGGGCTGGCCGGAAAGACTGTTAGGTCTTTCGGGGGATGCTGTCCGTGCACCTTCATATATCTATGGCATCCTTTATGCCGTCTACGGATTTTGGCTAGCCTACCAAGCAACCGGCGCTACCGCAGGCCCGCGGTGGATGGGATTGATCTACAAAGCGGGCCTAGCGGCATCGGGCGCCGCTTCCATCATCACCATCGCCCCTTTGGGGGTACCCGCCGCGCCGTTCATCAATCTCCTCATGGGCACCATGATCATCGTTCATATCGCAGCGGCGATAACCTGGCGCACCCACTCTGGCACCATCAACCCGTCTGCGTTGTTCGCAGCGCTCACCAGCGGCGTCTTTGTTGCAGGGCTCTTACTGCTGAACCACCTCAGGCCGATTAATCCGGGTGATGAGCAATATTTGCTCCGCGTCCCCTTCGCGCTTTCGGCGATCAGCATCATGGGCACGATCACCTACGCCCTCTTCGACCTCCGCCGTGCCCACGAAGCCGCGCTCGAAGAACGCCTAACGCTCGTCACGCAAGAAGCCGAGCAATCCCAAGAGCTGCTCCGCCTCGAGCGCGCCTATTCCCAGGCCCAGGCCGAGATCATCGAACAGACCCAACGCCTGGCCGACGTGACCCATGACCTGCGCCAGCCCATCGCCTCCATGCGCTCAGAGATCGACGCCTCCACCTTACCAGAGGAACCGCGTGCTCGGCTCAGCAAACTGGCCGACCACCTTTACGCACTGAGCGACAGCTTTGGGCAGTCCAGCCTGCCTGAAGTCGCCGATGAAGAAGTCGAGACGATTGACCTGTCCGTCCTCCTTCGAACTCTCCGCCTCCTCTTCGGCGCGGAAGCCGGCGAGGCGGGCGCGCGGCTCATCATCATCCCATCGCGCCTCCACGTCAGAGGCCCCGCAACAGCGGTCATGCGGATGGTGTCCAACCTCATCTCCAACGCCATCACCCACGCCAGCGCAAACCGCATTCTCGTCGGTGCCAAGCGGCGAGGCACCCATGTCCGCTTGATCGTCGCCGATGACGGGCGCGGCATGAGCGCCGCAGAATTGGAAAACGCTTTCGCGCGCGGCCACAAAGGCGAAGCCTCGCCTGGCAGCGGCCTGGGCCTTTCGATCACCAAGATGCTGGCTGAACGATGCGGCTTTTCCTTCACCGCCCATGCGCAAGACGGCGCGGGTGTGATGTTTATCATCGACGTACCGCGAACGGATGATACGGTGATGCCCGATGATAGGCTCCACCGAACGTCCCACCGCCATTCTGGCCGATGATCATGAAATCGTCCGCGACGGGCTCGCCCGCGCGTTGGAGAAGCCCGGCCTGGTTCTCGACCAAGGCATGGAGGTCGTGGCCCAAGTCGGCGATGGCTTCCAAACCCTGGCCGAGGTGAAGACTCACAGGCCCAACATCCTCTTCCTCGACATAAACATGCCCCTCGCATCAGGCGGCGAGATCTTCCACGACATCAAGCGGTGGAGCCCGGATACAAAGGTCGTCACCTATTCCTCCATCCTGAACGGCGGCACCCTCGCCCAACTCGCGGAATTGGGCGTGGACGGAATGTTTTTCAAAGGCGCCCCACTGTCAGCGATGTACGAACAGATCCCGCGCATCCTCAGAGGCGAGCGTTTCATCGCCGCCGAATGCACCGCAGTTATGGAGGAGCACAGCGACCGTGAAGCCCTCACCCCGCGCGAGCACCAAACCCTCACCATGCTGATCGCTGGAAGGACGAGCAAAGAGATCGCCTCCATGCAGGGCATCAGTCCGCGTACGGTCGAAAAGCACCGCGCCAGCGTCATGCGAAAGCTGGGCGCCAAATCGATTGCCGATCTGATGGCCATCAGCCTCGATCGCGGCCTGATTGGCCCAAACTCCAGCAGCACCTGAACTCTGCATGGAACGGTGCCGAATGAGCTTCTCCGATGCAGCAATAGCCATCACCGCAGACTCGTCTCCGCTGAGATGTTAGGACAACCCAATGACGCGCGTTCTTTGCATTGCAGGCTTCGGTGACGACAGCAGTATGTTCGATGGCCTGGCTCGAGCAAACCTGCCCTCTCAGATTGATTTCATTGCCATCGACTTGCCGGGGTTCGGCGCACCGCCTCTGACTGGAGAACCAACCACCCTAGCCGCTGTTGCCAAGTTCGTGGACGATGCCTGCCGTAAGCATCGTACTCAGATTATCCTTGCGCACTCCGTTGCCTCGATCATCGCGTCTGTCGCAGCACGTCGCGAGGGGTCACCGATTGAGCTCATCCTCTCGCTCGAGGGCAACCTCACCCCAGAGGATGCTTACTTCTCCGGTAAAGCTGCTCAATACGATACGCCTACAGAATTTAGAGACGCCTTCCTGCCAAAGCTAGCGAAGAAGGGCGAGGACGATCCGATCATCGACCGGTATCGGCGTGTTGTTGAGAGAGCTGATCCAACCGCCCTCTGGCAGCTCGGCCGCGATGCCCATCGGTTTTCGCAAGAGCACGAACCCGGCGTGCACCTTATGCAATCAACAAGGACCGTGTACCTCTACAACCCGGACAATCTGCCAGCAGTCTCGCTCCAATGGCTAGAGAATAACCCTATCGCGCGCTTGGAACTGACCGGCGTGTCCCACTGGCCGAGCGTCGATAACCCAGACCTTCTTGCCACGACGATCCACTCAGCGCTCATACAAGAGGGGTATGCTGATGGATCAGTCGAGGGATGAGAGATAATGGATAAGGGCTGAGCGTTCGTTCACGCTCGTCATGCCGGAATAAGTCATGGTCGTCCCAGGCACCTCCGTCCTGGGCGAAGCCAAAAACCTGCTAAGACTCTCTGCATCCCATGTTTTCTCACGCTCAGCATAAGCAAGGAGCGCTGGCGAGTAGTATTGAAACTCCTCAGCACTCGCGATGTCGCGGCCAACAATTCCAGCAAGGTTAGGCGCATGCGCGAAGTCTGATGCCGCGTTGTGGCACAATGCACATTGAGCGAAGAGCTGGCGGCCCATGCCCAACAGATCATCAAACTCGAGGTCCGCATCATCAACAGTGTACTGAGCTCGTAACGCGACCAGAGCTGATAGCTGATCAGCAGACATCGATTGTCGAACCTTCAACATCGCCTGCGCCTGAGACCACGTCATATCCGCCTCGATCGCACCAACAGCCTCACCAAGGGTACTGATTTGCTGTGCATTGATAGTACCACCATCCAATGCGACTTCCAGCGCCCGCATAAGGAGGGCGCGCGCAGTTAGAAACTCAGCAAACTTCGCGGCATTATATTGCGCGGCTTCATCAATAACTTGGCGTTGATCTCGCGTCAGCAACCCTCTTACTTCTCTCGCGACCGCTCCACGGCGCACACTATGGTTGGATGCCGTCCGTAAGCTGACGAAGCCAAAGTGCTGACTTGGCTTCCCGACGACCTCGTAATCGTTGTACTCTGCACTACCCGTGGTCCAACTCAAAAGACGTGCGGCTGAGTTGATGACATCGACCTTCTCATCACGAGGCAACCTGATATCCGGCTTCGCGATATCGAGTTCCTGTCCACGACCGGAAATGTAAGCACCTCGAATCGCGGCCAAGGCTGTCTTCTGTTCCTCGGAGAGCGACTGAGAGACATCGCCCAGCTGCCGTCCAATAACTCGGCCCAATTCTGCCTCGTTGCGGCCATAGGCTTTGCCAAGCTCAATGAAGCTTTCGTACGTGTACGGCTCTTCAATCAACAGGCCTTCAAGAGCGCGGTTCATCGCAACACGCGCGTCTTTCGTCGCCTGCAGCGCTGGCCGTTGACCCTCAGAGAGATTGATGAGCGCCGTACGCTGACGACGATTCAGGACCGCGAGGGTATCTAGGCCAACGTCGCTGCGTGACAGGCTCTGCCCGCTCCCGACGCGCAGGGCGACAAAGCCGAAATAGTTGGCAACCCGCCCGACCGAGACATAATCATTGTTCGCGGGTGTGCCTGTCAGCCACGTTAGTGTCCGCGACTCGACCGCAACCCGGAACTGTTCCGGACCAATGTCCTCGTTGAGAATGTCACGGACTGGGGCCGTGTCTTGCTTGGCCGACGCTTCCACCAAAAGGGCACTTGCAGCTAAGGTAAGCGTCGTTAGGCATTTTTTCCAAGAATACATTGGGCCCTCACTCTCAGAATGGACCCTAAAGACAAGTGCGCTCCCGCATCAATGCTCATGCACATCTAACACTCAAGCAACGTCTTTCTCGGCCACAGGCTCGACGCGCCAATCGAGAGATATCATCAGTACACATTAGGAACGGTCACCACGCTGACCCCCACGATTGGCATCGTTGAGGGCCAGGAAGAACGTGGTCCTACTCCTCGGATTCAGGGTCGACCGAATGATCCGTACCCGCCACGAGGAAACGGCGCAACGCTTCGCGGACTTTCAACCCATCATCACCGTTCGTGACGATAACGAACCCGGCGTTCTGATCCTCGTAGAACTCCATCAACGAGACCTGGCTCCAGTTGAGGCCACCATGCCCAATTGCTCGGCCGTAGGGCGTTTCGATAATCTGAGGCCCGACGCCGTGAGATCTCTTCCACGCGGTGCCGCGGGCTGTCTCACCGGTCTCCACCTGCGCCTCGAACATGGTGGCATAGCCCTCGTCTGAAAGGCCACCGCCCCGGTTCATCCAGGTGATCAGGACTTGTGCCAGATCACTCGCACTCGCCATCATCGAGTACGCCGCGTGCGCTTCGTCTGGGGTCTCACTGAGATGTGCACGGAGGTCTTCATGGCCGTTCACAAAGACGTCGTGCCAGTTGTCACGCTCTGAGAAGCGTACGGAGGGGCTCATGCCCAGAGTACCGACCGCTTCGCGCATCAAAACGTCTTCCAGTTTCTCTCCGGTGAGTTTCTCGACAACACGACCGAGATAGTCATAGCCCTCGCCGGAGTACCGGTAGCCTTCGCCCGGGGTGAACTGAAGATCGAGCTGGCCGTTGTCATTTTGCCAGCGCCAATTCGGCAGCCCGGTTTGGTGGGAGAGCACATACCGAGCGGTAAAGAGCTTCGAGCGCTCATCGCCTGCGATGTCCTCAAAAGGCATGTACTCATAAAGAGGTCGGTCGAGGTCAAGCACGCCCTGCTCCACCAGGCGCATCACAGCAAAGGCGAACACGGGCTTGGTGATCGAGCCAACATCGAACAGGTGCTCAGGCCGGACCGGCGCACCCGTAAGCCAGTTCGCAACGCCGTACTCCTGGCGGTAGACGATCTCGCCATCTCGAATAATCGCCACGCCTGCACCAGGGATCGTGAAGTGATCCATGTGGTCCTTCATGAACGCGTCGAGCCTTCGCTGATCGGAACGATCAAACGAGAAAAGGACACCGCTTTCCTTGATATGATGGTCCGGCGCAGGAGAGACTGTCTTCACGAGAGTGGGGGCCGTGGTTTCGCGATTTCTCCGTACACGGGCACAAGCCTGAACGTCGTTGTCGATCCGGTACTCTTTCTCGAATGAGTACAGATAGAAGGCTGGCGTCACACAGTAGCTGCCGACGGGAAGGTCCACCGTATAGGTCCCCTTCTCATCAGCTGCAGCCGTGACCCAAAGATCCGGGTTGCGACGATTGCGGATGCGGACTCGGTAGCCGCCAAGATCCGGGCCATCCACGCCTTCACCCCACGCAAGATCGCCCGTGAGCGTGCCAACCCGGTCCCGCTTGCCGAGCAGCACCAGATCTCCAAGTCGCCCAGCCCGATCGGTCTTGCTGCTGAAGCGTCCCCATCCGATAAAACCAGGCGGATGTCCCAGGCTCTCTTCGTCAGCATCAATGACGATCACGTCGAATCCAATACTCATCCCTGCACGGACGGGTTGGTCCAGCTTGATACGCCATTCGTAGATCCGCTGGCCATCAGCCTCGCCGACTTTGAGCTCCGCACTTTCATCGGTCGCCCGACCCGTCTGCGGATCCCAGCTCTTCTCATCCGACATGTTAAGGACAGCGTCCATCTCGCCAAGAAACGCCCAAGATGCTGAGCCCTGCCAACTGTGGTCTGCATCAACAAAAATCGCGACGGCATCCTCAGCGGCCAGGTTACTGCCTGGCAGGCTGACCGACGACTCATCAGCAACCTCGACCGCCAAGTAGAGATACTCCCCAGACGGATCATACGCTGCACGAAAGAAGGCTTCGTCTCGCCAGCCAGAGCCATCATCGAAGACCCCCGTTTCGATGGGATGACGAACCGCGTTGTCAGGCCAATCGCTTAAATCGCCGTCGAGAACAATTCCTGACGCCGGCGGCGCATAACCAATTGCTCCGTTCTCTGCATAGGCAGCGCCTAAAGCCGAAGCCCCAACCATCAACCCACAAATGGCGTTCACGGAACATTTGATATGTGAACGAACTCTGTTTCCTGACATCTACTCTCTCCAAGTTCAGGTGTGCGAAACTGTTTGCTAGTGTGAGAGGCAGCGCGGTGCGTCAGGCATAGCCGCGGTGCTGAAGACTTCCGCGGGATCGACATTCCCGCCGCACAGGACCAGCTGGACGCGTTGACCACGCCAGCGGTCTGGGTCCGCGATAATCGCGGCCAGGCCGACCGCTCCCGCAGGTTCGACCATCAAGCTGGTCGTCTTCAGAAGGAGCTCAACAGCCGTGAGAATCTCGTGGTCAGAAACCTCGACGACATCGGGCTCAAGCGCGATCACGTTGCGGGTCGCGAAGGCCACAGGCTCTCGAACGGCGATCCCATCTGCAATTGTGTCCGCCGCGCGCGCAGGAACTAACGACCGCGTACGGATCGACCGGGCCATGGCTGGCGCGCCAGAGGCGGTCACACAAACGATCTTGGTGCTGATAGACTGTGCCCTTAGGTACGCCCCCACACCGTGGGCAAGGGCTCCATTGCCAACGGGAAGAAGAATGGCATCAAACCGATGGCCATGCTCGATCAACTCGGCCGCAATGGTCCCTGCACCGATCGCGAGCTCAGGCTCGGCACCGTCTTCAATGAAGACGTATCCGGATTGATCAGCAAAGGCGCGCGCCCGCCCTTTGGCATCATCGAGATCAGCGCCGCCTACAACAACCTCAGCACCCAGGCGGCGCATCGCAGCGATCTTGAGAGCGCTCGCTCCCGCAGCGGCCAAGACGGTCAGCGAACAATCGCGACGACGGGCTGCATAGGCCAATCCTTGGCCGAAGTTACCCGCAGACGCGCAGACCATTGCATCGGAGCCGGGCCGACTTTGAACCAAAAGGTCCGTACCCCGCCCTTTGAAACACCGGATGGGATTGAGCGTTTCAACTTTGATCGAAAAACGACAATCAAAATAGTCATCCAGCTCTGTTTCGACGAGCAGCGGTGAGTTGCAAAAGATCGGATTGATCCGCCCTCGCGCCTTATCCACGGCATCGGCGAAACCCTCGAATGTCTCAATCTGCTGCATCTGGATGCCCGCATTGCCTTGCGAACATCGTACCGCAGGAGAGTGATCTGTATTGCGCGAGCCCGGCTACCTATATGGGAGATTTTCTCGCCAACTCGCCCGGATGTGACCGATGGACTTCGACCAGCACGACGAACGCCTTCTCGAACTTCTTCAGGAGGACGCCCGCGCTCCGCTCGATAGCTTGGCGCATGATGTCGGCTTGTCCGTCGCTTCAGTTGGTCGACGGCTGACCCGCCTCAGAAAAGAAGGCGTGATCACGAAAGAGGTCGCCATCGTTGATCCAGCCAAGGTCGGTCGCGCCATGACCTTCATCGTTGCAGTGGAGCTCATCCGCGAGAACGCAAGTGAGCTGATGACATTTCGTCAGACCCTTCAGAGTGAACCCCTCGTCCAACAGTTCTACTACGTCACAGGCGAAGCTGACTTCATCCTCATCGTCCGTGCCGCGAACATGACTGAGTTTGAGGAACTCTCCGAACGCCTCTTCCTCCAAGCGAATAACGTCCGCCGCTTCCGGACATCCATCAGCCTCTCCAACGCGGGCATCACCACCCAAGTGAAAGTCGGGGACCTTCCGCAGTGAGCTAACTCGCGTCAGAGTTCACTTCTCCCTATAGCTTAGTTGGAGCGACGCTTTCGCCGATGATCATTTTGTAGGGGATTTCGAGGCCGCGGGCCTTTTCAGCGGCGCTGGTGTTTGGCTTTCTGATCAGGTCGATCAGCGTGTTCACCGCTTGGGCAGCCAT
>JBCCTF010000005.1:0-45860 GCA_039198765.1 Pseudomonadota bacterium
CGTCCAGCAGTTTTATGGCGGCGCCGAGGAACCGGGCCGGGCGGCCTATGAAGAGCAAAGGCAGGCTTGGGCAGAGGAGCCTCCGGAGTTTGATCCGTCATCCGGGTTGCGTATCTACGTTCCGGCGTTTTCGGAGATGCTTTCCACGATTGATGTTCCTGTTCTCGCGCTCTTCGGAGAGAAGGACACGAGTGTCGACTGGCGCGGCACGAAAGCATTGTATGAAAGCACGATTGGCCAGGCCGACGGTGGGCGGTTAACCGTCAAGACGTTCCCGAACGGAAACCACAATCTGCATGTGAGTGAGACCGGCGGCTTTGACGAGATGCTGGACATCCTCAACGAGGGGCCAGTTATGGTGCCGGGCTACTCCCAAACGATCGGCGTGTTCCTCAAGACAGTCAGCGTTCAGGACTGATCGATCTTTGCCAGTCTAGACCATCCGCCAACGGATGGTCTCGCCTGCGTGGAACGGCACCGTAAGCGTGTCGCCCTCGCCGATCGTATCGGGGATGAGCGTATCCTCCCGGCGCAGGGTCACTGTTCCGTCGTTCAAGGGAAGGCCGTAGAACGCCGGACCATGGAGGCTGGCAAAGCCCTCGAAGTGTTCGATCGCATCCTCTTCCTCAAACACGGCGAGATAGCTTTCGAGCGCATACGGAGCATTGAAGATACCCGCGCAGCCGCAGGCGCTCTCTTTTGCGTGGCGCGCATGGGGGGCGGTGTCGGTGCCGAGGAAGAACTTTGGGCTGCCCGCTGTCGCGGCCTTGCGCAGGGCCAGGCGGTGCAGCTCGCGCTTCGCTACCGGTAGGCAATATTGGTGGGGATTGATCCCGCCCTTGAAGATGGCGTTGCGGTTGATGTGCAGGTGCTGGGGCGTGATGGTCGCGGCGACCAGCGGACCTTGCGCCTCAACAAAGTCGACAGCGTCTTTCGTCGTGATGTGCTCGAAAACGATCTTCAGCCCACTGAAGGTCTTCACGATGTCACCGAGGATGCGCTCGATGAAGACAGCTTCCCGGTCGAAGATATCGATATCGTCGCTCGTCACTTCGCCGTGGATCAGGAACGGCATGCCGATCTCCTCCATGCGCTCGAGGACGGGGTAGATGTTCTTCACGTCCGTCACACCAGAGTCTGAATTGGTCGTAGCCCCTGCGGGATAGAGCTTCGCCGCGGTCAGCACGCCTTCTGCAAAGCCGTGGGCGATATCGTCAGCACTGATCGTATCCGTCAGATAGCAGGTCATCAGCGGCTCGAACGCTTTATTCTCAGGCGTCAGTGCGGCGCGGATTCGGTCGCGATATGCGGCGGCGTCTGCCGTCGTGATCACCGGTTCCACGAGGTTTGGCATCACAATCGCGCGCCTGAACTGCCGCGCGGTGTAGTTGATCACCGCCTCCAGCATCACTCCATCGCGCTGGTGGGTGTGCCAGTCATCGGGCGTGCGAATGGTGATCTCGTCCATGGCGGGGTCTCTCGTCAGTTCAGCGTGCGTGGTTAGCGGCCCTCTAATCCACCATTGCTCCTCATTCAAATAGCCCTTCGATGTTGGCGATCAAACGGTCCATCGCGGGGTCAGGGCGCCCCTCGTCCCGGCGCACAAACCAGGACTCGAAATGGATACCCTCGACAGGACCGAACACTTCGGCGAGGTGAGGCTCGCTGAGCCCGATGAAGCGGGGGAGCAGTGCGAGCGCGCGGTTGCTCCGCGCGGCATCGAGGATCATGGCGGTGGAGTTCATCCGGAAGCGGATGTTTTCAGGATCGATGCGCTCAGCAATCCACTGGGCGCTGGGCAAGGTCGTGTTTTGCCGCGACGCGGAAATCCAGGTCTCGGCCTGGAGCTCTGAGAGCTCCGTAAACTGATGGCTTTGGTAGTGCTCAACCGACCCGAAGACAGAAAACTGCCCGTACTCTGATGAGCGGAGCTTGCGCACTTTCAGTGAACCGCGCTCTGGCCGTTTGTTGCGGAGGGCGAGATCGGCTTCGCCTGCAGCGATATCGACGAAGGCGTTGGACGCTTTGATCTCGATATCGACTCCCGACAGCCCATCCTGCAGGGTCTCAAAATGGCGCGAGAGAAAGCCGCCAATCAACTCTCCGCAAGCAAGAGTAATCTGGCGGCGGCCTTTTGTTTTCTCTTCGAATACCCGGGCCCAATTCGTGGCGCGTTGGTCCATCCCCTTGGTCACATGATCCAGTTCTTCAGCGAGCGCAGTCGGGCTGACGCCCTCAAGCCCGCGGGTGAAGAGGGATTGGCCGAGCTCCGTCTCGAGCGCTTTGATCCGCCTACTGATGGTTGCCTGCGTGGTGCCTGCTGCGCGCGCGGCGGCGGAGAAGCTGCCGGTGGTGATCACGGCACGGAAGATCTTGATGTCGTTCCAGTCGGTCATCGGCGTCGCGCTCCAAGGGCCATACGCCAGTGTATACCCTTATGCATCGCCGGGGAATACTGGCGGCCGCACCGCGGAGGCATCTTCGCATGGTCACGAACAACACTCACCAAGGAGACACGACCATGACAAACCTCAACGGAAAAATCGCCCTGATCACAGGCGGTAGCCGCGGCCTGGGCCGGAACGCTGCGGAGCACCTTGCCGATGCAGGCGCGGACGTCATCATCACCTATGTCCGCTCTGGCGGCGCGGCGGATGAAGCGGTTCAGCACCTCCAAGCAAAAGGCGTGCGCGCCGCCGCCCTCCAGGTCGACCTCACCGGCGCAGGCTCTCTGACATCGTTCAAGGATGATGTCGCCCGTCAACTGAAGGCTTGGGGCTCGGAAAGCTTCGACATCCTCGTCAACAATGCCGGGATTTCGAGCAACGAAGCGTTTGGCGACATCACGGAGAGCGAGCTCGACACCATCTACAACACCAACTTCAAGAGCCTCGTCCTCCTCACCCAAGCGCTGGAGCCCTACCTGCGTGACGGCGGCCGGGTGATCACCATGGGCACGGGCCTCACCCGTACAGCCGCTGCGCCGGGGATGGTGGTCTACGCCGCGATGAAGGCCGCTGTGGAGACGTTCACAAAGTACCTCGCCCAGACCCTCGGCCCCCGCGGGATCACCGTGAATGCTTTGGCACCAGGAGGCATCGACAACGACTTCAACGCCGACCGGTTCGAAGCCATGCCGCAACTGCGCGACATCCTCACCTCGCACACAGCCCTGGGCCGGATCGGGCGCACCGAAGACATCGGCCCGATCACGGCCTTCCTCGCCTCTGACGCTGCAGGCTGGATCACCGGCCAACGCATCGAAGCCAGCGGCGGATTTAAGCTCTAGGCGCGCATTCGCCGCAATCGGAAAAACCAATCGATCCTATGCCGGTGGCTATCAAAAACATATGATAGCCAACGGCCTGTTCGGACGAGGAGGATCAACGATGCGGCTAGCAGCAGTTCTGGTTTCTGGGTTTTTCTTCGGCAGCGCGGCGTCCGCCGCCGAGCTGGCCTACGAGAACAACAGTGACTTCGACACCAGTCTTCAGCAAACCCTCGCGAGCGGATCAGAACGCGTCGAGATCGACCTCGGCGATGTGGAGCGGGTCCCCATGCGCATCCGGCGGTGGCTCGGCGCGATGACGAACCAGGGCGGCGCCTTGCGCACCTGCTTCACTGTCCCAGAGACGAGCGAGTGGAACCCGGGCGTCCTGAACATCGCTGGCCAGTCCGACCGCTACAACGCGATCGCAGGCTACAGCGCGATCATCGAAGCGGACCCCACGAACCAAACCTTCTCGGGCGTGGTGCTGGTCAAAGGCGGAAGCAGCTTCAACAGCGCCCTCAGCGAATACCCGAAATGCCCAGCGGGCTAGGGCTCAAAGCTAGGCACGATATGGTGAGGGACCCCCAGTCTCCGTCTCCACGTCCGACCTTATGCTAAACTGCTGCTGAAACGCGGGTCCAGATTGAACTGAGCTTGGTGACACCATCCGGGAGAACCACCGATCGGACTGCCCAAAAGTCCTTCGGGCCCTCTGGACCGCTCCGTAAGTCTTGCACCCAGTTCCATGACATAACGCCGGGAGCCTCTTCGCGCTTCCCAGCAGGGTCGAAGCCGACGATTTCAACGAGGAGATCGAACCAGTCGCGTTCAGTGCCCTCGACCGCCCACACTTCTGTCATGGTCATGCGCCCCACCCCATGACCGGGCAAAGGAATCAGAAACGAGGCCCAGGATGCGCGGACGACAGCATTATGGGGAACCCACCACACGTCGAAGTCCTCGAATGGTAGTTTTCCGCTAGGCTCCGCATCCGCACGCTCTTCAGCGTCGGTGATCCGCACAAAACCAAGTTGATCAGCAACGCGTATGGCATCGTTTTCTGTGAGGAGCTCCTCAACAAGCCATGGCTTCAGCAGCGCCCTTACGCCTTGCTCAAACATCGTACCCTCTCTGGTCGCGAACAAAGCGCACTCGAGGTTCACGCGCCAGCTAACAGACTAGACTCACTCCCCCTCCTATGCTCTACGGCGCAGCTCTCGCGCGCGCCTGGCAGACGGCATGGCCTCGGTGCGCCTGAATGAAGGAGATGAACATGCCCAAGATGAAGACCAAGTCGGGGACGAAGAAGCGCTTCAAAGTCACCGGCACCGGCAAGATCATGGCCGCACAAACTGGCAAACGCCACGGCATGATCAAGCGCTCGAACAAACAGATCCGCCAGAAGCGCGGGATGGACGTCTTGTCGAAGCCTGATCAGGTGATCGTCAAGAAGTACATGCCCTACAGCCGCTAAGGAGGACCTCGACCATGTCACGCGTCAAAGGGGGACCTTCGTCCCACGCCCGTCACCGCAAAGTCATCAGCGCCGCGAAAGGCTACCGCGGTCGCCGCAAGAACATTTTCTCAGCTGCCAACCAGGCGGTGGAGAAAGCCGGTCAGTACGCATACCGCGACCGGAAGAACCGGAAGCGCGAGTTCCGCAAGCTGTGGATCCAACGGATCAACGCCGCGGCACGCTTGCACGGCCTGACCTACTCCACGTTCATGGGTGGCCTGGCCAAGGCTGGCGTCGAAGTGGACCGGAAGATGCTCGCCGACATCGCTGCGAAAGAGCCGCAAGCGTTCGAAGCGTTTGCTGAGCAAGCGAAAGCCGCACTGGCCTAATCGCTTTCTTTCAGCGCCCGAAAGATTAAGCTCCTCACCGTCGGTGGGGAGCTTTTTTCATGCGCAAGTTTCTGTGGGGAGTGTTTTTGCCCTCGGTAGGACTTCTCTCCCTGGTCATCGGATCGCTGTGGGCGTTCGACTATGTCTTTTGGACCTACGGCTGGCCACCAAACCTCAACCAGCACAGCTACGGTTCCGATTGGAAAGTCAGTGCAGAACGGCGTTACCCATCCGATAACGGCGAACTCGAAGCTGTCGTCTATACAATCAACGACTGGACTAATGTCTCGCTTACCGTTGTCAGGACAGGAGCCCCAACTCCGACCAAACCAAACTATGGAGTCAGCTTTGATTGGCGCCATGACTCCGGTCGCATAGATCCACCTGTCGAGGTCACCTGGTCATCGGAAAAAAGCATTCGGATCATGTATTGCGGCGTTTCGGTCAGTGGCACAAACGCGTTGTCGAGCCCGGTTGGCCACTTCGATCTTGAAATTGTCCGTACACAGAGCTGCGAGCTCACAGTCGGCGGACCAGCTGGGACCTTGGGTGTGCTTCAGGTCAGATAGTCTGACTAAACCGCGACAGCCTGCGCGGCGATGTCGTGCACATTCTCCAGCTCCTTCAGCGGGATGGTCACCGTGAAGGTCGACCCCTCACCCAAAGTGCTCTCGGCACGGATGGTTCCGCCCATCATCTCCGTGAACTCATGACAGATGGCGAGGCCAAGACCGGTGCCTGATGCCGCACTGGCTGTGTTCGCCTCTTGTCCCCGATAGCTGCGAAACAGCTGGTCAATGCCACCTTCGGGAATCCCCTGCCCCGTGTCGCTGACGGCAAAGCGCATCAAGCTCCGCCCACATGAGGCCACCTCGAGGCGCACACCGCCCTCGTTTGTGTATTTGACGGCATTGTTCAGCAGGTTGATCAGTATGCGTTCCATTCTTGGGCAATCGAGAATGATCGTCTCGGGAAGCTTGTCATCGACGACATGGTTGCACTCGAGCCCCTTTTGATGAGCCCAGACTGATGTGATGACCATCAGCGAGTCCACAAACTGGCGCAAATCCACGGGCCCTTCGTCAAGCAAACCTCCGCTGGTCAGGGTGCCATCACTGCCAAACGCCACCTGGATCGACTTGCGCACACGCTGGGCTGCGTTACGGGCCTCCGCCAACTCGTGGGCTTGTTCGGGATCATTGTTCGATACCTTCAGTACACGGAGTGCAGTATCGAGACTCAGGAGAGGTCTACTCAAGTCAGACGCCAGCTCTCTCGCTGAGCGCCGCCGCTTATCCAGCATCTCCTCCACATAGCCCCGTGCGATGTCAGCCTCGCCGAGAGCGGTCTGCAGCTCTCGTTTGGAGACCTGCAGGGCGTCTGTGGTCTTCACCAAGCTCTGAAACGACCGATTGATTGCGCGCTGCGCCGGAACGAAAATGCAAATGGCCTCACACATAAGGACAAGCAACGCAGCAACCGTTGTCACGAAACTAATCGTCTCCGCCCGACGCACGCGGGACTCCGAAAGGGCCTGCATGCTCTGGACGGCGATGTTCAAGTGATCAACAAGCGCAGCGGTTAACTCGATGCTCGTCACGGCCGCGAGGGCCTTATCATCGCCAGCCCGCGCTCGCTCCACTCTCCGCATGTAGTCAGCAACCCGTTGATCGAGGGTGCTACCGTCCATCCAAACCTGTGCAATAGGCCGCCGCTCAATTGCTCCGCTCTCGGACAAACCGAGGGCCCCGCCATAGTAAAGCGCGCGATGGCCCTCCGCAAACCTTTCGAGGGCAGCATCGAGCTCTTCAGTCGCCTCGCCGCCTTCGCCTTCAAGATGCTCGAGCAACGTCAGATGAGCGATCCTCTGCGTGAGAAGCCGCTGGAAACCGCTCCTGTTGATGGCAAGTGCGGCCTCGCCCCCACCATGCAGCGCCCGGATCGCCATCACGTGGCTGGTGACCACCATGACCACGATGAGCGCTCCCGCGAGCAGGTAGAGCGGGATCAAATTCTTGGGTTTTGCATCAGATTGTCTCATGTAGCTAATACTACCCTTGATTGAATAATGAAGCCTTGAAGTCACAAAGCGATTTCCGCCTAAGTGCCCAGAAAATGGCAGGGCGAGAACTGAGCGCAGCCAGTTATTGATCTTCCGCCCAGGCGCTGGCACACGCCGGAGGTTGGCTGGAACCCAGCCAGAAAGCTCACGAAGGATCATCCGCTCCCATGGCGCTCGACGACGAACTTTCCGCCCTCGAACAGGACCTCAGTGCACAGATAGCGCGCGCTTCTGACGCGCATGCATTGGAAGATGTTCGGGTCCAGGCGCTCGGCAAAAAGGGCGTGGTCTCAGAGAAGATGAAGACCCTCGGGAAGATGTCTCCTGAGGAGCGACAGGTGGCTGGCCCAGCGCTCAACGGTTTGAAGACGCGCATTGCCGACGCGATCACGGCGCGGAAGACCACGCTTGATGAGGAAGCGCTGACCAAGCGGCTTGAGGAGGAGCGCGTTGACGTCACCCTCCCCGTCTCCACCGGCGGCGAGGGCCGCCTGCACCCGCTGACAAAGGTGTTCGAGGAGGTCTCAGAGATCTTCGCGGCCATGGGCTTCGATGTCCGCGTTGGCCCGGACATTGAGGACGACTTCCATAACTTCACCGCGCTGAACTTCCCGCCGGAGCATCCCGCGCGGGAGATGCACGACACGTTCTTCTTCCCTCCTAAGGAAGACGGCTCAAAAATGGTGCTGCGAACTCATACTTCGCCGGTGCAAGTCCGTACCATGATGAATGAGAAGCCGCCGCTACGCGTCATCGCGCCGGGGCGGACGTTCCGCTGCGACAGCGACCAGACCCACACGCCGATGTTCCACCAGGTCGAAGGCCTGGTCATCGACCGCGAGACCCATATGGGCCACCTCAAAGGCACGCTGGAAGCGTTCTGCCGTGAGTTTTTCGGTGTGAAGGAACTGAAGACCCGCTTCCGCCCGCACTTCTTTCCGTTCACGGAGCCTTCAGCCGAGATGGATGTCGGCTATGAGCGTGTGGATGGCGGCATTAAGATTGGTCAGGGTGCGGACTGGATGGAAATCCTGGGCTGCGGCATGGTGCATCCGAACGTGCTGAAAGCCTGTGGTCTGGACCCGGACGAGTACCAGGGCTTCGCCTTCGGCATGGGCATCGACCGCCTGGCGATGCTGAAATACGGCATCCCGGACCTGCGTGCCTTCTTCTCTGGCGACACGCGCTGGATCGAACATTACGGCTTCCCGCCCGAGCAGGTGTGAGAGCGGCGTGAAAAAAGTCGATTCCAACTCCATCATTGCGATCGCTGCACTGGTGACCAGTGTGGTCGCCGTGTTCATCGCATGGGATGAAAGCCGCTTGATGCGCCGCTCGCAGGAAGCAGCGTTTATCCCGATCATCGAGATCGAAGGCGGCTCCGATTTTGCTGTCCCAGACATTCATCTCCGGGTGCATAACACGGGGCACGGGGTCGCCTATGTGGAGAGCTTGGAGTTTCTCTATGAGAATCGTCCGCTCACGGAGTGGAGTGAGTTTTCCAACCTGTTTCTCAATCCCGACCTCGACCGCGCGGTTGAGATCAGCTGGGATGCAGGGCTCGGCTACTACCCGATCGGCGAAGACCGAACCGTGATGGCTTTTCAGTTTCCGAAAGACTTGACGGAAACCCTGCGCGAGCATCTGCTCTATGACGCTGCGGAGGCCTACACCAAGTTCGATGTGGTGGCGTGCTACTGTTCCGTCTTTGGCAAGTGCTGGACAAAACATATGCTGAACCGCGGAAGGCCTGAGCCTGTGAATGCGTGCGAACCATCCAAGGACCCCGCGGCGGCGCTTTGGTCCGGATACGTTGCTTCACGACCGGGAGCCCGGACAGATGGTTAATCAGCACACAAACGCGACCATGCCGGTCTGCGGCATCACGACAGCCTGCGACGAGAAGGGCGGGACATGAAATTCACACTGAGCTGGCTGAAGGATCATCTGGATACGGATGCTTCTCTTGATGCAATCGTCGAGACGATGGTCAAAGTAGGTCTTGAGGTCGAGGAAGTCATCGACCCTGCCGAAGCGCTGGCGCCCGTCACCGTTGGCTTTGTGAAGGACGCGCAGCCTCATCCGGATGCGGATCGTCTGCGGGTGTGCCGTGTCGAGACCAAAGACGGCGAGATGCAGATCGTCTGCGGCGCGCCTAACGCGCGAACGGGCATCAAGGTCGCCTATGCCCCTGTGGGCGCTTACATTCCCGGCATCGACGTGACGCTGTCCAAGGCCAAAATCCGCGGCGTTGAGAGCCTCGGCATGATGTGTTCAAGCCGCGAGCTTGAGCTGGGCGATGACCACAATGGCATCATGGAACTGCCCGAGGAAGCGGACGTCGGCACCCCCCTCGCCGAGGTGGTGGGACCGCTGGACCCCGTCATCGACTTTGAAGTGACCCCGAACCGTCCGGACACGAACGGTGTCTGCGCCATCGCCCGCGATTTGGCTGCAGCTGGCCTTGGCACACTGAAGCCGCTTGAGGTTCCATCCGTAGGCGGCGCGTTCGAGCAGCCCATCGCTGTCACCACCGAAGCGCCAGAAGCCTGCCCTGCCTTCAGCGCGATGGTCATCCGCGGCGTGAAGAACGGCCCCTCGCCCGAGTGGTTGCAGGCTCGCCTGACCGCCATCGGACTGCGCCCGATAAACATGCTGGTCGACGTCACCAACTTCCTCTCCTACGACGCGGCCCGCCCACTGCACGTCTATGACATTGCCAAACTCAAAGGCGGCGTCCGTGCACGGATGGGTACCGCTGGCGAGCGCTTCATGGCGCTGAACGACAAAGAGTATGACGTCGACGAGACCATGTGCGTCATCGCCGATGACAGCGGCGTCCTCGGCCTCGGAGGCATCATGGGCGGCGTCTCCACAGGCTGCGATGAGACGACCACGGATGTTTTGATCGAAAGCGCCTACTTTGATCCTCTCACAATCGCGAAAACCGGCCGCAAGCTGAGCATCGTCTCCGATGCACGCTACCGTTTTGAGCGCGGCATTGACCCCGAGAGCCTCAACGACGGCCTTGCCCGCGCAGCGCAAATGATCCTCGACGTGTGCGGCGGAGAAGCCTCGTCCATGACCACGGCAGGCTCGCCTCCCGTTGGAACCATGACCATCGATTATCCGCCCACGGAGGTCAAACGCCTCACTGGTATGGACATCCCCGAGAGCGAACAAGAAGCCGTCCTCACCCAACTCGGCTTCAATGTGACCAAAGGCGACCTCTGGTCAGTCGAAGCACCAAGCTGGCGCCCCGACATTGAGGGAAAAGCGGACCTCGTCGAAGAGGTCGCGCGTATCCACGGCCTCGATCATCTCCCGACTGCGGTCCTGCCGCCCGCTAGCGATGCTCCCCGCAGGCACCCGTCGCTGGCCGAAGCCCGCGCCAACGCAGCGCGCCAAGTGCTCGCCAGCCATGGCCTCATGGAGGCTGTCACCTGGGCCTTCACCGATGCCGAGGGCGCAGCCCAATTCGCTGATCAGCCTGCTGAGCTTTCGCTCCTCAACCCCATCAGCGCCGACCTCTCCGTCATGCGCCCAGGTCCCCTCCCCAACCTCCTGCTCGCAGTATCACGCAACGCAGCCCGCGGCGCAGAGCGTGTCGCCCTGTTCGAAGTCGGCGGCGCCTACACCAGCGATGCGCCGAACGGCCAGCGAACCGTGGCCACCGGCGTCATCTGGGGCGCAGGCGCCCGCGACTGGAACTCGTCCGCAAACGCACCATCCGTCTACGATGCAAAAGCTCTAGCCCTCAGCGTCCTACAAGCCATCGGCGCTCCTGCCGGCAAACTGATGGTCGACGCCGAAGCACCCGCAGGCTTCCACCCCGGTCGCGCAGGCCGCCTGAAGCTTGGACCAAAGAACGTCCTCGCCCGCTTCGGCGAGCTGCACCCAAGCGTCGCCAAGGCGTATGACCTCACCGGATCCGTTGCGGTGTTCGAAGTCGAACTCGACGCCGTGCCCGCTCCCAAACGCGCCTCGGCCACGAAAGCCCCCGCGGCCCTGCACGAGCTGATGCCCGTCCGCCGCGATTTCGCCTTCCTGTACCCCGAGGCAAAGCCCGCTCAGGACCTGATGCGCGGCCTAACCGGCGCCGACAAAGCGCTGATCACCGATGTCCGCCTGTTTGACGTCTATCGCGGCGAAGGCGTGCCGGAAGGCCAGCGTTCCCTGGCGATTGAGGTCGTCCTGCAACCAACCGTGAAGACTTTGACGGATAAGGACATCGAAGCGGTCTCGGCGAAAATCGTCGCTGCCGCGGAAAAACAAGGTGCCAGCTTGCGCAGCTAACCCGGTTGCGCTAGCCCCCGGCACTCAAGCCGCATTAGCTCAGGTGGTAGAGCATCTCATTCGTAATGAGGAGGTCGCTGGTTCGAGTCCGGCATGCGGCACCACTTCCGTCGCCAATCGCTGCTCTGATTGAGGCCGACGGTCGGGATTCTGGTGTCTCATCTATGTACACTGATCTCAAAACAAGGCGCAGTTATGTTAGGGTGGCTGACCCACCCTAACAGAGGTCGGTTGTGTTTACGCCCGTAGGGGAGCGAAGCTTCTGGTAAAAGCGCCGAACGTCTCCGTCAGATCTTTACGCCTGATGATCAGCATAAGGACGGTGAGGCTCCAGACGATGATAGCCGCCACAAATAGGCTGCCTCCGTCGTTGTTGGGATCAATGCCTAGGGGGGTGAAGAGGTGGAACGAGATCGCTCCGGTCATCACACCGACGGCGATAAGTGAACCGACGGCTTGCAGCTTTTGAAAGCGCGGCAGGATACCGATGAGGAGCAAGCTTGCTGCGACGAGCTCAGCTGTTCCGATCACGTACTGGCTGAAGAGGCCGGTCTGGGCGAACAGTCCGGGGGCACCGAGTGAGGTCGTCCAGGCATCCAAACGGCCAAAGATTTCCTGCGTGTTCGGATGGTTGGTGAACTTATACCTCAAAGAGTCGAGGAAGACGAGCGATGTGAAGCCGGCGATGCCGACGGTGGCTAAGCTTTTTGCGCGTGATAACAGTGTCATGGCGGAACCCTCTTTCAGAATGCGGCTCAAAGGCCGACGTGAAACATCCTTCACCATGCTGTTCGGGATGGAGGGCAGAAGGTTACGGCGCGCAGCTGAGAAGCACCGTTTACGCCGTTGCTTATCGCTCAGTATGCCAACAATCACACGAGTGTGAGGATCACCGCTCGGAGGGTTCTTGAGCCTCAGTCTCATCCCATGGGAACGGCTCGTATGTGGGCCATTCAGGATCAAACGCCTCGCCGGACGCGGCAGCCTCCCGGTGTTCCTGGCGGAGGCGTGTGATATCGTTGGTAAAGTTGTACCGGAAGTCTCTGATGGGGGCCCAAACGTCATTGAGGTCGTCCGAGCGGGCTTCGATTTTGGGGCCGATAAAGGCGTAAGCTTCGCGGAGGCGCAGAGCCTGCTGCCTCTCGAACGCGTTCAGTTCGGCGCTGTAGGTAGCGCTTTCAGGGATGGGCGACCATCCGGCGGGGTCGGCCTTCGCCTTGAAATAGGCGAGCGTCTCTTCCTCTGACACCCGGGCGGCGTCGCGCCAGATGTGGTGGTCGTCCATGTTGATCACGGCCTCGGACTTGGGGTCGTAGATCAGGACGGTCGGGGTGTGGGTGTAGATCTCGATGCCGAAGGCCTTGGCCACGTCGAATCCCTGCTCATAGTAGCCGACGCCGATCACGAGGGTCTCGTAGCTCTCGTCTAAGACTGCCTTCAGCTCGGAATTTTCTAGTCGTTTGGCGAAGGCTTTGCTGTCGTGGCACCAGTTGGCGCCCAGCACTATGAGCACCAGTTTGCCCTCCTCCCGTGCCCGCGCGATGGTGGCTTGCGTGGTGTTCAGGGCGTCCTCGACCATAATGTAGGGCGCGTACTCGACATCATCGTCGGCTGCGTTTGCGAGAGGTGCCGCGACCGCCATCACGAGCGTTGCAATCGCGCTGCGCCATCGGTTGTTCGTGCGCACCATCTCTGCCGCCTTCTTCTCTGCGAGGTCGAAAACGATCTAGCGCATCGTCTCCGGCGCGTCACCGGCCCGCCAGGACGAGACTAATCGCTCTCTTTCGCCGCCGGCGCGCTGGTCGTGTCGCACGTGGCGCAGACGACCATGACCGGGACATTGGCGGTGCCGACGCGATCTTCCGGGTCATAGGTGGTCGCATAGAGGCGGTACTCCCCAGGCTCTTCCGGGGCGTTGAAGACCAGCAAGGTGTCGCTTTCAGCGAGGATGGTCAGGGCGGCGCCCTCCGGCTCGGCTTCCGCCTCACCGCCTTCCGATTTGGCCTTCACCTCTTCCATCAGTGTCCAGACGGTGCGGACGTCCTCACCCTCAGGGTCGATGACTTGAATTTCCGCCGTGTACATCTCACCGGCCTTGAGAATGATGTTGTCTTGCGGGACCTTCTCATTGATTGTCATGCGCGCAACGAGCGGAGCGCGGTTCTCAGGGTACGCCCCTTTCCAGTAGCGGATCAGTTCATCCGTACGCGCATCGGTGTGCCCCTCCGGCGTGATGAGGCTGTACCATGTGGCCGTCCGCTCTTGCTTGAAGCCCCAGTAGAAGGCGAAGTTACCGATGATCCGGCCTGTCGTGTCGCCTTCGAGGTAGCGTTCGATCCGGCCTGCCATGCCTGAGGCTTTCAGCCAGCTCGGCTCCTCAATCTCACGCTCCCAAGCGGTTGTCGGCATCTCCCAGTGGCCGAGCGGACCATACTCCGTGATCATCACAGGGAGAGCGCTGGGGTCAGACCCCATAAACTCGGGCAGTCGGACAAGATCCCCATAGAGCTGGATCGACAGGATATCGAGGTCAGGCATGTGCGGGATCGCGTGAGCAATGTGCTCAGGCAGATACCCTGCGAAAGCCGTGGACACGGGATGGTGCGGATCGACCTTGTGGATGTACTTCGTGACGTCGTTCAGCGCCGAGTAGACCTTTGGATTGACGAGGATGATCTCACCTTCGCCGTAGAAGTTCAGGTTGAGCTCATTCCCTATGATCCACATGAGAAGGTTAGGGTGATCTTTGTACTGATCGACCTTGGCAATTACTTCCGCATATTGCTCGGCGACCGCCTCCTCATCGTCATAGTCGAAGCCGTGGAGCTCTTGCGCGAAATCCAGGCCAAGAGCGACCATAACGCCGTGCTTCTTCGCCAAGGCGAGGACTTTGTCAGCGTCGCGTGCGTTCCAAGTCCGGACAGAGTTTCCGCCAGCCTCCACCAAAGCTTCAAACCGCTCATCGGACGGCTGACCGAGGCCGACGCCTTTGATTTCGAAGGGCTGGCCATCGATACTCAGGCCATAGCCCGACCGGATATCGCCCGTGACTTCGACGTGGCGAGGTGCGGACGCGCTGGCCTCGTGGTGATCAACCGACGCTTGCGCAGCGCCGGCAGTGGCCAGCTGACCAACAGAGAGTGATAGAGCGAAGACGAATGGACGCCAGAACACAGCGAAACCTCCCAACGGCCGAAACGCCGCTTGTTTTTTTTCGCAACTCTAACCGCTCAGGACATGGGCACAAGCGTCTGTGTGCAATGCAGTGAATGGTGCCAGGAGCAGGCCCCTGGCACCGCCAGCGTGGTTCTACTCGTCATCTTCCGTGAGTGGCGGAAGAACAATGCGCGCAACGTCCGCTTCGGCCAACGCCTCCTCGAAAGCAGCCACGGGACCAGCCAGCACGTCGACCCGTTCCTTCATCGCGGTTTCCCAACGGACGGTGAGATCCGCCATCCGGTCGCGCATGCCTTTGGTGAGGCCCGTGGTGGTGCCATCCACATTCCCGTAGAGGAACTGTAGGTCTGTAGACAGACGATCTGGGAAGTTGAGGACGTCTTGGAAGCCTTCCCGCTTGAAGTTGGCAACACTCTCGGTCCATTCATCGACCGCCTCAGTGAGCGCTGTAGCGGCGTCAATGACTGATTGGTCACCGCCTGTCTCTTCGAGGACAGTCTTGAATTGCGTTGCCTGAGATTTCGCAGTGCTCATCGCATTGATCGAGCGGTGGAGGCTGTCGATCATTGTACGGAGTTTACCGAGAGCCTCTTGTTGCTCCGCGATTTGCTCTGCACTCGTCTCAAGCCTTGGGTCCCACTTGATCTCTAGAGGCGCTTCGAAGATCGCTTCGCCGAGAGTCATCCGCACGGTGTAGGTGCCGGGGCCAGTGCGGTGACCGGACACGCCGTCGCTGTCGCCGCCCACGTGGTAGAGGCCTTTGGCAGCCACCGCATCCATCACAGAGTGATCCCAGACGATGCGGTTGAGTCCCTCTGCATACGGAAGGCTATCGTCGTTGCCGTCGGCGCCAACCTCGGCATCGGCCTCAAGCTCGGCGATGACCTTACGGTCGTGATCCAGGACTTCAGCCTTGAGCGGCGTTTCTTCGAGGTCAGGCTCATCGGCGAGGTGGTAGAAGATCAGAGCACCGCCATCCTCGGCAGGGTTCTGCGCTTTCGTACCGCCTGCACCGCCAGCGGTCTCGCGACGGATCGAGACTTCTGGTGTGTACAGAGTGAGCGCCTTGTCCTCGACCTTCGCGGGATCACCGGCACGGATCACGTTCAGGCTGTCGAGCACATAGAAGCCCCGCCCTTGGGTTGCGACCACGAGGTCACCGTGGTGCACTTTGATGTCCGTAATCGGCGTATGCGGAAGGTTGAGCTGCAAGGCCTTCCAGTCATCACCGCCATTCCACGAAACGTAGAGGCCCGTCTCTGTTCCGGCATAGAGCAGGTTTTCAACTTCTGGGTCCTCGCGCACCACCCTGACGAACAGGGCTTCATCACGCGGCAGGCTGTCGTCGATCCGGGTCCAGTTTCTGCCCAGATCATCCGTGCGGTAGATCCGCGGCTCGCGATCGCCATATTTATAGCGCGTGGCAACGACGTAGGCGCGGCGAGGTTTGTGCGGGGACGGATCAATCGCGTTGATCAGCGACTCAGGCAGTCCCTTAGGCGTGACATTGCGCCAGTTTTTGCCTGCATCGCCCGTGACATGAACCAGGCCATCATCGGAGCCAGCCCAGAGCACGTCCGCCGTATGCGGACTTTCAGCAAGGTAGGCGATCGTGTTGTAGTTCTCGGACACCTCGTTGGTGATCGGCGCACCCATCGGCCCCTGCTTTTCAGGGTCGTTGCGAGTCAGGTCAGGACTGATTGCTTCCCAGGAGTAGCCCCGATCCGTAGAGCGGAAGACCGCTTCACCAGCGTGGTAGATGACCTCTGGGTTGTGGTCCGAAACGACAATCGGCGCGTTCCAGTTGAAGCGATGCTTGCGGTCTTTTGGATCAACGCCAAACGCGAATTCCGGATAGCCGTTGACGTCCCGCTCAATGTCATTATGCAGATCATATTCAGAGATTGTCCCGAGATAGCTGCCGCCATAGACGTAGCGGACATCGGGCGTGTCGGCGAAGTCGATGAATGCACTCTCCCCGCCGCTGACTGCCTGAAAATCTTCGCGACCGATGCCGCCGTCCAGGCCTCGGCTGGAGATCGCGACGGTGGAGTTGTCTTGCTGACCGCCGTAAATGCGGTACGGGAAACGATTGTCCGCGTTGACTCGATAGAACTGCGCCGTGGGCTGATTGTTCTGGGTTGACCATGTTTGACCAGCATCATAGCTGACCGTACCGCCGCCGTCGTTACCCAGGATCATCACGTCCGGGTTGTCCGGATTGATCCACAGATCGTGCTGGTCCGTGTGCGGATTACGGATGGATGAGAACGTCTTCCCGCCGTCTACCGAACGAAGGAACGGTGCGCTCAACACATAGACCGTATTCGCGTCCTGCGGATCGGCGAAGATGTCCATGTAGTACCAGGAGCGCTGCTGCACCTTCCGGGTCGCGTTGGTCTGGGTCCAGCTTTCGCCGCCATCATCAGAGCGGTAGACACCGCCTTTGCCATCGTCGGCCTCGATGACCGCAAAGACCAGCTCGGGCTTGGCGCCCGATGGCGCAACGCCGATTTTACCCATGGTTTCCGGCAGGTCATCGGACAGCTCATTCCACGTTTTGCCGCCGTCCGCCGACTTCCAGATCCCAGAACCTTCGCCGCCAGAACGGATCAACCAAGGGGTACGCTGATGATCCCACATCGCAGCATAGAGAATGCGCGGATTGCTCGGGTCCATCTTGAGATCGACAGCACCCGTTGTTTCGTTCTCTCCGGCCAGCACTTTGGTCCAGTTCGCGCCACCATCATCGGTCATGTAGACACCGCGCGCATCGCTGCCCGCCCAGATGTCGCCCTGCGCCGCAACCCACCAACGGTCAGGATTGTTCGGATCGATGACCACGGACGAAATCTGCCGTGTGTCTTTCAGACCCACATGGCGCCAAGAACCGCCAGCATCGGTTGAGACGTACACCCCGTCGCCTTGGGACGACGACACACCTCGGAAAGGCGACTCGCCCATGCCGACCACGACCACGTTGGCATCTGATGGCGCAACAGCGATGGCTCCAACGGAACCCATTTTGAAATCTTCATCCGACAGCACCGACCAGCTCGCACCGCCGTTGGTTGTTTTCCAGACACCGCCGCCCGTGGCGCCCATGTAGTAAGTCATGGAATCGTCAGCATGCCCCGCAACTGCAGTCACACGCCCACCGCGGCTGGGTCCGACGCTGCGGTACTGAACCGCGTCGCCGTAGAAATCATCAAACCGCTCGTCATGATCATCTGCGATTGCAGCGGGAGATGCCAATACACAGAGACTGGCCGAAGCGCCCGCCATCACGAAATTTCTGAAGTGTTGCAGTCGCATAGCCCGGGCCTTTCCCACCTAAAGGGCGCGCTCTGTCGGCACGCCTCTGCTGTCGGCGAGACTTAAAACGACTAATGGCGCTTTTGAAAGGGAAATGGTGCAGCCAGCGAGCGTTCGGCCGCCTTCCCTTATCGGAGCGAACCCTTTACCGTGTATCGATAAACCTGACGAAGCACCAAACCTTCCCCGAGGTACCCCATGTCTAAAAAATCCTTCTGCCTGCTTGGCGCAGGCCTCCTCGCGATCGCAGCCTGCGAGAACAGCGAGGTCTCTGAACCGGAGGCGCAAGAAGAAGCAGCTGCGCCGATGCTCATCAAACGCCAAGCAGAGCTGACCCCGCCGATGGCTGAAAGGCGTGAAGAAGAGATCACCCAGCACGACATCACGCGGGTGGACCCCTATTCCTGGCTGCGTGATGACAATTGGCAGCAAGTCCTGCGCGAGCCTGACGTTTTGCGCACGGATATTCGCGACTACCTCGAGGAAGAGGTGGACTATTACGAAGCCTCGACTTCCCATTTGGAGAGCCTGCGCACCACTCTCGTCTCAGAGATGCGTGGCCGGATCAAAGAGGACGCCAGCTCGGTTCCGATGCGAGATGGTCCGTATGAGTACTATTCCCGCTATCGTGAGGGCGGCCAGTACGTCATTCTCGCCCGCAGGGAGAATGAAGACGCGCCGGAGCAGATCCTTTTCGATGGCGACAAGGAAGGTGAAGGCGAGGACTTTTTCAGTGTTCGCGGCTTGAGCGTTTCGCCAGACCACGATCTCCTTGCCTACGGTATCGACCGCGTGGGCTCTGAGTACTACGACATCCGTATCCGGAACATTGAGGACGGTGAGGAGTATGAAGAAACCTTGGGCAGCACGGCGGGCTATGTCGGCTGGGCCGCTGACTCGAAGAGTTTCTTGTATGTTGAGCGGGACGACAACCAGCGTCCGAAGCGGATCAAACACCATGTGCTCGGCACCGATCCGTCCGAAGATCGACTGGTCTATGAAGAAGACGATGATGGCATGTTCCTCGGCATGGGAACCACGTCCTCGGAGGAGTTCTTCATTATCAGCGTTGGCAACGGCGTGACGTCTGAAAGCTACGCGATCCCGACCACCGACCCGATGGCTGAGCCCCGCCTGATCGCTGAGCGCGTGGATAATCAGCTTTATGACGTCGATCATCGCGGCGAATATTTCTATATCCGTACGAACGCTGACGATGCGGTGGACTTCAAAATCGTCCGTGCTCCGGTGGATAATCCTGGCCGCGATGCGTGGGAGGACTGGCTTCCCCATGAGCCGGGCACGCTGGTCGCAGGGTTCGTGACCTTCGAGGACTATATCGTCCGTGTGGAGCGTTCCGAGGCCCTGCCCCGTTTGATTGTCGGGGACTACGAACGGAATGAGCATGCGATCGCGTTCGAGGAAGGCGCCTACGCGCTGGGCCTGCGCGGTTGGGGCGAGTTCGATACCGACATGGTGCGCTTCTCCTACGAGAGCCCTTCGACACCGGAGCAGACGTTCGACTACAACATGGCGACCCGGGAACGCGAGCTTCGCAAAGTGCAGGAAGTGCCTTCAGGTCACGATCCGTCCTTGTACGTCGTCGACATGGTCATGGCGCCCGCACGTGATGGTGAAGAGATCCCCGTCATGGTCCTGAGGCTGAAAGATACACCGCTTGATGGGACTGCGCCGATGCTTCTGTACGGGTACGGAAGTTATGGGGCTTATATCCCAGACAGCTTCTCCACCTCCGTCCTGTCGATGGTCGACCGCGGCGTGGTCTACGCGCTGGCGCATATCCGCGGCGGCTCAGCGAAGGGGCGGCAGTGGTATCTCGATGGTAAATTCGACAAGAAGATGAACACCTTCACGGACTTCAACGACGCGGCCATGGCGCTGATCGATCAGGGGTATACGTCGAAGGGCAACATCGTGTCCTACGGCGGATCGGCCGGCGGTCTGCTCGTCGGGGCGTCGGTTAATCTGCAGCCTGATCTTTTTGCCGGTGTGATGGCCGCAGTGCCGTTCGTCGACGTGATCACCACGATCTCTGATGCCGAATTGCCGCTGACTCCGCCGGAGTGGGAGGAATGGGGCAACCCGATCACCTCTGCCGAAGAGTATGGTTGGATCGCGGAGTATTCGCCGTACGACAACATCGCGGCGGGGCAGTCCTATCCGCCGATCCTTGCGACGGGTGGCCTCACCGACTACCGCGTGACCTATTGGGAGCCGGCCAAGTGGATTGCGCGTCTGCGCGGCGAGACGGAAGGTGGACCGTTCCTCCTACGGATGAACATGAGCGCAGGGCACGGCGGATCAGCCGCGCGGTTTGAGCGCCTGGAAGAGCGCGCCCACCTCTACGCCTTCGCGCTGGACCTGCTCGGCAAGGCTGACGCCGAGCCTGTGCAGCACGAAGAGTAAACGGCGCTGGCGCCTCGGCCCTTAGTAGGGGCCGAGGTCCCAGGTGAAGGCTGTGATGAAGAGCATCACGGCCGATGCGCCGATCAGGAGGAAGCCTAGGAAAGTCCCCATGCGGACGGGTTGACCAAACCGCATCGTGATCGTCCGCATCAGGAGCAGCGCTCCTAGCGCCGCGGAGACGAGCAGAACCCAGGGCGCGTAAGGCGCCGGTCCGGCAAGGCCTGCAAGCAGTGACTCTTCGGCGATCTCCATCGCCGCCCGCGCGCCAAGCCCCAGCATACCAAGCCCTGCAACACCTGTTGCTGCCGTCAGCAGCGCCAGAAGACGCGTCGCCCCATCGCCTGTCGCAAGGTCGCTGGCTTTGCCGAGCGAACCCAAACGGGCCAGGAAACCAACGGGGATCAGGACCAAGCTCAGGCCGAGAACCAGGCCAGATAGACCGGCGGTCACGCCTGCAACCATCAGCGGCTTACGCTCATCCTTCGCCATCAGAGCGGCAGCCTTGAGAGGAAGATCCGTCGTCTTGTATTGCACGAACTCAGGTGCCCCCGGCCCCTCTTCGAAACACGAGGCGTCGAGCGCAGAGAGGTCTTGGTTCGGATCATCATAGAACGCCGTCAGGACATCGCCCGAGCACTCACTCATCGATCGTGTCGGCCCGTGGCCAGCGTAAGGCACCTTAATCAACCGACCGTTGGAGAACCCTGGAGCGATCAGCTCAGCCAGCGGCGCAGGCGTGATCGGATCCCAGGTACCATTGATGATCAGTGTGGGAATGTAGGTCTGAACGAGCTGGTAGTCTGAGCGATCTCGCGGACCTGCCCCGGCATCAATGCACGCCTGAGCCATCGCACGCGAACCTTCGAGCGTCGAAAGCGCGTTGGCGAACAGTGGATACTCCTCAATGTCCTTAGGCAGATCGTCAGCAGACGCCTGATAGTACCCATCGTTACAGCGGATCGCGGTGCTCATCCCCTGGTCACCGCCACCGGTGAGGACGCCCGCGAGGCCGGTGAACAGCTCGGGATCACCCTGCTCAAACTTCTCTACCAGGTGATCGATCACCGCGGGCATCGCCGGATACTTGTCCTGCTCGTACATCATCGAGAACGCAACGAAGCCCGCAATGTAGGGCGGCAGGTACGTTTCACCAGCCGGAACGGCTTCACCGTCAGGGACCTCCACACGCAGCCACGGGTCGTCGACCAGGGCGTAAAGGCGCTCCTTCAGACCATCGCAATGCGGACCGCCGGTCTCATCGCAACGCTCAAAGATCTTCTCAAAATCGAGAGAGATCCACTTGGCGAAACGCATCAGGTCTTCGAGGCTGTTCGGAACGATCGCATCGATCACGAGCGCCCGAGTGCCTTCGGGATCCACCTGGGTCAGCATCTGGCCGAGGTGGGAGCCGTAGGAGATGCCCCATACGTTCCATGTCTCAAAGCCGAGGGCCCGGCGCAGAGCACGCACGTCGTGGGCATTCTCGACCGTGTTGTACGCAGTGATGTCAACGCCGCGGGCCTTCGCAGCCTCCAGGCAAGCTTTCAGACGCTCCGCACTCTCAAGTTCGGACTCGAGGATATTCTTGGCTTTGTAGAGTTCAGGCCGGATGGTGCCATAGAACGGACAGAAGGCACCGCTTTCTTCAATGCCGCGCTGCTGCAGGATGTAGATGTCGCGGGTTTTCAGGACATCGTGGTCTTTGAAACGGCCCACATAATAGACAACCGGAGCACCTGGGCCGCCGGTGAGGTAGGCGATGGGATCATCGCGCTCGACGAGTTCCTCTTCCTCCTCGTCGGGCTTTGCTTCGTCATCGTCGTCTTTCTCGAGACCAGCCTTCGCATGGAGCTTGGTGTAGAGAAGACGGATGGTGCGGCTGTCAGGGTCGGAGCGGTTCTCAGGAACCTCGATAAAGCCGCAACTGACCTCGCCTGGCTCGTAGTCGACCTCGCCTTTGAACGGGCAAACCACGTTGATCGGCGCGCTGACGCTATCGTTGAAGAACGCAGCCACCTCGCCGGAGGCCATGTCATCGAGCATGACGGCGGCTTCAGCCTGAGCATCGAGGAGTTCCGGCGGTGCTTCGGAGGCTGGCTCCTCCTGCGCGAACGCGAACGATGATGCGGCTACGAGCGCTGCCGCGGCTAGTCGAATAAGCATGTCTGGCTTCCCCAGCTGGATCCCAAGGGGAAAGGTTAACGCGGGGTAACGCAGATCACAAGCGCCGCTCGTCGCGCCAGAGACCTACCAGAAACGCACGCTCAGGTTCACGAAGGCCCGGACATCCGCTGCTTCGGGAAGGTCCGCATCGTCCAGAGGAACGGCGACGGAGCCTGACAGCGTGGCTCTGTCGGTCCGGTTCATTCGAAAGCCGACGCCAGCGGCGCTGATCGCCAGGTTCTCCACCGACAACTCGCCGGTACCGTCTGTCAGGTCTGGGGGGTTCATCGCCTCACCCGATGTGTTCCGTTCGATCGGAGGGAACGCGACATCCACCTGTCCAAAATCGTAGAACGCGAAGACGGCAACGTCGTTCTGGGTACCGATCCGGAGGTCTTGGTCCACCTGAAAGCGCGTGGTCAGACCACTATCGCCAGCCAGCGTTCCGGGCGCGAAGGCTCGCACCGAATTGGCGCCGCCCACTTGGAACTCGAGGATGCCCGGCAGGTCCATATCCTCCGTATGCTGCCATTGCATGTCGATGGTCGCGCGGGTTCGCGGTGTGAACTGACGGAACAGTGCAGCATTACCCCGGAAGACGGTCACATCGCGGGTATCGTCGAACAGCTTCTCTTCCGTATCGGCAATCAGGCCCGAAACCCTGAACAGCGCCATCGTCTTGCCGCGGATGATATCGCCATTAACCGAAAGCTCACCGATCGTCGCGTCTGTGTCCGATGTATCGACACCGTCCACACTGGTCTGGGCATTCGCCTGGCTGACATTGCCGCCGAGATTGAGTGAGAAGGTGCGCCCAACAAAAAGCGGGAGGGATGCATTCGCTGCAAAAGTGCTGGAATTGCCTTCTACGGAAAGATCAGCAAACGGACCGTTGACAACTTCAGTCTGACCACCAGCATAGGAAACTCCGAAGCGTGCGCCGCGGCGGCCCACGGGGATGCTGTAAGCGACGCTGCCTGCCAGCGCTCCCTCGGCTGCAGAGATGAAGCCGCTGACCAAGTCGTCGGTCATCAGTGTGCTGAAGCGACGCCCGACTGCACCGATCTCCCACTCACCGGTGCTGTCGAAGCCATTGTTGTCGACGAAGACGTCAAGCTGGTTCCGGCGCGGCTCCTGAACCTTCAGCGTAATGTCCGTGGTTCCGAAAGCATCGCCCGGCTGAAGGTCGGCGATGACCGCGGCGTTGCTCATCCGGTTAAACCGGAGCAGCTGGCGCTCAAGCTCAGGAAGATCGACTGGCGCGCCTTCCTCAAGCCGCAGTCGGTTGGTGATGAAGCCGGTGCTGTAATACTGGTTTCCGTCGAGAATGACGTCTTCGATCACGCCCTCAACGAGGGTCACTTTGATGATCCCGCCCTCAATTCGCTGCGGTGCAAGGACAGCTCGGGCCGTCAAATATCCGCCTGCGTCGTAAAGCGCGTTCACCTCCGCAAGGAGCGCGTTTAGGTCGGAGAACGAGACGGTCTTGCCCAGGTAGGGTGCAGCGATGGCCGCCAGTTCGCGCTGCGTCAGGAACGCTGACTCATCGAACGTCACGCCGTTCAGCAGGAACGTCGCTCCCGTGTCGTTGAGTGGGTCAAAGACCAGCGGCTTCGCGTTGATCACCGGGCCCGACGGAGCGCGTCGCTGAGGCTCCAGAGCTTCCTGACGCCTACGGAGCGCTTCGTTGATCGTTGTCGGATCAGCGCCTGGCGGCAGGTCTTGGGCGTAAACGGGCGTGAACCCGATCACCGGAAGCGCAAGGGCCGCCAGCGAGGTAAAAAGCAAACGTTCTTGGCGCTTATTGTTGTTCTTCGTCATGAGCCGTTCCCCCTCAGTCGCTCGATCCAACTGGGCCCGCATAAGACCCTACGTTCACTGCAGGTCCAGGCCCAGATGATTCAACGACGTCGGCTTCGCCCAAGGATTGCAGCCGCTGGATTTCGCTCAAGCGATGATCCCTGCGTTCCAGCATGAGCCCATACGGATCACTTGACAGCGCATTGACATTCACGAGCTGCATATTCCGCCGCACACTGATGGCATCATAGTTCTCTATGGTCACCTGGGTATCGAGAATGCCCGGCAGATAGTGAAGGACATAGGCGTCCGTCAGCACACGCTTGCCGTTCAGAACAGCAAAGAACGCACGATTCGGTTGGTAGAGCTGGATGTCAAACCCGTTCCGAGGCGCCGGGGTCACATTGTCCATGGCCAGGCGCACGTCAGGTGTCGTGAGCAACAGATCGCCACTGGACCGGCCGTCGACGAACTCAAAGTAGCTACCCGTGCTGCTCATCACCGTGCTCGTCGCGTAGAACGTTGGACTGAACACACCGCGCGGTGAGTCGAGGTCCAGCGTCACGGTCTCAGCCTCGGTTTCCGGATCAAAGCCCGTGACGCTGAGGGTTAGCGGGACGCCTAAGCTATCCGTATAGAGAATGTTCGACGTAATATCGCGCGCACGCAGGATGACCGACTGACCAACCTCCATGAGGCCGACATTGATCTCCTCACCGGCCGCGATGATGCCGTTCTCGAACACCATGCGGTCGCCAATCAGGCTGCCGGTCACGACGATGTCGGGCTCACCGAGAACCTCGCCGAACGTCAGTGTGCCATCGATGCGGAGCTTGATGCTTCCGTTCACGGCGCTGAGCAGAGGAGCATCAAAGCCAGACAGGCCGATGATGTAGATATCGCCCTGGGTGGTCACCGCCGTGAGTGAAGAGAGATCAACGATCAACGGACGATCTTGGGTGATCGAACCGATGTCGCCGACCGCATCGAGGCGCACCTGTGCATTCGGCATGGTGGCGATGATGTTCGTGACATCAGGCTCCGTTGGGAGGATGGCTCCTGCCGAATTGATCATGATCGCACCGGGACCATCGAACGTGCTGGTCAGTGTACCGATGACCACATCACCGATAGCGCTGGTAATACCGATCACGCCAGCCGCCGTGACTGTGGTAGCGGAGCCCATGGCGATGTCGGCCGCGTTCATCGTCACGCCGCCATTGGTGCTGACCACATGGATACCGGGCAGCATCGTCAGCGTACCTCCAGCATCGAACACCGAACTGTCTCCCGAGGTGATGTTCCGTTGGATGAGGGTCTCCTCAACCGACTGGCTCGAGAGCGCACCGCCTGCGTTGATCGCCGCGAGGGTGGCTCCACCGCTGGTGGCCCCAAGGCTGAGGTCCCCTGCCGTCGTGATGGAGCTCGACGCGTCAAACTCGAGCTCGTGACCCGTCATGACGCCGCCGCCATTCGTGCTGACCAAGTCGGTATCAGCAACCATCGTGATAACGCCGCCAGCGTCGAAGAGGAACTCGTCGCCAGAGGTGATGTCGCGCTGGACCAGCGTCTCCTCAACAGACTGACTGGTCAGTGTACCACCTGCCGTGATCGAGCCGAGTTTCGATCCACCAGAGGTCGCGTTGAGGCTCAGGTCGCCAGCCGTGCTCACGGAGCTCGACGCATCGAATTCAAGCTGGTTGCCGGTCAGGATGCCGTTTCCGCCGCGGCTCTCGACTTCGGCGTCAGCGACGAGGACGAGATCGCCACCTGCTGAGGCGAGCACGACATTGCCGCCTCCGCTGACCTCATCCTCAACAGTGAGGTCGCCATTGGATGCGATGTCCACGTCCGTTCCAGCTTGAACATTCAGTAGGCGGAGCGGTGTCTCTGGCGAGCGCAAGTTGACTGCGCCGTTCTCTGAGATCGCGATCAGCGTGCCATCATTGCCCCGAACGCCGAGCGCCTGGCCGAACACGCCAATGTCGCCATCGGCCTCAAACCGGATGTTGTCGCCCTCAAGATGCACATCCTCATTCGGGATGGACGAGAGGATTCCGCCGTTCGGTGCCCACAGATTGATGTCTCCGTTGGAGTAAATGTTGCCCACGGAGAAATCGCCGAGCAGATCACGGATGAAGACACCGGTCTCCGCACCAGCGCGGGTCATGGCTCCGGCAAGCGAGACCTCAAGCGGCCGATCAGCAGAACCGATAGCGCCGAGGGCTGACTCGATGATGAGATCCGTCGCCGAAATTGACGGCGTCCCGGCTGTCACAAAGTCGGCGGCGGCGATGCCGTCGCGACCGAAGATCCGCGCATTGCCCGCGCCGACAACAGAGCCGAGGGTCAGCATCTCGTTGCTGCCAAGGAACACATCCACAGCGGCGTTGGCATTGACCACACCGGTATCAATATAGAGCGGGTTCGCAGGCGAGACGATGAACCGGGTCAGGCCAGCATTCTCGTCGAACTCCACCAGCACATCACCCGGCGAGGCCGTGGCGAGCAGCGCTCGCGTGAACGGCGTCAAGGTCGGCGCTGTCCCGGTCGGGAACTCAACGATGATCGGATCGAATGTCCCGCCGACTGAACCGCCGGTGATGAGCGTCACATTGTCGGCGAAGATTGTCGACTCAAGATCAAAGACCTGGGTGCTCGGTGTACGGATCAGCGTATCACCAGGACGGACACCCTCAAGAGCAGCCTCAACCGCAGACGCAGCAAGCTGGTTCTGAAGTTGGGCATCAGAGAACGTGACACCCGTCACGAGCAGCGTATTGAGTTCTGATCCGTCAACGACGTCCACCGTGGCGGTCTGGAACATGCCATCATCGAATGCCGGTCCAGCCAAGGCCTCAGCCAGCGTGATGCCGGTCCGTGTGACTTGCACCGTGCGCTGACCGATCACCTCGTTGTCGGTATTGAGTATATCCTCAACCCGTGTGCCGACGAGGTTCAAACGAACATCCGTGGACGCATCAAATGGGTTACCGTCTGCATCCTGGATGGTCAGAATACTTGTCGTCAAGAAATCCAGTGCGTCATCGTACTGCGCTTGGACAAAGTCCCTGATCTCAGCCGCGTTGGCTTGAGCGTAGGCCTCAAGCTCAGCCGGTGAACCGAATGTCCGTCCAGGATCAACACTGGCGGCGTATTGAGGAGCGAAGCCAACCGCCTGCTCCGTCGTCAGCGTCACCATGTTGTTTCCGTCGACACTCGCCTTCTCACGAATGCGCGCAATCGCTGTGTACTGAATAGCGACGCGGCTTTCGAAAGCGATGATGTTGTCGGAGCCATCATCCATCGGTGAGCCGTCGGGATTGCTGCCCAGCAGGAGCGCATCAATGGCTGCGTTCAGGCGTTCAACCTGGTTCTCATCGACCTCAGCTGAGCTGAACGCGTTGGTGATGTCGCCGTCCATGGCAATGAGGGTCGCGTTGCCATTGATGGCTTCAACCTCCGCCACGCGGAGCGAACCCGCGACCTCCTCGACGATCAAGTCGCCGTTGGAGCTGAGGCGGACGGCTGAGGCAATGCCAACACCATCATTGATACCAGAGTCGATGCGGAACGCGCCGCCTGCAGCGTCACCAATCCGTCCACGGACAGACGTGAGGCTGATGTCATCGCCAGAGACCGCCGCCCCCGACGTTGAGGTCTGAATGAGGTCGCCAGAGTTCTCGATCAGGACATTTCCATCCAATGCGGAGACCGTGCCGATGTTGAACGCGGTGCTGCTGCCGCGAAGGTCGATATCACCGGCCAGCGAGGCAACCCGACGGATTCCAACGTCGGACTGGCCAATAACCTGAAGGCCGACATCCAGTCCCGCGAATGCTTCAAGCGCACCGCCGTCGGTGATGAACACATCAAGCGGGTTGGACGCTGCACCGATGGCACCAGTGGCCTCAAGCGCAACGGTGTTACCGATGATCCGGCCATTGCCCAGGCGTTCGGTCTGACCGTTCGTCGAGTTGACCCGAACCAAGCCAGTTGGGTTGTTCAGTGTACCCGCGATCCTAATGTCGGAAGCGGAGGTCACGTCAATCACACCGAGAGGATTGCCCTCAAAGCTGACAGTGATCGGATTGTCTGCACGAACCGTCTGGGTGCGACGTATACGATAGGACACCGGCCAAGCTGATGTCGCAACTCTTTCGCCATTGAGCGAGAGACCCACCTGATATGTGTTGAAAAGCTCACCACTCACCGTCTGCTGGAAATACGGAGCGTTTGGATTGCCCAAAATCACCGATTGACCTGTCCGTGGGTCCTGGTCGGCCCACGCCCACGGATCGATGGCAAAGATCACAAACCGCGGGTCATCCTGGTTCGGATCATCTCGTTCATTATTGTTCCGTATCAGGAATTGTTCTTCGAAGTACTGCAACGCAATCCCAGCACGCGGCGCATACGTCGCGCTGTCTCCGTTGATCACCTGTGACGGATCAAGATCGCGGAAATCAACGCCGGGCTGATCGGTGGTGTAGACCTGCACCGGTTGTCCAGCTTCCTGGACGTAGTATGTCGTGAGGAAGTTACCGTTCAGCTGTGGTTTGGCCTTGTCCGTGATCTGAACAATACCGCGCGTATCCACACCAACGTCGATGTCGTTCAGCTGGATATCAAAACCGGTCAGGTTATCGATTTGCACTTGGCCGCGGCCATTGCGAGCGATGAGGTTGCCCTGTCCTGTGGTGCTCAGGATCTCACCATTCAGAATGATGTTGCCGCCGCCCGTGGCGTAGACGTTGTCGAGAATGATCTGTTGGCTGTCTAAATCGTAGACAGCGTTGATCTTCTCACGGGGATCACCGCCGATCACTTGGATCAGTGACGACACATCGATGAGGTTCTCCGGAAGCGGTGTCTCTCCAGGTGCCACGACGGGGCGTAAGCCTGGGTTATCGATCCAGGTCTGGAGGGTGTTGCCACCACCCTGTGTGAGTCGGAACGAGCGTTCACCGCGACGTCCGCTGATGACCGTGCCGCTGATATCGATTGATTTCGCAAACACACCGACAGTACCGCCGACATTGATGAGACCGTTACCGGGCTCAAGCCGTGAGCTGAAGAAGACTTCGTTCGCGAACTCATTTCTGCGACCAAGAACCTGCTCAACCCGATTTCGGCTGGCGGTGATGGTTCTGAAATTGATGTCGGACTGACGTTCAGGAACTGAAATCGTCAATCCAACCCCGCCAACACCTCCAGAAATCCTTCCGAGTTCAGTAGGAAGCAGCGGAATAGTGCCACTCCCGGCGTTAAGGAGACCATCGTAGAGGGCAACAAACTCCCGGAGCCCGTTATCGGTCCGGCCGATGCTGCCCAAACGAGAATTGCTGCCGTCCGCATTGACCAAGCCGTTGGCGATTGAGACACCAAAGGCAGGGTCAGTGAGGCTACCCGTTGGGTTGCCGAGGTAGTGCGCCATGAACTGGGCGAAGTCGTTCGCGCTTCGAATGTTACCCACACTGTCGACGATTTCTGGGCCGAAGAGCACGGGCAGGTTTGCATCCCTGCGTACGTCGTCATCGATATTGCGTGTACTGAGGTTACCGAAGTTGTCCCGGAGATACGTGAGCTGCTCGAGGATGATGTACTGCTCAAACCGGGTGCTGGCATCAGGCCCAAGGGGGACCAAGCCGTCGGGCAGGATCGCAAAGTAGCCGCCTTCAGGCACGTCGATCTGCAGATCGCCCGCGTTGACCACCGCCGTTTGCAGCAAGTCGCCGCGCGCCACGTCGATATCAACGATCCCAAACGAGTTCGTGATATCGCCGGTGATATAGAGGTCCGACGTGTTGTCCGGCAGGAAGCTGGATGGGCTATTATCGATCCTAATGACCGAACGCTCGCCCTTCCGAACCTCAGTCGGCGTGATGCCGCCAAGATCACCTGCCGCGCCGAGGAAGCGCACTTCGCCCACGGACGCGTCGAAGATCTCAAGGTTGCCAACGATCAAGTCGCGGCCAGAACGGTTGATGATCTCGATGATCGGCCCACCGTTCGACGTCACACTCGCAGTGTTGGCGCTGGTGATGCGGTCCGCTGTGATCTCGACGTTACCCGAAGCCGCCGTGACGTCCCTGATCTGGATCGCGCCGTCGCGGTCATTCTGTCCTGTCGGTGCCGGGCCAGGCTGGCCGCCTGGGATTGGGTTTTGGCCCACTTGAGTGAAGATGCCGCCGCCTGTCTGATCCGGATTGTTCGAGCCGCCACTGTCCCCGTCTAAGAAGCGCTCAAGCTCCCGCAGGATCTCGATTTCGCCGATGACACTCGTATCACCCATATCGCGAAGCATCTCGAGCTCAGCAATCCGTGCACGGACTTCAGTAAGCGGATTGAAGTCGTCTCGCACCGAAACGAGGGGACGATCTTCCTCTTCATCCGTCACCGTGACGTTGCCGTCCGCATCGATGACGAAGCTGCGCTCAGCGAGATAGCCTGCTTCAATGCTACCGCCGATCGAGAGGCTGCCCTCCCCGCGCTCATTAACGTCGCCTGACCGATCGGTGACGGTCACACCGAAGAGAAGGCCGATCACGTAGGTCGCCTGACCTTCTGCAAAGAGGTCCGTCTCACCGCGGCTAGCATTCAGAATGATATCGCGGAGGCTCTCAAGGCGCGCATCCGTCCCCACACTGATGGCTGCATCGTTGGAGAAATTCAGTGTGGCATCGGCCGTCGTCGAAATCGGAATGGCCGCCGAATTGTACGCATCACTGGTGATGTCGATATCGATACGCGACGGCGTCCCGGTGAAGGCATTGGCGCCGGTCTGGAAGCGAATGTCTCTTTCAGAGCTGACGAGTGTCCGTGCACCGACGGAAATTGCCTGGTCGATGTTGATGGTGTTCGACGAGGTCCCTGCAAGAACATCGGCTTCCGTTGCGCCAATCCCTGCTGACGTTTTGGTCGATGCACGCGCATCAATCTGCGCACTGGGCGCAACGCCGAGATAGATACCGCCATCGGAATCGAGCTCGCTGTCGCTACCAATAGAAATGGCGTTGTCGATATCAGCGTTGAAGTCGAGCCTCGCTGTGGGCACTGCCAACGCGCCCGATGCACGCTGAACCACGTGATCATCAACGTTCAGTGCCCTGAGCGCATCCATGCGGATGTCACTGTTGTCCGTGGTCAGATTAAAGCCGTTGGTGGTCACCAGCTTGACAGCATTGCCGATGGTGATCTTGCTCTCTTGGTCGATATTGACGTTGCCATCCGCCGCAGCGAACGCGCCAAGGCCGCCCGCGCCGCCCTTCACACTCACCGGATCGCCGAAGCGTTCGGTGATCGCATTGGTGCGGATATCGATGATGCCGCCTGTGACCTCGAAGCCGTCGCCGACCTCGATCGTCGCGCTGTTGTTGAGGTTGACGTTGGTCACTGCCCCGCTCTTGCCTGCAAGGCCTGCCGACGATGCGTCGGCCAGCTCGCGGAACCGCGCCTCGTGGACAGCGCCCAAATTGACATCAAGCGCGCGAATGCCGCCCGGGCCCGTGTTCCCCACTTTCGCCATTGTCGAGCTGTTGGAGTTGATCTCCGTATCAGTTGCAGACCCAGCGATGACGCCGCCGCTGCCTGAGATGCTGACCGCCTCGGTGATCTCAGACGTGCCCGCATTCACGCGGAACGATGGCATGGCGATGCTGGTCGGGACTTTATCGAACGAAGCGTTGTCGCCGACTTCCGCCAGGGTATCGCCACCTGAATTCACCTCGCTGTCGGATGCACCAACCGAGACGAAGCCGCCCGACTGACCAGACGACTGAGCGAACTGATTGGTGCTCTTCGTCGCGAGCACCGAGACGCCGCCGATCGCCAGGTCGACATTGTCGCCGATTGAAGCTGTAACGTCCGTAAACGTATCAACCGATGCCAGGCTCGCTTGCGCACCAAACAGAAGACCGCCAGCTGACCCCGTCGCACGAGCCTCAGCCGTTCGGCCTGAGACCGTCAGGCCTGCAGCCACGTCAACGCCGCCGAGCACCATCGTCAGGTCGACACTATCACCGACTTCTGCAGTGACCGACGAGCCATTGCCCGACGTACCGACGTTTGCCTCAGCGACGGAGACGCCAACGCCTGCGCCTGCTGCCACGGCAACGCCCTTGGCTTCAGCAAATGTGCTTGGCGTTGATCGCGCGTCGACGTTCAGTGTACCCGCCAATGCAATTGTGGAATCGTCGCGCACGCGAGCCTGAACCCTCGTGTTCTCGGTCGCCGTGGCCACGGTTCCCTGAACCGCTAGCCCGATACCGCCCGATGCGCCTTGCGCGGTCGCACGCGCACCGCCTGCTGCATTGGCCGAAACCGTCGCACCCAGCATGTTCTGGATGTCGTTGTTCGCATTGCCAATTGTTGCCGATGCCTCGCCGAGTTTCTCAGCCCGCGCCACAACCACGCCCGCTGCGCCAATGAGGCCTACGGACAGTCCGGATGCGTCAGAATTAACCGTCGTCGTGTCCGCCGCCGAAACGGTGAGCCGACCACCATCGCCGCCGTTGAGGACACCGCTCAGGTCAGCCGCTACGCGCGAGGTCACCTCGGCGTTGGCATTCGCTGCGCCGAGACCTGCACCAAGACCAGCCGCGCCAACGAGGGCGTTGATGTCCGAAGCTGCAGCACCGTTGTCACCGGATGCCGCCGTGATGGTGACTGGACCTGTAGCGTTCAGCGTCGATCCGCTGTCCACGCCAGCGGCCACGCCCGTGTCGATCGTCGTGAAGCTGATCGCTGCGCCCAGCCCTGCGATCCCGCCTGCCGCAGCGCTGCCAACCTCGCTAAGGGTCGCCGTCTTAGCATCGGAGGTGACGGTGATGGTGCCCGCGTTGATCGTCGAGCCGCGGACGTTCGCAGCAACAACGTGGGTCTCGTTGTTGAAGGTCTCTCCGTCCACGTCATAGGTGCTGCCAGAGGCCTGCGCCCGTTCGGTATCGGAGAGCGCGCGGTTGCGGCTGGTATCGCTTGAATCAGCCGCCGTGGTTTCAGCAGTGGTCAGTGTACCGCTGATCTCATCCTGCGCACCGCTATCAATGCGACCACCCAGCTTGATGACCGCGACGGAGCCGCTCACACCAAAACTCAGGCCCGCACCCAGAGCATAGGTATCAAGGTCAATGTCGGTCAGACCATCGGCGTCGATCGTGAAGGTGCCCGTGGTGATCGTGCTGTTATCGACGCTCGCAAGCGACTTGGACTTCGCCGTCACGACGTTGATCCCAGCACCTGCACCTGCGCCAGCAGAGACAGCTGCACCAGCCGTCAGTGCACGGACGTCAAAAGAGTCAACCGACGTCACATCAACCGATGAAGCGGGCTGAGCGCCCGTGACTGTTGCCGTTTCAATCCGAGCGATCGTCTGAGTCTCACTCACGACCACTGCAGCACTGCCAGCGATGCCAAAACCGCCGCCGATGGCGCCCGCAGCGGACGTGGTATCAACGATCGTGTCAGTCGATGCCGCGACATCTACATTATCGCTCTCGACGAGCGTCGTCTCTTCAGGATCGTTCTGGGTATCGCGGCGGCCGATCAACGCTTCCGTGGTGCTCTCATTAACGAGGACGTTGAACGTGCCCGCAGCACCGACAGCGCCGCCCGCGAGAACGAGGCCGAAGCCACCCACAAAGGCATCGGAGTCCGCTGCGATATCGAGAGAGTTCGCGCGCGTGTTCCCGCCGATGAGCTGCGAAACCGTGGTCGCATCAAAGATCGTGACAACACCGCCGGCGGCGACGCCCGCGCCAAGGCCTGCACCAGCGCCAGCCACCACGTTGGCCGTCGTGTACGACGACGCTGCTTTGATCGATATGTCGTCTGCAGCGATGGTCGCGCCGTCGACTTTCGCGATCGTCACCGTCTCGTAGCTGTCAGCAACCGCCGACCCGACAACGCCGCCGAGCCCTGCCGCGGCAAGGCCGACTGAGTATGCACCGCCATAGGTGTGCGTGCTTGCTTTCACGTTCACATCACCGTCCCGCGTGCGTCCGTCGCCGCCCGACGCTGGGTTGATGGTTGCGTCAACGATCAAGCCTTGGGTGGTGCCCGTCACCACGTTGACGGCTGCGTTCGCAGCGCCAGCGATCTTACCAGCAACCGAGGCCGCCGTCGCAATCACATCCGTTTCGCGCAAGGCGGTCGCCGTGACTGAAAGTCCGCGTACGGTCTTTGTTGTCTCATCGAACGTCGAGCTGTCTTTGGTCCTGATGGTGACGTCGATGCCTGGGATCACCGCTTCGGTGAACGACAACGGATTCTGCAACTCACCCGTCCTCACCGTGAGGACGTCAGTCGACGAATTACCCTTCGCCGTGACCTGCGTTGCAGCGCCGGAGATTTCGGCTGTGGTCTCGCCATCGATGATGTTCACCGAGCTCGACAGGCCAATGCCGCCCGTGCCGCCAACGGCGATGGCACCTGCGAGTGCTTCGATCTCGCTATCAACAAAGGCGTTTACGCCGACATTGTTCTCAGCCACGATGATCGCGCCATCAGTGATACGGCTCCTGACGTCCGTCCCCATGACATTGACGACCACGGAGCCTGCTCCGCCCACGGAGCTTCCTCCGCCAAGACCGACGCCGACGGTGCGAATGACATCCCGCGCACTGGAATCCATGCGGAGCGTTGTGAGCTCCAAATTACCGCCCATCACGTCCGTATCGACCATACCGTTGATACGGTTGACGGCGACGCCGAGGCCGACGCCAGCACCGCTGGTCGCGACGCCCAACGCGCCTGCAATCGACTGGATGCGCGCGAAGCGGTCCGCCGTCACATCAGCAACCAGGCTACCGCTGCCAACCGTGACGGTATCCTCGATGCGCGCTTTAACCTGGGTCTCGATCAGGTTGGCCGACGCTGAGCCCGCCAAGCCGACTTTGCCAGTCGTCACACCACCTGCAATCGCAATCGAGTTGATCGAAGCGCCAGGCCCTGTTGGGCCACCTTCAGGGTTGGTGGTCGCTGTCACACCCAGGGTTTGAGCATTGCGCAGCTGGGTTTCGATCAACCCAGCATCAGTGGTGCCGCGAATTTCGTTGACGGCAATCGACGCACCGACTGCAGAATTCCCTGCGGACACGGAAATTCCGCCTGCCAACGAATTGATCTGTGCACGGCCAACAGCGTCGATATCGACGATCGGCGCGTCGATGGTCGTCAGCTGGCTTGGCCCGCTGACATCGCCAATGTGTGCGATGGTATCATCATCGATCAGGTTCACAGACACAGAGCCCGCAAACGCGTTACCGTTCGTGGCCCCAGCACCAGAGATCGCCAGCGAAAGGATCTCGCTTTGATTGTCGGCTGTCACATCGAACCGGCCGCCCGTGGTCACGCTGGTGGTGTCACCATCCACGATCGCCGTGCGGTCGCTGTCGATGTCGTTGATGGTCAGTGCAAAACCAGCCGAGGCCCGCTTGCTGGCTGACACGGCACCCGCAAGGGCGAAAGCGCGCGCGCCTGTTCCGAAGCTGTCAGGAGCGTCACCCTGATCATCAAAGTCCAGGTCATCGACGGCGACGTCATATTCGTTGGCCTCGCGACCCGCGATCCGTTCGCTGGACGCGATGATTTGGTCGAACTCTGCAACTTCGCCGCCGCCAGCAACGACCTCGGCGGAGTCTCTTACGCTGATCACAGAGCTTTCACCGAGACGGGCAATCGCGTCGGCATCAATCCGGTTAATGACGATCGCGCCAGCGAGCGCGAAGTCCTGTTTGGTGACACCGCCGACGATACCGACCGAAATGGTCTGCGCCGCGTTGATCGCCGCCACGCGGAGGCTGTCATAGTCCGTGATCGACGTATTCAACACGCCTGCGAAGGCTGCTCGACCGCGTCCGTCTGTCGAGTCGCTGTCTCGGTTGTCGACTTCAGCGTAAGTCACGCCGCCCGAGGCTGATGCCCTGCCGCCATACGCAACGGCGCCCGCACCGACACCGATCGTGTTGCGGTTGTAGGCGTCCACATTGACACTGTCCGTGTGCGCATCAGGATCATCGAGGGTCAGCGATGAATCGGCAAGGCGCGCATCGGCACTGTCCGCAACGCGCGAGATCGAGAAGGAGCCAGCCACCGCTGCAGAGCGATCAGATTTGCCTGTTTCCGCAGACAAGCCCAGCGCCGCGCCCACACGCAAGCCGCCGATCAGTGAACGGACGTCTACATTGTTCATGTTGAGGAGGGTCGAGCCAGTGATATGGGCGTCGTTCTGCGCCTCACTCAACTGATAAGCGACCGCGCCAGAAATCGCCGCAGAAGTCTGGCCTGAGCCTGAACCACTCGAGAGAGCAGCACCGCCCGAAACACTGATCTGGTCGGCGTCTGTGACGGCCTGGACTTCAAGCAAGTTCGGCGTCGCCGTACCCTGACCGACGACGTTTGCTTCCTGAACGTAAGCTAGGGTCGTGAAGTCGTTGATGTTCGCCGCTGCCGATCCCGAAAGTGCAAAACCGAACTTAGGTTTATTGGATTCCGCCGATCCCTCCGGACCCGGATCTTCACCCCCGCTCTGGTCTTGAAGGGTCTTGCTTTGACCAGACAACGTGCTGGATGCCGTTGTCTCGGTTGGATCATCGCTGGCGACGGCGCTTTTCGAGCGCGGATCCAGCGCTTTCAGCTTATCGACCAGCCCTTTCGCCTTCGACTTCACACCGCCCACTGTGCCGTCGATGAAGGACTTGATGAAGTTCTTATCGTCACTGCCGCCGCTGCTCTCGCCTCGGCTCGACTTGGAACCCGCCACAGCGATGGTGCCCGCCTCGCCAACAGTGCGAGCCCGTACACGGAGGTTCTGTGTAATGACTTTGTTCGTCGGGCCGGTGTCACCGGGGAATGGACCCGGCGGCGGCGCCGGTGCATTGTTGTCATCATCGAAGCGCGTGTTGTCGCCGATGAACGCTTCAGTCTCAGCATCGATGAGATTGATCGCGCCTGAAAGACCGACGGCGATGCCGTCGCTTCCCGCAGCCGCAGCAGCCACACTCCAAGACGTCACGTTCTGCTGCGCTTGGATGTTCACGCCGCCCGCTTCGACGCGCGCAAAATTGCTGACACTTGCTGAAGTGACATTGATAATGCTGATGAAGTTGACCAGGCCAATGCCGGTCACACCACTACCTTCGCCGGAGGTCGGTGTGATACCAATCAAGAAGTTATCAGTAACCGCATCGACATTCAGTGTACGATCTGTGATGATTACCGCACCATCAGCAACGCCCGCGACAGTCTCGGCGGATTGATCTGTAATACCGACCGCGCCGCCAATGGCCGTGCCGTCGGATGTGATTGTCGAACCTCTAAAGCTGACGGCACCGCCGACATGGATGCCTTCAGTCACAGACCGTGCACGGACGACCACGCTTGCCTGGTCTTCGCCTGAAGCGACCGTCCACCAGGAAACGCTCCGCGCCACTTCATTGTCATCGGCATCGGTTATGGAAGCGAGGTTCGTGACGAAATCCGCGCCTGTTGTGGATCCTGTTGCCGTGATGGATGCGCCAGAGCCCACCCAAGCCCGGGTGTTCTGATTAATCTCCGTGAACGTCACACTGCCGGCAATAGCTGTACTGTCGGCATCGTTAGACTTCACTGTTTCAGACGACGCAGCGTAAGAGGAGAACAAATCCTCCGCAATGCCGAAGTCTTTCGCCACTGCGCCGCGTTTGACGATGTCTGAGAGATACGTGAAAATTTCGGGCAGGCTACCGCCAGGCGGCGGCGTGAGGTTTTCGATCAGTGTAAAGCCGAATTCCTTGGTGCTCTCCGCCCCAATACCGACCTGCTCCGCCTCGATCGTTGTCCCCTCACCGACGAGCGCCTCGGTATCATAGTCGTAGAATCCGAATGCGAGGGCAGCGGTCAGGGCAGCCTGATCATTATTGTTCGAACTCGGAGCTTTCGCCGTCGCTTTGTTGACCGCGAAGTTGCGGATCAACTGATCACGCGTCTCAGCGTAGACAGCAACATTATCAGCCATAACGGTCGGCGCGGCAGCGTCCGTGAAGACGGGGTTCCCGTCCATGTCGCGGGTGAAGCCGTTGCCCCCTTCAATGACGGCTTTGGCAGATTGATCAGCGAACGCCACAGCCGTGGTCGCACCGATCTTGGCCTCGGTTTCGGAAAGGCCTGCCGTCTGCTCAGCAGCGCTGCCGTTCGACGACCCCACGAGCCCCATGATGGAGCTCAAACGCTCGGTCAGCGCTGATGTTGCGTCGCCCACGCCGGCGATTTTTTCGAAGAAGGTGAAGTCTGCAGCCTTCGATGACGCCGCGGTGCGGTGGTTCTCTGTGATTGAAGACGCCTCGACCGTCACTGTACTGACGGCTGAACCGACCGACTGGAAGTCGGCGCCGAGGAATGCCAGGGCATCACTGTCGGTGTCTGCAAAGGCAAACGCCACAGCGGCCGTGCCGTCCTGCTCAATCCTTGAGGTTGCCGTCGTCCGGAAGTCGTTCTCGTTGACAGCCGTGACGCTAAGCGAATTCGCCTGCAAGTTCGCACCGCTTTCGATGACGGCTGCTGCGTCCACGTCAGCGGTGGAGAATGCCGCGGCAATGGGGCCATCGCCACCCGTCGTAGAAGCCGCGTTGGTCACTGTGGATTTGTTCCGTGCAGTTACCGTCAGGTTGTTCTCGGCGGTAATCGATGCGCCCGCAACAACGACGGCGTCAGCCTTAGCAACAAGATCCGCAGCCGTGATGGCGATCGAGATGGGCAGGTCCGGCACGCCCTTTGAGAGCGGGTCAAGTGTCCCCCCTGCGGTGCGCGACGAGGTCGTGACCTCCGTCGACGCATTGATATCAACGTCGTCTGTGGACCGTATGTCTGCGGTCGCACCAACCGTGATGTCTGCAAGACCCTCTGCCTCAACAACGCCCAGTGCAAAGGGGAACCGTTGAACGTTCAGGCCAGGATTGAGAACAGAGTTGGTTTGGTTTTGGTCGAATGTCGACTCCGACTTCGCCATCGCTGTCAGCGCGACACCGTCACCGCGCAATGTACCGTCTACGGAGATTTGTGCCTGAGCAAGCGGACGCTCACCACTCGTCGCTTGCTCCACGTTGCCGAGGTAGGACTGGTCCGAGGCAGCAACAATTTCAATCGCGCCGTTGCGTTCAACCAGTGCGTTGCCAACCGTGATCCCGCCCTTGGTCTGCACAAGCGCATCAAAGACCGGGTTGAAAACCGTGTCCGTGGTCTGATCATAGAGCAGGCTACCTGCCCAGACCGCAGCATTCTCACCGACAGAAATCTCAGGAGCCGAAAGCACAATGCCGTCGGGCGCAAAAAGACTGCCGTCGACTTGGATGAGGCCGGACGCAGTGAGCGGAACTTGCCCCCGCGCGAGATCAGTCACCGACTGATCCACAACAACGGTCAGCGCAGAAAAGTCCGTATCAAGATAACTTGCCGTCGGCGTCACGAGCGTGAGCGCGCCAGCGTTGATGCTCCCTCCCTCACCGACGACAATCCCGTCAGGGCTTGCAAAGATGAGGTGACCACCGATCGTACCGTCATCAAAAAGGCTGCTGACTGTCCCATCGATCAGCACACGGTTGTCCCGAACGATGTTCACCAACGTCGTTGCTCCGGTCGGGAGCAAGAGATCAGCGCTGTCCATCGCCGCGAGCTCGAAGTGCGTGAACCGGTTGATCCCGGCCTGACCACTAGCGCTCAGTTCGGTGGTGGAGACGGTGAAGACGCCCGGCAGCGACAGAACCGATGTACCGGTTCCGGTGACGGCTTCGATCCTCGACGTGGTGACGTTAGCGAACGGAACGGTCTGGGGAACAATCGGGACCGGGGCCGAATTTGTGACGGCGGAAATCTCCACCATCTCAAGCGTTGGCGTGGGGGGTGAGTACGTCTGGGCGACCGCAGCGGTGGTCACATAGGCCAGCGCCGCGGTTGAAATAGCGAGCTTGCTGCGGGCGGAATCCGCGTGTGATGAGACAGGACGAGTCTGGAAAATCATAGTTCCCCCAAGGGGATGACCTCAGTCATCCCGAACGCACGAGGGGTCGCTAGATCCACGAGAAAGGCGCTACGACCCGTTTTTTAACAATTTTCTAATCATTGTTAACACTGCACGGCAAGGACACACCGCACTTCAGGGGAGCGATTCGAACTCAAGGCAAGAGTTTCAGCGACAATGTGGTCAAGCCATCGCAGCGCCGCAAAAACTCATGTGCGACTCGCCGGTGGGCCCCGCGGGAAAGCGGCAGCCTCACCCCGCGAAGAAGCGTGACGATTGGTTCTGCGGGAGAGAGGACAGCTAGGCTATCGCCTCATAGAGGACCGGATTAAGCGGCGTATCCACGATCTCACCAAGCGCCGCGCCAGGCATCCACTGCGCCCAATCGTTCTCTTGAAAACTGTTGGTAGGCTGAGAAAGACGCATGTCGCGATCCATGTAGATCATAGTCATCACCGAACGAGGCGTGTTCGAACGGTTCGCGCCCGCAAGGTGAAACGTCCAGCCTGCATGGAAGCTGACATCACCGAGGGCAAACGATTCCTGGACAAGTGGAAAGCCCCTCGCTTCCATTTCTGCCCGGATCAGCTCCTCGCTTTCATCAGAGATCGGTAGATCACGCCCGATATCAGCATGCTGACTACCCGCGAAAAAGCCGAGAGGACCCATGTCAGACGGGACAGATTGGAGAGGTATCCAAGCCGTAACAGTCTTCTCCGACGATAGCGGCCAGTAATACTGGTCCGCATGGGCTGGCGTGATGCCACCGCCTGGTTCCTTATAAAGTGATTGATCGTGGTACAGACGAACGCCCTCTGTACCCAAGAGCGCGCATGCAATCTGAGCCAATCGCTTTCCAAAAACGAACCGCTTGACGTGTTCCGAGTGCCTCCACAGGTTCATGATCTGGAGGAACGCACGATCATAGGTGTTACGCTCTTCGAGAGGGCGGTGCTCATTGTTTAGCTCGAGGGTTAGTCGCGTAATCTCGCGTCCCATCTCAGCGAGAGCATTTGCTGGGAGGACATTGCGCAGAACGATATAACCATCGCTCAAGAACTGGTCTCGAGCTGTCAGTGCCACGTCGAAAGGAGCGTCTAGCCAGCTCACATCGGCAGGCTCATGCAGGAGCGAAGGCTGATTGGAAACGTACGACATGCGTAAGTCTTAGCGCGCCAAAGCTAGGTTCATAGGCACCCTCATCATCACGCTACAGGCAAAACGCTATCAATTTTATGCTCTCACTGAGAGAATCGCCGCCGACTCTGTGAGCTAGTGTTCCACCTCGACATCTTTTGCTATAATAATTGTGCTGTGAACAACACCGCTCCCCTCTGCGAACCAGTGGTTCTGGACCCCTCAACCGCGATCAGCGCAGAGGTGGTGAAGGATCTGGTTCATGAAGATGCACCTCGGTGCTTCCCGCACTTTCATGACGCATACGAATTGATCCTCTTCGAAGAGGTTGACGGCACTCTACATACGGGGACGATAGATCACAGACTGAAAAACGGCGATATCGTCCTCATTCCATCGATGTCCGTGCACGACTTTTCGTTGAGGGCGGGAAAACGCGACTGGACCATTCTCCACGTCGATCCCGGGCTGGTCGCTGAACTGCTCGGGAACATCAAGGTGCCGGGCCCCTCAGAACCATCTGTGTTCAGAGCTCCCGCCAAAGATGCTGCGAGATTGGAAGTCCTCTTCTCTTGGTTGGCAGATCGCTACTCGGGAACAAAGCTTCTCGACGTGGACACGCATCTGCTTGCAGCTCTTCTCGGCACCCTGCTCAACTACCAAGCTGTGACAACGACCCCGACCACCAACGACTATACGCTCCGTACTCGTCTCAAACCGGCCCTTGAACTGTTGACATTACACCAGCACCCTTCACCGAACGTTGCCAACGCCGCAGAAGCCTGCCACCTTTCGCGACACTATTTTTCTCGCATTTTCAAAGATGTCTACGGCATTGGGTATGCTGAGTATGTCCAAAACTACCGCTTGCGCCAAGCCGCACGTGCACTTTCAACTTCGAGCGAGCGCGTAGCAGAGATCGGGTACACGTACGGCTTTAAAAGCCCAGCCTACTTCGCAGCTGCCTTTAAAAGCCGCTTCGGAACAAGTCCCTCAACCTTCAGAAACCGTGCCCAGCATAAGGGTCAGGAGGAAAACCAATGAACCAATACCTGAAAGCGCTCAGCGCCGGCGCTGCCGTCCTAGCTCTCTTAAGCTGTAGCGAAAGCGAACCGGTTGACGCCCATGAACTGGCGATCGAGCAGGAGCTGAGCACTGAACAGCCTCAAGCTGAGGCAGAGCTCTACTATCATATCTTTGTGCGGAGCTTTGCTGATAGCAACGGCGACGGACACGGCGATCTTCAGGGAATTATCGACAAACTGGACTATCTTCAGTCACTCGGCGTGACGGGCATCCTGCTCACTCCGCTCTACCCCTCCGCGTTCTATCACAACTACTTCGCAGACGATTTTTATGGGATCGACGAAGAGTTCGGCACTATGGACACCTACGCCGCCCTCGTCTCTTCTCTCCACGATCGTGGTATGACTCTGATTTTGGACCAGGAAATCCAATATGTTAGTGGGAACCATGAATGGGCCACGGACAGCGCTGGCAATCCAGAATCATCCTTCGATCCATTTGTTCTTTATGCAGATGACGATAACAACGAGCCGATAGGCACGTTGTTCGGGATCACGGATTTTCAGGTCTGGCCCAACCAAACTCAGCAAATTTACACAGTTGATATGCTCACTGATGAAACGAGAGCATACTTTATAGACTACCTTTTCTTCTGGATGGATCCCAACGGAGACGGAGACTTCTCCGATGGGGCTGACGGGTTCCGCATCGATCATATGATGGATGACCTTGATAACGCAGGCGTTCTCACCGGCTTGTTCAAAGAATTCTGGGTACCGATCTTTGATAGGCTTCGAGCAACCAATCCAAACATCTTCATCGTCGCGGAGCAAGCCGACTGGGGCTACGGTGAGGCCTTTGTCGATCAAGGCGAGGCTGACATGGTGTTTGGCTTTGCCATTCGCGACAGCCTACTGAAGCTTGACGCCTCAGCGTTCGCAACAGCCATGTCGACAACAAATGACGTTCTCGGGACAGAGCATGACCAGTTCGTTTTTATCGAAAATCATGACACGGATCGTTTTACCTCGCTGCAGAAAGATGTTGAAGTTCAGAAGTTTGCAGCATCGGCCTCCATGCTTCTTGGCTGGACGCCAATTCTCTACTACGGCCAAGAGCTTGGCATGATGGGCCATAAGATTGAAGGTGATCTTGATACGGATTTGATGGGCTCCCAACACGATGTGCGCGATATCCCTGTGCGAGAGGCCATGCGGTGGGACGCCGATGCTCCAGGGGACCGGGCACAGTGGTACATGGAAGACCCCGATGCCTACAAGCAACCAAGTCCGAACGATGAGACGTCAGGGATTTGGGTTTCGCAGCAGGATGGCGTCGATGGCTCGCTTCTCGAACACTACCGCGCTCTGAGCCAACTCCGACGCGATGTCCCAACCCTCGCGGGGAAACAGACCTCTGTTGTGTATGAGAACGATGACGTCGTGGTGCTGGAGAGGAGCGCACCAGGCCTAACAAACGCTTATGTCGTCATGAACTTTGCCGATAAACAAAGAGATCTCTATGCAGACTTTCTTTTTACGGAAGGTGTCCGCCTCAATACGGCCAATGGATCGGTTGAATTCACAGATGCGAACCTCTCCCTCGGTGCCTACGCCGTGGTTGTCCTTTCTCGGACAGCGGAGTGAGTTTTAGGCACTAAAAATAACGGGTTATGCGGAACGTGGCCACACTGTCGTCGCGGAAGGCTGCCAGTAGGTTGTCGTCCTCGACGCCGAAAAAGAAGCGCGCTTCAAGCTCCGCGGTCCAGTTGGCACCCAAGCGCCGCTCCGCTTCGATCAGGCCCGACGAACTGCCGTCGTCAAGATCCGTGATCGTCCCGGCCAAAATAGACGTGTCTTGAGCATCGTTGAGGGCGTAGCGCGCTCCAAGGAAGAGATCGTTCTCCAGCGGCGTTGGCGGCGCAGTGAAATCGTCGTCACGCCCATCGTAGAGATACTCAGCCAACAGACCAAGATCAGCACCACTCTCCGTGATCCCGAAGAGCGTATACTCGACACCGGCAACGGCGGCTGCAAATGTGTTGCCCTGCCCTTCCCGCACGATGCCCTCAAACTTCCAAAGCCAGGCATCTTGCGTGTACTGAAAGTCTACGCCCAGTTGATTGATTTGATCGTAGACAGGTCTCAGGCGAGCTGCGCCGCTTTCATCGACATCGAAATTGAACCCAGGTTCACGCGAGGTGCCTGAGAAAGCGCTGAGTCCAAAGTCAACAGAACCGATATAGTGGGAGTACCGGACGGCGAAGTCGGTGTTCCATTCTTCGTCCTCGTCTTCGAAGATCGGGTCATCCGTCTCAATCACAGGGTCAAAGCGCAAGCGTCCGCGTCGCCCCGGAAACGTCCGCTCACGGAAGTATGGGAGGACAAAAAAGTCGAGCTTCCCCCACTCTTTCAGGAGCGAAATCTTGACCATTGGTTGGCCAAGTTTGTCTTCTTCATCAATATCTTCGACCGCATCGGTTTGGTTGATCACATCGACCAGATGGCGGCTTTCCGTCGTGCCCCAGAAGACTTTCGCCGCACCGATGAGGATATCCACCTCATCACCGGCGTAGCGGTAGTAGCCCTCGCGAAGGTCGCCGTGGGTCCGCTCGCTATCCTCCGCATCCAAACGAAAGAAGGGAACGACCACCACTTGGTGCTTCCTGTCATCGGACGACCATCGCAGGTCGCCAGTGAAGGTTCCTGAGGACTGGAAGTCCTCGAGCTGACCGGGATAGGTCGGCAGTTCTGCAAAGACCCGCAGTTCAGCGGCCACTTCACCGCCTGCCTCCCACTCGCCTGCATAAACAGGCTGAGCGAGAGCGAGGGGTATGGGGAGCAAAGCAAGACGTGCGAAGCGGCGCATCAGAGAATTCCGGTCAGCTCGAGGGTTCATGGTCAGCGAATGCGCGTCAGCACACCGCGCTGGAAGTCGTTGTCGGCAAGCTCTGTCGAAAAATCATACGGGTCGTAGATGAGATCCGTTTCCTTCTTCGTCTGATGGTTCACCATGGCCAGCTTGTGGGCACGCAGGACGCCATCGTAGTCACGATAGTCCGTAAGCGTCAGCGTCTTAAGGAGGGTGTTCTTCCGGTCATAGAACTCAACCTTGCGCAGCTGATGCTGCTCCTGATCGATATAGCTGATCTGCCGGGTGTACCCGGAACGCTCATACCGCGGGAAGCGCTCGATAACGTCGACGCGCAATCCGTCCAGATCATCCTCGCCGATGTATTTGTACGTGTACTTATTAAGCTCCGTCGCGGTGAAGTCCTCAAACGCGAACTCTGAACCGACGAAGGGTCCGGATTTGTTGGCAGAACTGATCCGCTTCACGCGTTTCAGCGC
>JBCCTF010000006.1:0-45295 GCA_039198765.1 Pseudomonadota bacterium
GGATCCACGAGGAAAAACCGCTCTTCTGCCTTCGGAACAGCGCCCCCGGCGACCGATTCTTCAGCAATGATCGAAATATCGGAAGCACCGGCCTTCAGGATCGGCAGGATCACCGCTTCAGCTTGCTCGTCAGCCTCCGAGACCAGCGACCCATCCGCTTTTTCTCGCGATTCCGCACCCTTGCGATAAAACTCCAGGACGATCTTGCTGCCAGCGATGGCGGCTTCGGTCATCACACCGATGGGGTTGGTCATAATTCGTGGTTCCCGTGAGGTCTCTTCTCTGCGTTCAGCTTCAACGTGTGGTCACATATTCGCTCTAGCATCAAGATGAAGGTACGAACCTTGCCTTGAGGTTACGGGCTGCGTGGGGCTAGACCGTTTATCTTGGGTACTTGGGTAGAATGAGTTCCATTATGTCGACCACCGCCGCTGGCGAGATCGAAGAACACGCAAAACGCCGACGGACCGGTATATCTCGGAGTGTTTGCGCGGATATTGTGGCCCTCGCGCACGTCGTGATCGTGGGCGCCGCTGCGGCTCTGGCGACACCGTTCGCGACGCTGACGGAAATGCCTGACGGCTTCGTCAGCGAGACCCCGCGCTACGTGCTTATTTACGCAGGCATTTTGATCAGCTTGATCTACTCCGAAGCCCTGCGCCAGGGCGGTTACTTTCGCTTTGACCAGCTGCTCGACCCGTGGGGCACCCTGCGCGGAACCGTTTGGCGGTTTGCGCTGATCATTCTCAGCTTTATCGCCGCCTCTTATTCACTCGGCCTGACGCAGCTGCTTTCCCGCGGCTGGTTGATGGCGTGGACCGTGATCGCGGCGGGCGGCATCGCCGTGCTCCGCTTCGGGACAGCGATTGTGCTGCGACGTCTCTCTGCAGCCGGCGGCATTCTTTGCCGGCGTATTGTTATGGTTGGCAGCCCAACCCGGGCCAACTTCATCGGCGAAGAGACCAAGCGCGGCGAGACGAGCCTCGAGATCTACCGGACGTTTGAAGCGACGCACCTCGAGGACGCCGAAAGCGCAGATTTCCAACAGCTTCAAAAGCTTGTGGAAGCTGGTGAGGTCGACGAGATCCTGGTGTGCCCGCAGGGTGAGAGCAACGACTTGATGCTGAACCGCGTGCTGGACCAGCTGCGCAGACTACCGGTGCATGTCTGTCTCGCGCCGCACCCGCTTTGGATCACCCGCGGTGGCCGTCTTTCAGCCATCGGCGATGTGCCGTTCTACATGGTGCAGCGGAAGCCGATCGACGGCTGGGGCATTTTCACGAAGATGCTCGAAGACCGTATCCTTGGCTTCCTGATGCTGCTGGCGCTGACGCCCGTCATGCTGGCCTGCGCCATTGCCGTGCGCCTGGACAGCAAAGGCCCAATTTTCTTTGTCCAGCGCCGCCAGGGCATGGCCGGTGATGTCTTCCCGATCATCAAATTCCGCTCGATGAAGGTCATGGAGGACGGCGACGACGTCCAACAGGCGACCAAGGACGACGATCGGATCACCCGCGTCGGCCGCATTCTGCGCAAAACCTCGCTCGACGAATTGCCTCAGCTTTTCAATGTGGTGAAGGGTGAGATGAGCCTTGTCGGCCCACGGCCGCACGCGCTGAAGCACGACGAGTATTATTCTGCGCTGATCAAAGACTACGCCGCCCGCCACCGGGTGAAGCCAGGCATGACCGGCTGGGCCCAGGTGAACGGTTATCGCGGTGAGACGAACGAGCCAGGGAAGATGGAGGCGCGCCTCCGCTACGACCTCGATTACATCGAGAACTGGTCGCTTTGGTTCGACCTTCGGATCCTGATCTTGACGGTCAGGGCGGTGCTGAAGCCTGAGAATGCTTACTAACCTGTAAGGTTCTTTCTCGCGATTGCTACCCGATTGCTGCGTTGCGGCACCGCTCGGGGCTCCATAAGAGCGTCAGACTTTCTAAAAAGGGATGCTCTCATGAAGCTGATGATCCTCGGCGGCGACGGTTTTTGCGGTTGGCCCACGGCCCTTCATCTGTCCGCACGCGGACATGACGTGATGATCGTCGACAATCTCTCACGCCGGAAAATCGACGTGGAGCTGGAGGTGCAGTCGCTGACGCCGATTGCCTCGCTCTCTGACCGTCTGAACGCGTGGGAGAAAGTCTCAGATCGTCGGATCGAGTCGCGCGTCCTCGACGTCGCCCATCAGTATGCGGAGTTCCGTGTCCTGCTGGCGAGTTATCAGCCAGACGCTGTCGTCCACTTCGCTGAGCAGAGGGCGGCGCCTTACTCAATGAAGAGCGCTGAGCATAAGCGGTACACGGTGGATAACAACCTCAACGCCACCCACAACCTGCTGGCTGCGATCGTTGAGACAGGCCTCGACATCCACGTGGTGCACCTGGGAACCATGGGCGTCTACGGCTACGGCACGGCGGGGATGAAGATTCCTGAGGGCTACCTCACCGTGAAGGTGGATGCAGGCGAGAACGGCGAGGTGGAGCAGGATATTCTGTACCCGGCCAATCCCGGCTCGATCTACCACATGACGAAGACCCAGGATGCGCTGTTCTTCCAGTACTATGCCAAGAACGACCGTCTACGGATCACCGACCTGCACCAGGGCATCGTTTGGGGTACGCAAACCGAAGAGACTCGGAAGCATAAGGACCTCATCAACCGCTTCGATTACGACGGCGATTACGGCACGGTGCTGAACCGGTTCCTGATGCAGGCTGCCATTGGCTATCCTTTGACCGTGCACGGAACAGGCGGACAGACCCGTGCATTCATCCACATCCAGGACACCGTCCGGTGTGTCGAGCTAGCTGTGACCAATCCGCCGGAGCGCGGAGACCGTGTGCTGATCATGAACCAGATGGTCGAGACCCACCGGGTGCGCGATCTCGCCAAGATGATCGCCGATATGACGGGTACGGAGATGCAGCTTGTCGACAACCCGCGCAACGAGGCGGACGAGAACGATCTGCACGTCGAGAACAAAACCTTCATCGACCTCGGACTTGATCCGATCACGCTGGAGAAGGGCCTTCTGGAAGAGGTCACGGAGATCGCAGGCAAATACAAAGACCGCTGCGATAAACGCCGCATTCCGTGTGCGTCCCTTTGGACGAGTAAGTAGTCTCTCCCTTGGGAGAGACCGAAATCTATGATTTCGAGTGAGGGTGTTCGGAAGCGCACCCTCGAATTTCCTCACCCCAAATCGAAGATTTGGACCTCTCCCAAGGGAGAGGTTTTACAGCGTCTCGTATTTCCGCCAGCGCCAGAACATGATGCCTAGCACGCAGCCGCCCATGGCCGTCAGCACCAGGAACATCTGCGCCGGATCCACGCCGAGCATCCTAAACACCGAGACAAGGATCGCCCCGATCGTTGCGAGCAGGCCATTGGTCATGTTCGCCACGCCCATAATCCGTGCACTGACCTCCTTCGGTGCCCGCGCCTGGAAACTTGCGAGCATCGGGATGGCGAACACGCCGTTTGCGGCTGATGACAGAACGAACAGAACAAGCAGCGGACGCATCAGCGCACCGAAGATGGCGTACTCGCCTGTCCACGGCGTCCGTGTCACGAAGTAGATCCCGACGAGGCACGCCATCCCAAAAGCCAACGCGGCTGCGCTGAGCATCTTCGGGTCACGCATCTTCGGCGCGAAAATGGCGGCAATGATGGACCCGATTCCTGCGCCAAGGGCGAAGAACGCATTCAGGATCGCATAGTCTTGCTCAGACCCGCCCAACTGGTCGCGCATGAAGATGGGCATGTGCGCCAGAAGCATCGCGCCGACCATCCAGAAATAGCTGTTGCCAAGGATGGGCCATGTCACCCCTGGCACTTTGAGCCCGGAGAAAAAGTCGCCCCATCCCGCGCGCTCTTCTGGCGGCGGCGCTTCGGGCAACCGTGTTGCGAAAAGGGCGCCCAGCACAGCGGCAGTGACCAGCATTGTTGAGACAATCAGCTGGCCGTTCTCAGCTTTGAAGAACCAGCCGCCAAGGCCGAGGCCTGTCACGATTGCGATGAACGTTCCCGCCTGCATGACGCCGTTGGCGGTCACCAGCTGATCGCCTTTGAAATATTGCGGCATCAGTGCGAAGCGGACCGGCTGGAAGAACGCCGTCTGTGCACCCATCAACGCAAGGGTCAGAACCAGCGGCAAGGCCTGACCGAGGAAGAACCAGAGCGAGGCCGACGCCATCAGGATCAGCTCAATAAACTTGAGCCGCCGAGCCATCACATGGCGCGGGACCCGGTCGGCGATGTAGCCTGCTGCCACGGCGAAGAGGAAGATCGGCAGGGTGAAGCCGATGGAGACGAGGGTGCCCGCCTCGTTGGCTAAGCTACCGAAGAAATAAAACGGGTCGCCCGGCGCAGCCGCGGCTGCTGCGAAGATCGCCACGATGGTCGCGTTGCGCAGGCAGTTGTCGGCAAACGCCCCAAGCGTCTGGGCACCGAACAACGTCCAAAACCGCCCCGTACGGACAAGCGGTGGTGAGGGATCACTCAGACGACGACTCCTGCGCTTCTTTGAGCGCTTTGGTGACCTCAGGGGCTTCGTAGTTTTCGTCGTGTCGGGCAAGCACCGTCTGCGCCTGGAAGGTACCATCGCTCCCTAAGGTCCCCTGGGCGATGATGCCTTCATCCTCTTCCACCAGCGCGGGGAGGAGGCCACGGTAGACCACGGGGACTTCGGAATAGCCGTCGGTGATCGAGAAAACGTACGCTTGATCAGCGTTTTGGTTGAGCGTGCCCACCGCCACGTTGCCTGCGAGGCGGATCAGGCGATCACCCAGCTCAGGCGCGGGCGGTAGCGTGGAGGGCGAGTAGGCGTAAACTTGCGTCTTTGAGATCGCGAACAGCGCCAGGGCCACAGCGCCTGCAAAGCACGGCAGGACGATGGTCAGGAAGAGCTTCCGTCGCTTGCGCTTCTCATACGGGCTCGCCGCGCTCATCGGTCTCTCCGCTGGTAACGCCAGAACGACCAGGCGGTGATGCCGCCGAGGCTGACTCCCGAGACGATCCACGCCAGGGCGATGAAGGGGGCCATGTTCGGCTCGATCATTCCGCGGGCGCCTCTTCCAGAACAGCGCGGGACGTGCGCTGGGGCGTTTCTTTGCGTTTCTGCGCCAGCACGGTGTGGGTGCGCAGCAGGACCACGAAGCTGAAGAGTGCGGTGTAGCCGAGCGCCATGATCAGGAGCGGGATCAGCATCGAAGTGGGCATCTTTGGCCCGCCCTCGCGGATCACGGTCGCGGTCTGGTGCAGGCTGTCCCACCAATCCACCGAGAACTTGATGATCGGCAAGTTTACCGCGCCGAGCATGGCGAGAAGGCCTGCAGAGCGGGCGGCCGTCCACTCATTATCGATCATCTGCCACATGGCGATGTAGCCGAGGTAGAGGAACACAAGGACCAGCATCGACGTCATGCGCGGGTCCCAGTCCCAGAAGACACCCCACGTCACCTTGCCCCACACAGCGCCGGTGATGATCGCGAGCACCGTGAAGAGCAGCCCAATCGGCGCTGCTTCGCGCGCAGCAATGTCCGCCAAACGATGCCGCCAGATGAAGCTGACCAAGCTGGCCGTCGCGATGAAGGCGTAGCTTTGTAGGGAAAGCCAGGCGGCGGGCACGTGGACATACATGATCCGAACGCTCTCACCCTGGCGGATGTCCTCAGGCGAGAAGCGCAGGCCAATGACGCTGCCCACTGCAATACAGACCAGCGCGAGAATGCCGGACACAGCGATCCAAGGCTTTGTGACGCGCACAAAGACCTCAGGGTTCGAAAGCCTCGTCAAAGGGTTGGCCATTGCGTTCCGATTATCGTGACCCCGTAGAGGTAAGCAAGACCGCACATGATGCATCAGTGTCCTGGCGCCGCAGGGGCCTTGAGTTGGGTCTCAAAGGCAGGCCATCCCAAGACCAGCCCTGCACCGCGGGCGAGCATGAAGGCTGTGAACGCTGCCCACAGACCGTGATTGCCGAACAGGGGCATCAGGGCGAAGGCTGCGGAGAAGTAGACGAGGGCTGAGAGCGCCATGACGTTGCGCATCGCCGCGCCTCGGGTAGCGCCGATGTAAACGCCGTCGAGATAGAACGTGACTGCGGTCGCGAGGGGTGAGAGGGCGACCCAGACGAGGTATTTCTCTGCCTCCGCCAGGAGCTCTGCGGCTTCTGGCCCATCGCCGATGATCATCTCTGTGAAGGTGCCCCCGAAGAGGATGAGCGCGAGGGTGAGGCCAGCGGCCATGATGGCGGTGAGCTGGGCCGTCTTTCTCCATGCTGCGCGAAAGAGGGCGGCGCGGTCCTGATCCGAGCCGAGGGCTTGGCCCACCATGCTCTCCGCTGCGATAGCTGCGCCGTCGAGGAGCAGGGTGGCACTGAGGACCAGCGAGAAGAGCGCCTGATTCGCCGCCACCGTGCGGTCCCCGAAGCCTGCGCCGATCTTGGCGAAGCTGGTCAGCACCAGGGTGAGGATAGCCGTGCGCAGGAAGATGTCGCGGTTGAACGATAGGACGCCGGTGAGGTTTTCCAACGCGTCGGAGATGCGCCAGCCCGACAGAAGCGGCCCGCGATCTTTAAGGACCCACGCCACGGCGCCGAGACTGGCGAAAAGGCCTGTGACCTCAGCGATGACGGTGGCGGCCGCGAGCCCCTGAATTCCCCAGCCCAGGTGGAGCACAAAGAGGATGCTCAGCCCCGCATTCACGGCCGCAACAGCTGACGTGATCGCCATGAGAAGACCGGTGCGTCCTTGTCCTGAGAGCCAGCCGAGGATCGCGACCATCGTCAGTGCGGCGGGGGCGGCGATGATTCGAACCGACAGATACGCCGCCATAGCATCGCCAGCGGCCTCCGACGCGGCGGTGGTGTCCACCATGGCCCACGCCGCAAGCCACTGAATCGGAAGGCTACAGAGGACGATGAGCCCACCTGCGCCGATGCCGAACAGGATGCCTTGTATGAGGTGTGCGCGAAGGCGGCGGGTGTCCCCAGCGCCGAGCGCCTGGGCGGCGAGACCTGACATGCTCATCCTTATGAACCCGAAGGTCCAGTAGAGGAGCGAGAACACCGCGCCCGCGAGCGAGGCTCCGGCCAGCACATCCGTGCTCTCCGCGCGGGCGAGCACAGCAACATCAATCAGCGAAAGGAGAGGCCCGACTATAGCCGCGAGGCTTGCTGGCCACGCAATGGCGAAGGCCGAGGCAAGGGTCGCGGGCTGGGTCTGCGTAGGCATGGGCTGTCGCCAGAACAGGCCGACAGCCGAAGAGGCTTAGAGGCCGAAGTTGCCGAACTTGGATTTGAACTTGGACACGCGGCCCTTGTCCGTGATCCGTGCGGGACCACCAGTCCAAGCCGGGTGGCTGGACGGGTCGATGTCGAGGTTAAGGGTGTCACCTTCTTTGCCGTAGGTCGAACGGGTCTGAAAGGTCGAACCATCCGTGAGGGTCACGGTGATAAAGTGATAGTCGGGATGAAGATCTTTTTTCATCGGTGCGCCGGTCGCAAAAACTGTTTCAAGAGCGGGGCGGCTAACCCTTCGCGGGCAAAAACGCAAGGGGGCTCCGCGTCATCTTTGCGTTTGTTGCGCTGCGACGATTTCGTGACCTCATAACTGCCTTGTCAAGACTTGCGCCCGCGCGACGATCCCTCTTCAACGGTTCTCTGGCAAAGTTGGCTGGGTGGGTTGAATGCGGCTTTTCATGCCGATGGTCTTTGTGGTGGCGACGGGCGCTCTCGCTGCTGCGATTGGAACGCTTTGGCTCGCCTACGTTTTCCATCAACTCGAAGACGTTGAGGTGGCGGGCGTTCTCGAATGCACGCCTGTCCACGGAATCACGGGCGCTTACGACGTTGAGGCGATCCCTGGCACCAACGCCGCGTTCTTCTCTGTCTATGACGAGCGCGGCGATGCGGGCCGCGGGCAGATCATCCGCTTCGACTTCGACAACCCGCTTGATGACACGAGCTGGCAGGACCGGTCGGATGGCAAGCCGCTTCTCCTTCGTCCCGGCGGCATCAGCTTTTTCCAGGATCGGTTGCCGAGCGGCATCCTTCGCCAGCGGCTGTTTGTGGTGAACCACGAGGGACCTGAGGTGCTGGTGTTTGATGTGGACGAGCGCGGCGACCTGACCCTGGCTGAGCGTTTCAGCAATGAGCTGATGACCAGCCCCAACGATGTCGTCGCGACCGGGCCCAGCAGCTTCTATGTCTCCAACGACACCGCGTCGGGTCGGCAGAGCGTGCGCGGCAAGGCGGACTTCCTCTTCGGTCTGCCCACGGGCTCCGTGATGTACTTCGACGGCCGCGACTGGAGCGTGGTGGCGGACGGCCTGAAGTTCCCGAACGGCATGGCGCTTGCTCCTCAATCGAACCGTCTGTTCGTCGCGGAGATGCGCGCCGAGGCAGTGCGCCGCTACCAGCGCGATCCGGCGACCAACCAGCTTGAAGAGCGCGGGCAGATCTTCCTCGATAGCTTCCCGAACAACCTGTCCGTCGATGCTGAAGGCCGCATCCTCGTCGGTTCGGTCCCTCAGCCCTTCGCGTACAAGGCGTTTACCGAGAGCCTCCGCGATGACGCGCCGAGCCAGGTGATCAGGATTGAGGGTCGGGAGACTGAGGTTCTCTACCAGGATCCAGGCCGCGAATTTTCCGCCGCTTCGGTGGCCAGCATTGTGGGCGATAAGACGATCATCGGCTCCGCGGCCGATCGCAAATTCCTCATGTGCCCGACGATCTAAGTCTTCTCGCTTGGCAGCTCCCACGGGGCAGCGTAGGCGGGCTTTATGCGGTACATTTCCACCCGTGGCGGCGCGCCTGAAGCAGGCTTTGACGACGTTCTGACCCAGGCGCTCGCGCCTGACGGCGGGCTGTTTGTGCCGCAGACGTACCCTGACGATTTCTCTGTTCCTGAAGGCGAATCTTTCGCGGAAACCGCCGCTTCAATCCTCGCGCTCTTCGCTCAGGGCTCGGTCGAGGAAGACCGTGCACGGACGATGGCAGAGGAAGCCTTTGCCACCTTCCGCCATCCTGAGGCGGCGCCCGTTGTGCGCCTTGGCGATGATCACGTCCTCGAGCTGTTCCACGGCCCGACGCTCGCGTTCAAAGACGTCGCGATGCAGCTCCTCGCGCGGCTGTTTGAGCATAGCCTGAAGCGCAGTGGACGGACGATGCAGATCATCGTCGCTACCTCAGGGGATACCGGCGGCGCGGCGGTGGCTTCGCTCGCACGGCGTGAGGGCGTGAAGCTTTGTGTGCTGCACCCTTACGGCAGGATTTCCGAGGTCCAGCGCCGGTTCATGACAACGACGGGTGCGGACAATGTCTTGAACCTCGCCGTTGAGGGCACGTTCGACGACTGCCAGACGATCGTGAAGTCCCTCTTCGCTGATCGTACGTTTGCTGACGAAGTGAGCCTCGGGGGCGTCAACTCCATCAACTGGGCCAGGATTGCGGCTCAGGTGACCTACTATTTCACCGCCTGCCGCGCGGTGGGCGCGGCGCCGGTGCATTTCTCCGTACCCACCGGAAATTTCGGCGACATCTTCGCAGGCTGGGTGGCCAAGACGCTCGGTGCGCCTGTGGGCAAGCTGATCGTTGCGGTGAACGAGAACGACATCCTCGACCGCGCCCTCCGCACCGGTGTTTACGACAAGCGCGGCGTCACGCCGACCACGTCGCCCTCGATGGACATCGAAATCGCGAGCAACTTTGAGCGCGCGATCTTCGAAGCCTCAGGCCGCGATGCCCAGCTGACGGCTGGCCTGATGAACGACCTGCGCACCTCAGGTGTCTTCACGATCCCTGATCACGTGCTCGACGTCCTCCGGCAGGACTTCTCCTCCTACCGCGCGAGCCAGGACGAGGTGCACGCGCTGGTCGCGGAAGCCGCCGAAAAGCATGGCGAGCTGATCGATCCGCATACCGCGGTGGGCCTCCATGCTGCCCGGTCGGCGCGAGCCGAGGGCCTCGACGGGCCGATCGTCACCCTGGCAACCGCCCACGCTGCCAAGTTCCCCGACGCGGTGGAGGCTGCTGCAGGGAAGCGCCCCGCGATCCCGTTTGGCGATGAAGCGCTCTACGGCAGTCCTGAGGACTACACTGTGGTTACGGCGGAGAATGAGGCTGTGAAAGCGGCTATCCGCGCCGGATAACAACCGATTGTTAACCCTAAAGCACCGTTCACCTTGCGCGTAAGCGTTAACAAGTCCTACCTTGGCACATGGGTGCAGTAGCGGGGTTGGATAAAGCGCGATGGGCGATCTAGGCGACGCCTTTTCCTTTGAGAACTATGTCTCGGCGTTGGAGCGATATGCGGCGTTGCAGCCGTCGGCGTTCCGTTTGGCCGAGATGGTGATCTTGGGTGGCCTCGGCATCGGGGCGCTCGTCCTGTTTGTCATGATGTTCCTGCGCCGCTCCGGTACGGCTGCGGCAGGCTTTGCTCTTCTCGCGCTGACCGCACTCAGCCTTGCCATCGTCTTCGGCAATTTCGACTTCCTGACCTCCGGCACGATCGTCCTGATTGGTACATTGGCCGCCAGTTCCTTGGTTTTGTTCGTGAACGCAGTCCTCCACACAGGCCGCGAAAACCTGCTCGTCGCCGGGATTTCGGCCATCGTCATCGGCGTTGTCATCACCCTCGGCGTGTTGACGGCTGCCGGGATCGACTACGCCAGCGAAGCGCGGATTGGCATGATCGGCGCATCGATCTTTGCGGCCTTGGTGCTTGCTTTCGCCATGGCCCGCTCGCCTTCAGGGCAGAGCTTCCTCGGGATCACCGTTCTCGTTTCCATTTTCGCAGCAGCCCTCATGCTCGATCAGGTGTCGCCGATGCTGTCGAGCTTCACCATGACCATCGCGCCGCTGGGGATGATCGCCTCCGCGCTTCTGCTTTCCGCGCTGGCTGCGCCGTTCGTTGCTGATGAGGTCCGGATGGACCGCTACGACGACGAGGCCGATTATGTCCGCACCACCGAGCCTGGGCCGTTGTTCCAGAGCTACGAGACGATGGGGCAGGCCGAGGCCGAGCCGATGCCGCCAGAAGAGCTGTTTCAAGCCGTTGATGCTGGCCCGCCGCTGGATGTGCCTGAGCCTGATCCGATCCCTGAGCCTCCGCTGGAGCCGCCCCATGATGGTGGTCCTGCGTCCAGCCTGTGGACGGCGGCCACCGCTGCTGCGCCGCTGGAAGTGCATCAGGACGAGTATGTCTGGGATGCCCTGGCGCAGCCCGAGGTCCGGTGCGGGTCCGATGTTCTGAGCGGTTTCGGGGCCTATCGTCCTGAGGAGCTAACGCCTGAGGGCCTGCGCGAGCGACTTGATCCATCAGTCCTGGCATCGTTCGACGACCAAGTGCTGGGCGGCGGTGATCCCGTCTCCGGTCCGTTCGATGTGGTGCTGATGACGAGCGCGGGTGCTGTGCGCTTCGCTGGCCGTCGGCAAGTGGACCATGACGGCATCCTGATGCGCATCGATGGCCAGGTTGCTGCGGCTGAAGCGCAGCACATCCCCGCAGCGGCGATGGCTCCTGTGCCAGAACCGATCGCGCGGGCGCCGCAGCAGCGTTCGTTCGAGCCTATCATGCGCCTCGATAACAGCAAGATGATTGGCTTTGACGCGACGCCGGCCGAACCGCCGGCAAGCGACGAGGACGTTCGCGCGCTGATCGATGATGCTGGCGCCCAGCTGGCGCGAATGATTGCTGACGATCCGCGCAGTGGTGCGTTCGCGCTCCTCGATGCTTCAGTGCTGAAGTCTCGGATTTCCGTGGTCACGGCAGCCGTTGGAAAGGCGGTGCGGGTGCATGGTCTGCCGCGCGGCGCGTTTGTGGTCGGCTGCACGGCTGCGGTGCGTGACCCCCGCGGTTTTGCTGGCGCGGCGGAAGACATCCGCATGGCTGGCGGCGGCATGGCTCTCATCCTCCGCGATCTGTCCGGACGGGCGCCGAAGCTGCGGCCTGACATGGTCTGGATCGATGCGCGCGATGCCAATCTACTGAGCCGATCACGCCGTTCGGTGCTGAGCGCGATGTCTAAGCGACTGGGTGCGCCGATCGTCGTGCGCAATCTCGATAGCGAGCGCGAGGCGCGGTCGGCCCACGGTGAAGGCGCGATCTTCGGAACGGGGCGCGGGTTCGGTGTTGGGAGGGATATGCCCCAAGAAGCCAATCCGTTTGCCGACAGCCAGCCGATGGCCCCTGAGGCACCGCCTCCGGTTCAGGCTCCGCCGCCGCGCGCACCAGCGCCGAGCAGGGCACCCAGCCGCGCTGACCAGACGCCAATCCGGTCGCAAGGCTTGCGCTAAACGCCGATCAGTTGGGCTGGGGAACGGGCCGCTCGTTCCCCCGGAACTGGCCCAGATCATTGATGCCAAGATGGCTGAGAGAGTCGCTCCAAGCCTCAGTTTTATCACCAAAAATAATCTCTGACTTCGCGTCAATGCTGAGCCAGTCATTGCGCTTCATTTCGTTCTCAAGCTGACCGCCAGACCAGCCGGAATGGCCCATGATCAACATGGCTTTGTTTGGGGCTTTGGTTCGGTCGCAGATGGCTTCCAGCGCTTCCCTGGTCGCTGTCAGACCCACGTCAGGGGTGATCTGAACCGTCTCGTCCGTGCGGTAGTCGAGGCTGTGCAGGACCGCGCCGCGCTCCATCCCTACGGGTCCGCCAAAATAGACTGGGGTCTCCTCCGCCGCCTCGTCCGAGGGGATGCCCATGCCTTTGACGATTTCGGCCAGCTTCGCACCGTCTAGAGGCTTGTTCACGATCACGCCAAACGCATGTTCGTCATCGTGGGTGCAGATCAGACACACGGCCTCTTCAAAGGGCGTGTCCTCAAGGTGGGGCAGCGCCACGAGCAACTGGCCGGTAAAACCGTCCGAAAGATCGTGGGTGCCGTGCGTGTCATGCGTCATGCCAGGACGGTAGATCGGGGCCTGACAAAGACCACGGAACCACAAGAAGTTGATCGCAGCGCGAGGGGCTTGCCCTCGGCCCGCTTCAGGCCGATGGGAAGCGCGAAATCACAAAGGAGCCCCCCATGATCCAAGCTGGCCAACCGATCCCCGCCGTCGACATTTTTGAAGGCACCGCCGAGGGCCCGAAGCCCGTCAACACAGGCGACCTCTTCGGCGGCAAAAAATCTGTCCTGTTCGCGGTTCCCGGCGCCTACACGCCGACCTGTTCAGCTCAGCATTTGCCTGGTTTTGTGCAGCACCTCAATGACTTCAAAGCCAAGGGCGTCGACCAGGTCGTCTGCATGTCCGTGAACGACGCGTTTGTGATGGCGGCCTGGGGCAAAGACGGCGGAGCAGAGGGAATCACCATGCTCGCAGACGGCAATGGCGCCTTCACGGACGCCCTGGGCCTCGAAATGGACGGCTCAGCCTTCGGCATGGGCAAACGGTCGCAGCGCTTCGCCCTGGTTATCGACAATGGCACGGTAAGCCATGTTTTTGTTGAAGAACCTGGGGCGTTCGAGGTCAGCTCCGCTGAGCACGTTTTGTCCAATTTGTAGGGCTAAAACGTTGCTTTCTTGCCTTGGGGCCTTTGCAATTTAACTTCAGTCTGCTCATCATTCAGGAATGACTGGTGAGCTGACGACCACGCATGGCGCAAATGCCCTTGAGGCGAACCCGAAGGTTCAGGCGTTTTGGGGCTCGATCCTCGTAACAACTGGCGCCGCTCTCGCGGCTCTTGTCGCTCTCGCAGCACTTGTCGTGGCCTTCCCGCTGATGCTCGCAGCAAGCGCCACGGTGCGCGGCAGACAACGCCGCCGCGGTTGGACTGAGCTTGAGCCGGTCGAAGCCTAGCTTTTAGAGAAGACCGTCGCCGTCTGGGTCGAGGAACTTGTGCAGTTCCACGATGAAGTAGCGCGTGTGGGCGCTGTCGACGGTCGCTTGCGCCTTGGCGCGCCATGCTTTTTCAGCCTGATCGTAATCGCCAAACACGCCGACGATATCGAGGGCATTCAGGTCTTTGAACCGTGCCTCGCGCGGGTTGGTCAGCTCGCCGCCGAACACAAGGTGGAGAAGTTGGGGAGTGGCGGATTCGCTCATCGAAGGACCTCAGACACGCAATTGATCAAGATTGTCAGGCAGGTGTGACAACCTGCCCAGAAGGCGCGGATAGAGCGATGACGCGGCGCACACAAGACCCGGCTGGCTTGGAATTTCCTGCCCAAAGACGAAGGGGCGGCCGAGGTGGTCTCCGATGGCTGCTCCCGCTTCTTCGGCAATGAGGGCACCAGGTGCGACGTCCCAATCGGCCTTCTTAGCGAGAGCAATCGCGGCATCGTACTGGCCAGCTGCTACAAGCGCGATGCGGTAGCTGGTGGAGTTGGTGTAATCGACCTGCATGGGTGGCCACGGCTGGGGCCAAGCGGGATGGTCGAACATGCGAGCGTAGGCGAGCATCTTCGCGCCTTCGATGTCTTCCGCTTTGCTCGAAGCTAGGCTCGCGCCGTTGAGCGTTGCTCCGCCGCCTGCTGAAGCGGCGTAGAGCTCGCCTCGCGCAGGAGCGTAAATGACGGACGCGAGGGCGCGCTCGCCTTCGGTGATGGCGAGGCAGACGGTGAAGCGGTCGTCGCCGCGCAGGAACGCGCGGGTTCCGTCGATGGGGTCGATAATCAGAGTCCGGGCTTTGGCGAGCCGGTCAGGATCATCAGCGCTCTCTTCCGAAAGCCAGCCGTAATCTTCGCGGATGCCGGAGAGCAGGATCTCGCGCAGCACGTTGTTGGCGCGCAAGTCCGCTTCGGTGACGGGCGATCGGTCGCCCTTTTCCCAGACCTTCAGCGCGCAGTCCTTGAAGAGCGGCATGATCTCGCGGCCCGTCTCCTTGGCGGCGGAGACGAGGGCTTTGAGTTCTTCGGCGGGGGTGGGGAGGTCGCTCTTACTCCCCGGCAATGGTCATCTGCTCGATCAGGAGGGTCGGTGCGTTCACAGAGCCTCGGCGGATGAGGTCGCTGCCCGGGACAAGGTTCTTCCACATATCCAAGAGGTTGCCCGCGATCGTGATCTCCGAAACTGGGTGCGCCACCGCGCCGCCCTCGATCGCGAAGCCTGAGCAGCCGACGGAGAAGTCGCCGGTGTTCCCGTTGATTTGCGGACCGAACATATCGGTGACGAGGAGGCCTTGGCCTGCCTCTTTGATAAGCTCTTCAGGTGACTTGGCGCCCGGCAGCAGGTCGAGGTTCGATGGGCCTGACGATGGCGCGCCGCCAGTGCCGCGTTTGGCCCTGCCATTGGTCTGAAGGCCCAGCTGCTTCGCCTGGGCGCTGTTGAGGTACCACTGAGTGAGCACGCCTTTGTCGATCAGGTCGAACGCTTCGCAGGCCACGCCCTCGCCGTCGAAGGGCTTGGAGCCGAAGCCGCGCGGGCGGAGTGGGTCATCGCGCACGATGATGTCGGTCGAGAACAGCTGCTCGCCGAGCTTCTCTAGGAGGAAAGAGGTCTTCCGCGCAATCGCACCGCCGTTCGCTGCGCTGGCCAGGGGCGAGAGGAGGGTGGCGGCGAGGCGCTGCTCGAAGATCACCGGCGCTTTTTGCGAGGCCATCTTCTTGGGGTTGAGGCGGCGCACGGTGCGCTCACCAGCTTCCCGGCCGACATCTTCGGGCGAGCGCATGTCGGAGAGGTAGACGCTGGCGTCGCTGTCATAGTCTCGCTCCATCGCTGTGCCTTCGCCTGCGAGGACGGAGACGCCCAGGGAGTGCGAGCCGCCGGCCTTGTGGCCGTAGAAGCCGTCGGAGGTGGCGAAGAAACTCTCTCCGCCCGAAACCGATGCACCTGCGCCGGAGGAGTTGGTGACGCCCTCAATCGCACGCGCTGACTCTTCGCAAGCAATCGCCCGCTCTGTCAGCTCGGCTGTTGAGGGCTCGACCCCATCGGACATGTCCAGGTCCGGGAAGGGGCCTTTTGCCAGCCGGTCCTTGGGTGCGAGGTCTGCGTAGGGGTCGCTTGGTGCCAGCTCAGCCATCTTCACCGCGCGCTCAACCAACGTGGCGAGGGAATCGTTCTTGAAATCAGTGGAACTCACCATCGCTTGCTTGTCGCCGATGAAGACGCGCAGCCCCAGGTCCTGGTTCTCTGAACGCTCCACCTCTTCTGTTTCGCCCAGGCGCACGGAAACGCTGGCGGAAAGGCTCTTGTAGAGCAGCGCATCGGCGGCATCGGCGCCTTGCGCTTTGGCTTGGTCGAGGAGCGAGGCGAGGAGGTCTTGGGGGTCTTTGGTCATCGGGGCCCTTGGCTTGGGTGCATGTGCGAAGCTGCGGCGTAGTGCCGACTATGCCATCTGACAAGTTGACGAATCCCGTCCTTCTCAGGCACGTGTTTTCGGTGGCGCGAGCCACGCTCCCTCGCGGGAGACATTTGAGGCTGGAAGCTCGCTCCAGCGCTTGAAGGCCGAAGGCGCAACCACCCCGGAAACGCTCAGGCACAGGGACCGCGAAGGAGGCACCAAAGGCTGGAAAAGGGTCGGCAGACCCTGCCGAAGGAGCAAGCTGGATCGGCGTTGGCAGGCGCACGGTTTGGTCAATCTCTCAGGCGCGTCCGCGAACGTGGCGGCGCATCGACAGCCGGGGCCGACACGCTTTGCCATGGTGGCGAGGCGGCTGGGAGGCCCGACACTTGAGCAGTGATTTGAAGATATTGCCGCTGGATGCCCTGCATAGGGAGCTGGGCGGCAAAATGGTGCCCTTCGCAGGTTACGAGATGCCTGTGCAGTACACGCTGGGCGTGAAAGACGAGCACCTATGGACCCGGTCCAAAGCTGGCCTCTTTGACGTGAGCCATATGGGGCAAGCGACGCTGACGGTGGATGGCGCGAGCAATGCTGACGTTGCGGCGCTGATCGAAGAGCTTGTGCCTGGCGAGATCCAGAAGCTTGGTAAGGGCAAGATCCGCTACTCGCTTCTGATGGCGCCTGACGGCGGTGTTCTCGATGACCTGATGATCACCCGTTTCCCGGAGGCTTCCGAGCGTGAGGGGACGTTGTTCCTGGTCGTGAACGCGGCTGTGAAGGAGCAGGATTACGCGACCATCGATGCGGCCCTTGGCGACCGGGCAAAACTAGAGGTTCTCGACCGCGCGCTTCTCGCCCTGCAGGGACCTGGCGCAGCTGCCGTGATCTCCGATCTCGACCCCGAAGCAGCGACGATGCCTTTCATGTCGATGCGGGAGACGCAGCTTGAGGGCATCGATGTGATGCTCAGCCGCTGCGGGTACACCGGCGAAGATGGTTTCGAGATTTCAGTCGCTCCTCAGGATGCGGATCGTTTGGCGCGGTTCCTTCTGGCGCGTGATGAAGTCGAGGCCATCGGCCTGGGCGCACGGGACTCCCTGCGGCTTGAGGCAGGCCTTTGCCTCTACGGCCATGACATGACCCCGGCGACGTCGCCGGTGGAAGCAAACCTCCTCTTCGCGCTCGGCAAGCGCCGGCGTGCTGAAGGCGGGTTCCGCGGTGCGGACCGTGTGCTGGCTGAGCTTGAGGGCGGGGCGAAGACCCTCCGTGTGGGGATCAAACCGCGCGGCCGTGCTCCGGCTCGCGAGGGTACGCTGATTAAAGCTGAAGACGGCTCCGAAATCGGAACTGTGACCTCAGGCGGGTTTGGCCCGACCGTGGAGGGCCCGGTTGCCATGGGCTATGTGCAAAGTGCGTATGCGGACGAAGGGACAGAGATCTTCCTCGACATCCGCGGTAAACTTCACCCGGCGGATGTCGTCCGTCTTCCCTTTGTCGAACCCCGCTACTACCGAGGGCCGAAAGCATGACCACGAAATTTACCTCCGACCACGAATGGATCCGCGTCGAAGGCGACGTTGCCACTGTGGGCATCACCACCCACGCAGCCGAGCAGCTGGGCGATGTGGTGTTTGTTGAGTTGCCCGATGTCGGCGCTTCGTTTGATCAGGGTGCGGACATGGCCGTGGTCGAGAGCGTCAAGGCGGCCTCGGATGTCTACGCTCCGGTCTCAGGCGAGATTACCGAAGTGAACGGCGCGCTGGTCGACGCTCCCGAAGGCGTCAACGAAGCACCTGAAGGCAACGGCTGGTTCGTGAAATTGAAGCTCTCTGACGCAGGCCAGCTCGACGCGCTCATGGATGAAGCGGCATACAAGGAACATGTCGCCAATGGCTGACGAACCGAAAAAGAAAGAGGCCTCTGAGGGTCTCGGCATCGGCCTTGGCATTGCCCTCGGCAGCGCTGTGGGCACGTCAATTGGTGTCGCCATGGACAACATCGCACTGGGTTTGGCCATTGGCTTGGGCCTTGGCGTAGCCCTCGGTGCGGGGTTCGAAGTGCAACGACGTAGTTCTAAAGGTAAGGACGAAGAGTAATGCGCTATCTTCCTTTGACTGACGGTGAACGCCAGGAGATGCTGGCGAAAGTCGGTGTGCAGACTATTGACGAGCTGTTCTCCGACGTCCCGACGGACGCGCTGAACCCGAAGCTCGACTTGCCGAACCACCAGTCGGAGTTCGAAGTCGACCGGCAGATGCGGGCCTGGTCGCAGAAGAACCATTCGGGTGCGGATGGTCCCTTCTTCGCTGGCGCAGGTGCCTATCGCCACCACGTGCCTGCAACGGTGGATCACATCATCCAGCGGTCGGAGTTCCTGACGGCGTACACGCCGTATCAGCCCGAGATCGCCCAAGGCACGCTGCAATATCTGTTTGAGTTCCAGACGCAGGTTGCTGCCCTGACCGGCTTGGATGTGGCCAACGCCTCCATGTACGACGGCTCCACCGCGACGGCTGAAGCCGCGCTGATGGCGCGCCGGATCACCAAACGGCATAAGGTCATCATGGCTGGCGGCCTGCATCCTCATTATGCGGAGGTTGTACGCACCAACGAGGAGCTGATCGGCGACCAAGTCGTGCAGGCTCCGGCGACGCCAGGCGCAGGCGCGATCATCGACATGATCGACGACGAGACATCGTGCGTGATTGTTCAAAGCCCTGACGTTTTCGGCTTTCTGCGCGACCTCACCGCGATCTCCGAGAAAGCACACGCCCACGGCGCCCTGCTTGTGGCCGTGGTGACCGAAGCGGTGTCCTTCGGCCTCCTCCGTTCGCCAGGCAGTCAGGGTGCTGACATTGTGGTTGCTGAGGGTCAGTCGATCGGCAACGCGCTGAATTTCGGCGGTCCTTACGTGGGCCTGTTCGCTGCGCGTCAGAAGCACGTGCGGCATATGCCGGGCCGCCTTTGCGGGGAGACGACGGATGCGGATGGTCGCCGCGGTTTCGTGCTGACGCTCTCCACGCGGGAGCAGCACATTCGCCGAGATAAGGCGACGTCGAACATCTGCACAAACTCCGGCCTCTGCGCGCTGGCGTTCACGGTGCACATGTCGCTGATGGGCGGCCACGGCCTGCGCCAGGTGGCGACGCTCAGCCATGAGAACGCGGTGAAGACGGCGGATGCCCTCGCGGCCATCCCGGGCGTTGAGGTCCTCAACGACAGCTTCTTCAACGAGTTCACGGTCAAGCTTCCTCAGAATGCGGAGCAAGTGACGGAGAAGCTCGCCGAGCAAGGCATCATCGCCGGCGTTCCTGGCTCACGCCTGTGGCCTGGCCGGGAGGAGACCGAGAACCTCCTCATCGTTGCAGCAACGGAGCTGACCCGCGATGCCGATATCGACGCGCTGGCGAGCGCGCTAAAGGGGGCCCTCTAAATCCTCATGGCTGATCACGTCATTTCACAGAAGCGCATGGCACACCGGACGCGGTTTGAGTTCCGCGACCGGTCCGTTGGCGTGCACGTGGAAGACAACCAGGCCGCGGTCTCGTTTGATCAGCCCTATGAGGAAATCCCCTTCGAAACCCGTTCGTTCACGGAGAAAATGATGGCCCTGCGCGGCGCGGCCATCTTTCTTTGCCTCTTTGCGAGCTATCAGATATTCTCCTACTTTCTGCTCGAAGCGAATGTCGGTGCACTGATCGCTGCGGGCATTCAGTTGGCGATCGCTGGGCTTGCGGAGTTCGGTTTCCGGCGCAGCAACGTGACCTTCACGATGATTGATGCCTCCCGCGGGACGATCTTCGTGATCGACGATAAGGCGGGCCCAGACATCCTCGCCCGTATTGCCGAACGACGCCGTGCAGCGCTCCGCTCAGCTGCTGGTGAGATCAACTTTGAGAACCCGATCGACATTGAAGTCGAGAAATTCAATTGGCTGCGTGAGCACGATGTGATCACCGCCGAAGAGCACCAACAAAAACTCTCCGCCCTCGGAAAGCTCTCCGCGGCGAACGAGACACCCGATCCCAAGAGGCTCCATTGATGGCTCGTCTCTTCAACTCAATCCATCAGCAGCGTGTTGCTGCGCCTACAGAGGAATGATCCGATGACTGTAGATACCTTCTCCGGCCACAAGGCCCTTGAGCTTGATGTTCCGCTTCTCTTCGAAGAGGGGTCCACGGATCGTTGCGGCATTGATATGCCTCAGCCTGACGGACTGCCGAGCCGCCTGGGTGATCTAGGTGCTGATGAAGCGGTGGATCTGCCTGCGTTCTCTGAACCGCAAGCGATGCGCCACTTCGTGCGGCTGAGCCAGAAGAACTACGCCATCGATATGGGCATCTTCCCGCTGGGCTCGTGCACGATGAAGCACAATCCGCGGCTCAATGAGAAAGTCGCACGGCTGCCTGGCTTCGCTGATGTGCACCCGATGCAGCCGACCTCGACGGTGCAGGGCGCGCTGGAGTTGATCTATGAGCTGCAGAACTGGCTGTGCGAGATGACGGGCATGCCTGCGGTGGCGATGAGCCCGAAGGCGGGAGCCCATGGCGAGCTGTGCGGGATGATGTCGATCCGCGCGGCGATCGTGGCCCGCGGTGAGCAGGCAACCAGGACCCGTGTTCTGGTTCCTGAATCCGCCCACGGAACAAATCCTGCGACGGCGGTTCAGTGCGGCTTCACCGTCGACAAACTTCCGTCCACGGAAGATGGCCGCGTTGACGTCACGGCGATGAAGGCCAAGCTCGGCCCCGACGTTGCCGCCATTATGGTCACCAACCCGAACACCTGCGGTCTGTTCGAGCGGGAGATCCGCGAGATGGCCGATGCGGTGCACGAGGCGGGCGGCTATTTCTACTGCGACGGCGCGAACTTCAACGCGATCGTTGGCAAGGCACGCCCTGGCGACCTTGGCGTCGACGCGATGCACATCAATCTGCATAAGACCTTCTCCACCCCGCACGGCGGTGGTGGCCCAGGCTCAGGCCCGACGGTCCTGTCTGAAGCCCTGAAGCCCTTCGCGCCGATCCCCGCGGTGGTGAAGACGGACGACGGCTACACGATCGTTGAGGGTGAGGAAGGCGACTTCGCGAAAAGCTTCGGCCGCATGGTGGCGTTCCACGGTCAGATGGGCATGTTCGTCCGTGCACTGAGCTACATGATGAGCCACGGCGCCGATGGCCTGCGCCAGGTGGCAGAGGACGCTGTCCTCAACGCCAACTATGTCCGTGTCCGCCTCGGTGAAGAGATGACCCAAGGCTACGAAGGGCCGTGCATGCACGAAGCTCTGTTCTCGGACAAATGGCTGAAGGACACTGGCGTTGGCACCCTCGATTTCGCAAAAGCGATGATCGACGAGGGCTTCCACCCGATGACCATGTACTTCCCGTTGGTGGTCTCTGGCGCAATGCTGATTGAGCCGACGGAGACGGAGTCGAAAGCCTCACTCGATGAGTTCTGCGACAGCCTCTTGAGCCTCGCCCGCGCTGCCAAGGAGGGCGACAAAGAGCGGTTCGAAAGCGCACCACGCTTTGCTCCCCGCAGCCGTCTGGACGAGACGAAAGCGGCACGTCGCCCTGTCCTCAAATGGACGCCGTCTGTGGAAGAAACCACGGCGATGGCTGCCGAGTAGCGGATCCGCGCCGCTTGCCTTCGGTGGGTGAGCGGCGCACATCCTGCGCTATGACGGAACAAAACCGCGCCGAAGCGCTGATCAAGCTCCTCGACCTTGAAACCTTGGATCGCGACCTTTTCAGGGGCGCGCGCGATCCTGCCGCGTCGGGCCGTGTGTTTGGTGGTCAGGTGGTGGCCCAAGCGCTGATGGCTGCCGCGCGGACGGTCTCCGAGGACCGCGAGGCGCACTCTCTCCACGCCTATTTCGTCCGCCCTGGCGATGACGCGATGCCGATCATTTATCGGGTCGAGCGCGACCGCGATGGCGGCAGCTTCTCCAATCGCCGGGTTGTGGCGCAGCAGAACGGTGAGACGATCCTCAACCTGTCCTCCTCGTTCCAGCGCCCCGAAGAGGGCCTGCACCACCAGGAAGAGATGCCTGATGTTCCGCCACCTGAGGAGCTGCGCAGCGATGCGGAGATTGCCGACGAGCTGACCCACCTGCCTGAGGCATGGCGGGCGTTTATGAAGCGGACTCGCGGCATCGAGATGCGGCGCACGTCCCTCAAACCGCTGATGATCGAACCGATGGAGCCGCAGCAGCACATGTGGTTCCGCTTCGCCGGCGGCACCATCGCGGACCAAGCCATGGGCCGGGCGATCCTCGCCTACGCCTCTGACTTCGCGCTCCTCGGCACCGCGCTGTTGCCCCATGGCCTGCACTGGTCTGTCGGAAACCTGCGCTCCGCCAGCATCGATCACGCCGTCTGGTTCCATGCTTCGCCCAAGGCCGAAGACTGGCTGCTCTACACCATGGACTCAGGCTGGTCAGGCAACGCCCGCGGCTTCTCCCGTGGCCGCATCTTCAGCCGAGACGGCCGCCTCGTCGCCTCAACGGCGCAAGAAGGCCTGATGCGCGTGGTGACTAAGAAGTAGGGACAGCAGCCCCCTTTTTCTGATACGCTCGCCGTATGTCTTTGGTTCTCAGCACGTTGTTTCTCGCCGCAAGCGTCGCGCCCTGCGCACCACCGCCCGGATGGACCGATGCCGCCTCACAGGCGTTAGGCGGTGCACTGATCTTCGGCGAGACCCACGGGACGAAGGAAGCGCCGGCGGTTTTTGCGGAAGTGGTCTGCGCTGCGGAGGCCGTCGCTGGTCCTGTGCTTGTCGCTCTCGAGATCAGCCATGACGAAGAGCCAGCGTTGCTTGAAGCCTGGGCCGCGCCGCCTGAGCGTTTTGAAGCCGAGCTCGAAAACGCCCTCGCCATGTGGCGTTTGCCGACTCAAGATGGGCGTTCGAGCGCGGCAATGCTCGCCATGTTCAAGCGCCTCCATGCCCTCAAGCAAGAAGGCCGCGACATCGACCTTGTGGCGTTCAACCGAGGGTCTTCCCAACGGGACCTCTTCCTCGACCGGCCAGCGCAAGAGCCGCACGAAAGCGTGCAGGCTATGAACATTGCTGAGGCTTCGGCGAAACGGCCCTACGCCATGACCCTGGTCCTGGTTGGCAATATCCACGCAAGAAAAGCTCCGATGGGTGAGGGCGCGAACGCCTGGCGACCGATGGCCATGATCTTGAGCGTGAGCATGCCTGTGGTCTCCCTCAACAAGTCATCTCCGGCAGGGACCAGCTGGAGCTGCGGACTGAAGCCCGGTGCGACCTATACCCCCGGAAAACCTATCTCGAACGACGATATCCAGTGCGGCCCTATGGACAGTTCGGGCTCAGGGCGAGAGGGCCCAGCGCGGATCGAGCTGTCGGATGAACAGGCCGGCTACGACGGGTTCTTCCACCTGGAGAGCAAGACGGCCTCACCGCCAGCCTTCGCCGATCAGGAATAGTTCACCACCGGGCAAAAGGGGCTTGAGCCGTCCGGCGCCTTTCGCTATTTCCGCACTTCCGCATGGTTCGCGCGTATAGCTCAGCGGTAGAGCACTTCGTTGACATCGAAGGGGTCCCAAGTTCGATCCTTGGTACGCGCACCATTCCTCCTCATTCCTGACTGTCTATCTTGCGCCTGATCTTTCGGTGATCAAAGTGCATCTGCGGAGAGCAACGCATGGGACACGCGCGGCGATGATCAAACTGAGACGGGATATCTGCCTGGGCACGTTGGACCGGTTGTCGACGGAGTCGACGGGTTACCATGCGAGCATGGAGGGGCGGCTGGGGCTTCTTCAGGCGCATGGCTACAACGGGGTTGTTGCTTGGGGCGATTGGGAGGCCATTGGGCGCGCGGGCTTGACTGCCATCGGTATGGCGCGCGTGGTTGAGCCTGCCGACGCTGAGAAGACCGCTCACCAGCAACAGCACGCAGGTGTTCAGTTTACGACCCTTCATGTCGGGACGGGCTTCGAGTCAGATGAGGAGATGGCGCGGCTGGGCGAGGCCGTTCTTGAGGCCTCCGCTGCCACGGGGCATCCGATGCATATCGAGACGCACCGCGGAACGATGACCCAGGACATCAAGCGAACCCTCGATTTGGTTGAGCGGTTTCCAGAGCTGCCGTTCACGTTGGACTTCTCCCATTGGTACACGGGTCATGAAATGACCTATGGCGGGGAGTTCGAGGAGCGCTTAGCTCGGCTTGATCCGTTTTTTGCCAGTGTGCGGAGCATTCAGGTACGCGTCGGTGATACCGGGCGCATTCAACGGCCGTTTGATGAAGATGCGCACTACCTAACGGATCATATGTCGGCCCTGAGGCGTTGTGTAGAGTCTCTCAATCAGCATACTGATGAAGATACAGTTCTCTCTATCGCGCCAGAGCTCCTTCCAGCGAAGATGGATGACCCCGCGGGCGACCGTTGGATTTGCTATGCAGAACTCGAAGAGACTTCTGATCGCTTCGAAGACGCCCTAAAGCTGTCGCGCCACATCGAGGACAAACTCCACGATCTCGTGACGTGATTGCCTCATCCGGGACCGCTTTGAAGCCGTTTTTCGCTGGACTTGCGCGGCTGTCCTGATGACGAAGGGGCATCACCGCTGTTGGGAGTGCCCAGTATGGCTCAGCCGCTCACCCCGCCGTGTCAGAGAGATCTGATCGAGGCGCAGCCTTGCCCGGGTGAGCAGGGGATTGCCTTCCCAGTTTTGACCAAGCGGATGGTGCTTGCGGCCTGTGTGCTTGCGTCGTCGATGGCGTTTATCGACGGCTCGGGGTTGACCGTCGCAATGCCGGCTATCCGCGATGCGTTTGATGCCGACCTGGCCTCGCTCCAGTGGGTGCTGAACGTCTATGCGCTGGCCCTCGCAGCGTTATCGCTGATCGGCGGTGCCATCGCCGACGCGAAGGGCCGTGTGCGGATTTTGATCGTCGGGGTCGCAGTCTTCGCCATCGCGTCTGTCGGGTGTGCGATGTCCTCATCGATCGGTACACTGATCGCTGCACGCGGCGTCCAGGGCATTGGCGCGGCTTTCATGGTGCCGGCGAGCCTCGCGCTGATCGGTTCGGTCTATCCGAAGGAAGAGCGAGCGGGCGCCATCGGCGTCTGGGCGGCCGTATCGGCCCTGATGACTTCAGCAGGCCCACCGCTCGGCGGCTGGCTGACCGAGGCGTTTGGGTGGGAAGCCGTGTTCCTGATCAATCCGCCCTTGGCTATCATCGCCACGGTCATCCTTCTCCGGTTTGGACCGAAAACGCAGCACAAAGAGCAAGATGCGTTCGATTGGGCGGGGGCTGCGAGCCTCGCAGTCTTTCTTGCAGCGCTGGCAATGGGCGTGAGTGCCTTTGGGGGCGAGGGCGGAGAGCTGCCCGTGCCGCCTGCGCTGTCGTTCCTCGTGGCTGCTGTGACGCTGACCTTCTTCCTTTGGCGAGAAGGTCGGGCGCGTGCGCCGATCATGCCGCCGGATCTGTTCACTGAGAAGACGTTCACCCTTCTGAACCTTGCGACGCTGTTTCTCTACGCAGCCCTCTCGCTTCTGTTCTTTCAGCTTCCGTTCTTCCTGATCGAACGCTTTGGCATCTCGGCGACTGAGGCCGGGGCGGCGTTTCTGCCGTTCACCCTGGCCGTCGGTCTGCTCTCCAATCCTGTCGGAAGTCTCGCGGGACGGTTAGGCCTTCGAACGCTCATCGCCATGGGGTCGGGGTGCGCGGCGCTGGCCTTCGTTTGGATGGCCGTCACGACAGAGGCCGGCTTTCTCTTTGCGGCCTTGGTGCCGATGGGCGTTCTCGGCCTGGGCTTTGCCTTGATCGTCGGTCCACTGACGACTGGGGTGATGGGGAGCTTGGGGGATGCCGACCAAGGGCTCGCGTCAGGTGTCAACAACACGGTCAGCCGCATTGCCCAGTTGATCGGTGTTGCCGGTGCGGCAGCACTGGGTGCGGGTACAGTCAGTTTTCAGTGGGGGGCGGGTCTTGCTGCGTTGTTGTCAGCCGCCGCGCTTATCGCAGCGTTGGCAACCGAAATGCCTGTGGTCGGTTCAGCTGAGTGATTGTTTTTTGCTGTCGTCTCCAGTGCTTATATGAAATCAATCACTTACAGTGTTTAGCCTGCGTCTCTGGCGGAGAAACGGTTCCAGCGCGTCGCTTCTTTCACTTGACCCTGCGACCGCCGGGCGCACATGAGGGTCGGCTGGAACACAAAGGCGCCACGGTGGCGGCTGTTCCAGCAAGGCGGGGCACGTTGATCGTACGACGAAAAACTCTGATCGGCCTGCTTGCTGTCAGCTTTCTCCTTGCAGCGTGCGGTGGGGACCGGACTTCAGAAAGCCGTGCTGAGCGCGAGGCTGCTTTCGACAAGGCTGTTGAGGCAGCCATGGAGAAAGTCAAAGTTCCAGGGCTGGTCGTGGCTAAGCTCGAAGGGTGCACCACAAGCCGGGTGATCACCTACGGCGTCGCCAACAGTGAAACACGGGAGCCTGTGGAGACCAACACGGCGATGGAGGCGGCATCCCTCTCCAAACCCGTCGCGGCTTATCTTCTGATGGAGATGGTTGATCAGGGGATGGTCGACCTCGACGAGAAGGTCGCAGACACGCTCGATTGGCCAAGGATTTCCGATCAGTCAGCCTACAGACGGCTGACACCAAGGATGCTCCTCAGCCACCAAACCGGAATGCCGAATTGGGCGGGCGATTCAGGTGACCCTGATCGCGATACGCCGCTACGCTTTGCCTTCAAGCCGGGCGAGAAGTACCGGTACTCAGGCGAGGGTTATGGCCTGCTTCAGGCGTTTCTTGAGGCGAAATCGGGTTCGTCGCTTGAGGAGTTGTTTCGTGAGCGCCTCGGTGCGGTGATGCCGATGTCGACATTTGCCTCAGGTCTGCCGGAGGGCGCCATTGCCGCCTATGGCCACGGCGGTGGGGGCGGCCAGCGCAAGGGGCGCCCGCTAGGGGAGCCTGGTGCTCCGCATGCTGCCTATTCTCTCCGCACGGTGGTTGAGGACTATGCGCGGTTTGCGGAGCGATTGTGTAGCGGTGACGGTTTGTCGGCCTTCACCTACCGCGCGTTCACGGAGCCGCAGGTCAACATCTCTCGGAAGAAGCGCGGTCAAATCAGTTGGGCTTTAGGCATTGGGCGCCAGCAACACAGGGGTCAAACGACGCTGTTTCACTGGGGCGATAACGAGCAGTTCAAGGCGTTCGTCGCCGTGGTGCCGGAGACCGGGCAGGGCGTGGTGTTTTTTGCTAATGGCAAGAACGGGCTGAAGCTGATTGACGCTGTCGCAGGACCGTCGGTGGGCAATACGGATCCGCTTATCGCCTGGCTGGGCTACGGCCAAGCTTAAGCCGGGACAGGTTTCCCTGCAAAGTCAAAGCACCGGCCCGAGTGCTCAGGCTGCAGTCCATCAATGACCTGAAGCATCGATCCGGCGGAATAGGTCGGTGTAAAGAGCTTCCCCTCAGGGACATTACCTTGGAAGGGCTTAGACAGACCAGTATCCACCGTACCCGGATGAAGACCTGCGATCACCGCACCCTTGTTCCGTCTCGCTGTCTCGATGGCGATGTTTTTCAGGAGCATGTTGAGCGCGGCTTTCGAAGCGCGGTAGCTGTGCCAGCCGCCGAGGCGGTTATCACTGATGCTGCCCACGCGTGCAGAAAGGGCGGCGAAGACAGAGCGATCTTTGTCCAAGCTACCAACAGAGGCTTGCGCAATGAGTGCGGGGAGAAGCGCGTTGGTTTCCATCACGCTGAGGAACGCCTCACGCGATAGCTGACGGAGCGCCTTTTCTGGCGCATATAGATCCGTATGCAGTGTTCCGATGGCGACGATGACCAGGTGAACAGGTCCGTCTGTTCCAGCCTCTGCCGCTGCTTCTTGGATGGAGGCTTCGGACTGCGGGTCATAGGTCAGTGTTCTGACTTTGCCCGCTACTGCGCTGGCCGTCCGAGAGATGGCCGTCACTGATCCCGCGCGGGGATCGCTGCTCACGTGATCAACGAAAGCGGCGCCGATGCCGCCGGACGCGCCCCACACCACGGCGTGATAGTTCTCGGGCATGCTGGTCAGGGAAATGGTCATCGGGTCAGGCCTTCTTCCGCTCGCGACGGCATCGTTCAGAGCAATAGCGGACCTCGTCCCACACACGCTCCCACTTCTTCCGCCAAGTGAAGGGCTTGCCGCAGGTCTCGCAGGTTTTCTCAGGCAGGTTCGATTTCGCCACCCGTTTGCCGCCGCGCCGCACGTTTGCCTCCACTGAGTGTAGGCGTCAGCGATAGGACAGAGGCTCATTCCCCGTCTCGCGGCGCACCGTCGCGGGTAACAGGCGGGCTTCGCATGGACGCCGCAGGTAATCGCGGCTAGTGGCGAGCCTTTCTGACGCCGTTGGATTATCACGTGATGCCGCACTCCTGTCTCCGCACTGTTACGCTCGGCGCCGTTGTCTTGGCCACATCAGCCTGTGCGACCATGGATGGTTTGTTCGAGCCATCGACAGCGCGGAAAGTTGAGACCCACGTCACCCTGCTCGCCTCAGACGATTTCGGTGGCCGCGGAACGGGCTCCGCCGGCTACGACAAGGCGGCTGACTATATTGCAGGAGTCTACACCGCAGGCGGCGTTGCCCCTGCGTTGCCGGGCTTCCGCCAGCCTGTCCCTCTGGTCGCCATCGACCCTGACAGCGTCTCGGGTTCCCTCGCGATTAGCGCTGGCGGTGAGGATATTGTGCTCGAAGTCGGCGAAAGCGTGGGCTTCTTCCCTCCAAGCGACGGTGTTGGCGATGGCTATCGCGCGGAGGCCGCGGGCCAGGTCGTGTTCGTGGGCGACGGCGTCTACGCGCCATCCTTGGGCATGGACCCCTACGCCGGCGTCGATGTGCGCGGTAAGATCGTCGCGATGTTCAGCGGCGCAGCGCCTATCGAAGATCGTGCCACCGAAGTGCATGTTCGCCGGTTCGACACTAAGCGCGCCGAGGCCGCGCGCCGCGGCGCTGTGGGCATCCTCCTCCTCGACACCCAGGACCGATCGGTCAATCGGCGCACGGGCCTGCGGGCTTCCCACCCTGAGGGCAGTCTTTCGCTCGGCGCGGGCTTTCTCACGCCCATGCCTGCTGCCGCGATCAGCCTCGACGTCTTTCAAATCATGGTCGAAGCGTCAGGAAGGGAACTTGAGGGTCTGCTCGATGCGGTCGAAGAGGGCGCAGCGGAAAGCTTTGAGCTGACGTCCACGGCTGTTCTCGAAACAAAGGCCGATGCGGTCCCCATCGCTACCTACAACGTCGTGGGCGTCGTTGAGGGGACCGATCCGGGCCTTCGCAACGAAGCCGTGGTGGTCACGGCGCACCTCGACCACCTCGGCACGCGCGAGTCTCGCGGCGGTTTGGCGTCCGCAAGCAGTGACAGGCCTGATTTGATCTACAACGGCGCTGTCGACAACGCGCTGGGCACAGCCATCATCATGGAAGCCGCGCTGGAGATCGCCCGCCTCGGCGGATCGGCGCGCAGCATCGTATTCGCGGCTGTGACCGCAGAAGAAGCAGGCCTGCTCGGCTCCGCGCACCTTGCCCGCAATGTTGAGGCGCTGGGCTTCACGCCGGTCGCCAACGTGAACGTCGACATGCCAGTGCTGACGTACCCGCTGAACGACGTCATCGGCTTCGGTGAGGATTACTCGAGCCTCCGTGAGCCGTTCCGCGCCGCTGCCGCTGCGGTGGGCCTAGAGGCCTCCTACGATCCGGTGCCGGAGATGAGCCTCTTCGTCCGCTCCGACCACTACCGCTTCGTCCAGGAGGGCATCCCCGCGCTGTTCCTGTTCAACGGCATGACCGACGAGGGCTTGGACGGCTTCCAGGAGTTCATGCGCACGAACTATCACCGGCCGACCGACCAAGTGGACCTGCCGATCAACTGGCAAGACGCTGAAAAACTCACTGACATGACCGTCGATCTGGTCCAGCGCATCGCGAACAACCCCGACCGGCCGCAGTGGGATGAGGGCGTCGTCTTTGCGCCCTCAAAACCGCAAGGATAACGCGGCTGCGCTTGACCGAAAGGGCGCAACAAAGGACATGATGGGGCGCTATGCTGGTTGAGCTCACCATCCAAGACATCGTGCTGATCGAGCGCCTGACCCTGCGCTTTGGCGGGGGGCTTTCGGCGCTGACCGGTGAGACGGGCGCGGGCAAATCCATCCTCCTCGACAGCCTCGGTCTGGCGGTTGGCGGCAAAGCTGAGCGCGGTCTGGTCCGCCAGGGCTCTGAGCGCGGGATTGTGAACGCTGTTTTTGAGGTGGGCGATGCTCACCCCGTGTGGGAGCTGCTCGACGAAGCTGGCATCCCCGCAGAAGACGACCTCATCATGCTCCGCCGGGTGCAGAACGCCGATGGGAAGTCCCGCGCGTTCGTGAACGATCAGACGGTTCCGGTCAGTGTCCTCCGCCGGATCGGGCAAAGCCTGATTGAGGTGCACGGCCAGCACGAGAGTCAGGGGTTCCTCGACCAATCCGTACACCGCTCATTGCTCGATGACTTTGCCAAGACAACGAAAGAGCTTCGTGCCGTTCGAGAGACTTGGGCGGATCTGAAAGCCATCCGTACAGAGATTGCTGAGAGCGAAGCGCGGGCTGATGCGGCGTTGCGCGAGGCGGATTACCTGCGCCATGCTTCGGAGGAGCTTTCGCGCCTGAGCCCTCAGCCTGGCGAGGAAGCCGAGCTTGCCGAGCGGCGTGCGGTGTTGATGGCAGCGGAGAAGGTGTCTGAGGATTTGGCGTCTGCGTTGGCAGCCCTCGGTGAAGACGGGCTTGAGGCGAAGGTGTCATCAGCAGCCGGACGGATTGACCGTGCGGCTGAGCGTCTTGGCGATGATGCGGCGAAGCCACTGCGCGATGCTGCCCAGCGATTGGACGCAGCGCTCGGTGAGTTTGCGGAAGCGCGCAGTGCGCTGATGGATGCAGCCGATGCCTTCATCCAGGACGAGCAGGCGTTGGAAGAGACAGAGGAGCGGCTGTTTGCCCTGCGTGCGGCAGGCCGGAAGTATGGTCGCCAACCGGATGATCTTCATGCGTATGCCGAGCATGTTGCTGCGCAGCTTGCTCAACTTGATGAAGGCGAGGCGAGCTTTGCGGCTTTGCGCGTGCGCGAAGCGGCGTTGAAAGAAGCTTATGATAAGGCTGCGCAAAAGCTCTCCGATAAGCGGTCGAAGGCAGCGGCTCGTTTCTCTAAAGCGGTGATGGGTGAGCTGGCCCCACTGAAGCTCGACAAGGCGAAGTTCAAGGCTGGGGTTGCTCCTGATCCGGAGCATCCGAGCGAGACGGGCATTGACCGTGTGGCATTTGAGGTTTCGACGAACCCCGGTGCGCCTTTTGGGCCGCTGAAACAGATTGCATCCGGCGGGGAGCTGTCGCGGTTCGTCCTTGCGCTGAAGACTGTGCTGACAGCGCAAGATGGCCGTTCGGTGATCGTCTTTGATGAGGTGGACAGCGGCGTCGGCGGCGCTGTGGCTGACGCGATTGGCGAACGCCTTGCTCGGATTGCCAGCGATGCGCAAACGCTCGTCGTCACCCACTCTCCTCAAGTTGCCGCGCGCTCTGTCGCCCATTTTAAGGTGGAGAAGGCGGGCAAGAAGGTGATCAAAACAAACGTGCGTATGCTGAACGAAGACGAGCGCCGCGAAGAAATCGCACGAATGCTCTCTGGCCGCGAAGTGACCGAGGAGGCAAGGGCCGCTGCCTCGAAACTGCTTGCCGAAGGGCAAGTGGAGGAAGCGGCGTGAGCGGAGCGCTGACGAAAGCGCAAGCCGCCAAACGCCTGAAAGAAATCGCCGAGTTGATGGCGAAGGCCGACCGCGCCTACGAAGATGCCGACCCGATCATAACCGATGCAGAGTACGATGCTCTGCGTGCGGAGAACCTGAAGCTCGAGACGGCGTTCCCATCGGCAAAGCTCGCGAGCAGCCCGTCTGAGAAGGTCGGTTCCGTGCCCACCGGGCGCTTTGCGAAGGTGCAGCATGCCAAGCCGATGCTGTCGCTCGACAATGCGTTTACGGACGAAGACGTCTTCGACTTCGTCACCCGTGTACGGAAGTTCCTGGGCATCAGTGATGATGAGCCGATGGCTCTGACGGCTGAGCCGAAGATTGACGGTCTCTCCGCGAGCCTCCGCTATGAGAACGGTGAGCTGACGATTGGCGCAACGCGCGGTGACGGGAAGGTTGGCGAGGACGTCACGGCGAACCTCAAGACCGTTAAAGATATTCCGCACACGATCAAAACGGATGCTCCGGTGATCGAAGTGCGCGGCGAAGTCTACATGTCCAAGGCCGATTTCGCCGCGATGAACGAGGCATTCGAGCGGGAAGGGGAGAAGATCTTCGCCAACCCGCGCAACGCTGCGGCCGGCTCCCTTCGCCAGAAAGACACGTCCGTCACGGCGAAACGCCCGCTCAAATTCTTCACCCATGGCCTCGGCGAAATGGCGAGAGAACTCGCGCCGACCTTCAGCGGGACTGTGGATGCCCTTGAAAAGCTAGGGTTTCCGCCCAACCCTCTCGCGAAACTTTGTCAATCTCCGGAGGAAGTGCTGGAGCATTACCGGTTGATTGAGGAGCAGCGCGCGTCCCTCGACTACGACATCGATGGCGTGGTCTACAAAATGGACCGGCTCGACTGGCAGGAACGCCTGGGCTTCGTCGGTCGCGCGCCGCGCTGGGCCATTGCACATAAGTTTCCCGCCGAAAAAGCGACGACAGTTCTTGAGGCGATCGATATTCAGGTTGGGCGGACCGGCTCGCTGACGCCGATCGCAAGGCTGACGCCGGTGACGGTGGGCGGTGTCGTCGTGTCCAACGCGACGTTGCATAACCAGGACGAGATCGAGCGGCTCGACGTCCGCGTTGGCGATACCGTCCGTGTGCAGAGAGCGGGCGATGTCATCCCGCAAGTCCTCGGTATTGTTGCTGAGAAACGGCCGAAGGCGGCAAAGCCATTCTTATTCCCCGAGAAATGCCCCGTATGCGGATCAGACGCGGTACGGGAAGTGAACCCACGGACCGGCGAACGCGATGTGGTGCGCCGGTGCACGGGCAATTTCATCTGCGATGCGCAGGTGTCCGAGAAGCTCAAGCACTTCGTCTCGAAGGCAGCCATGGATATCGATGGGCTGGGCGAGAAACAGATCGAGGATTTCTTCACCCAAGGCATGGTGCGCGAGCCGGGAGACATCTTCACTCTGGCGAAGCGAGAAAGCGAGAGTGCTTTCAACGTGGACGGACGATCGCCGCTCAAGTCGTACAAGAAGAAGACCGTTGGTGGCAAAGAGGTCCTGACCGACGAGGTCTCCAACCAGAAGAGTCTCGACAAACTCTTTGCTGCGATCGAGGACGCGCGCTCACGCCCCCTGGGCCGGGTGATTGCAGCGCTTGGAATCCGCCATGTGGGGCAGATCACGGCCAACGTCCTAGCCCAGCGTTATCCGTCAACGGACGAATTTATCGCATTAGGGGAAGGGCTGCTCAAGGAAGATAGCCCTGCCAGGGATGAGCTGACTGCGATCGACGGGTTGGGTGAGACAGTCGCTGACTCCCTCCGCGACTTCTTCTCGGATGAACGCAACGAAGCTGTTCTCAAGCGCCTTTTCGCTGAGCTGACGCCTGAAGCGCCAGAGGTGGCCGCTGACGATGGTCCGCTGACCGGTAAGTCGATTGTCTTCACCGGGACACTGATCGAGATGACCCGCGACGAGGCGAAGGTGATCGCGGCCCGGCTAGGTGCAAAGGTCGTCAGTTCGGTGTCCAAAAAGACCGACATCGTCGTGGCTGGCGAGAAAGCGGGCTCGAAGGAAAAGAAAGCGCGGGAGCTGGAGCTCGACGTCTGGGACGAGGCCCAGTGGCTCAAGATCGCGCGGGGCTGATCAGGGACACCTTGCCTTTCCGCGCCTTCCGGGCCAACCCGCTGACCAACAGATAAAGGGACGAAACGATGGCCAAAGACTTCGATATTGTTGTGTACGGCGCGAGCGGCTTCACGGGCCGTTTGGTGGCGGAATATCTCGGCAAAACTGGGCACAAAAGCTTCGCCATGGCAGGCCGGAGCGAGGCCAAGCTGGCGGAAGTCCGCGATGAGCTGGGCATCGACGCGCCGATCGTGGTCGCCGATGGCGATGACGAAGCCGCGCTAAAGTCGATGGCCGAGAGCGCAAAGACTGTCGTCACGCTCGTTGGCCCCTACCAGCTCTACGGCAACAAGCTGCTGAAGGCCTGCATCGACGCGGGCACCGATTACTGCGACCTTTGTGGTGAGCCCGCGTGGATGGCGGCGAAGATCCGTGAGGCTCACGAGGCTGCGGTGGCGTCGGGCGCTCGGATTGTCTTCTCCTGCGGCTTCGACTCGATCCCCTCGGATCTTGGCGTGCTGCATCTGCAGAACAAAGTGAAAGCGGCTTCGGGCGCGCCTTCTGAGCGCGTGAAGCTTCTCGTGCGCGGCATGAAAGGCACGTTCTCTGGCGGAACGGCAGCCAGCTTTAAGGCAACAATGGCCGCAGCCTTCCAGGATCCCCAGGTGCTGGCCGACCTCAAAAACCCGTTCTCCCTATGCCCCGATTTCAAGGGTCCGCGTCAGCCGAACCTGAATGAGGTGCGCTTCGACGAAGATGAGAACACGTGGCTCGCGCCGTTCGTCATGGCGGCGATCAACACGAAGAACGTGCACCGTACCAACTTCCTGACCGGCCACGCGTACGGCGAGGGCCTCGTCTATGACGAGATGGTGATGACCGGGCCCGGCGAGAAAGGCGAGGCGACGGCGAACCATCTGGCAGCCGACAAGTCGATGGCGAGCGACGATGGACCGAAGCCGGGCGAGGGACCGTCGAAGGAAGAGCGTGAGAATGGCATGTTTGAGCTTGCCATTATCGGCCATGACGCTTCGGGCACCCGCTACGAAAGTGTGGTCCGCGGGGACAAAGACCCGGGCTACGGTTCCACCTCGAAAATGATTTCAGAAACAGCGAATTGCCTGAACGAAGACCGCCCGGAAGGCCCGGGGGGGATCCTCACGCCGGGCGCTGCCCTCGGAGAAGATTTGATCAAAAGGCTCCACGAACGCGCTGGGGTCACGTTCGCCTAACATTCTTGGGCGACAAGTGGGGTTGCCTAGGGTGCGTGATGCCCTAGGCCACACCTATGAGGGGAGCCCGAATGTTCACACGCCTCGCCATTCCTGAAGTGATTTTGGTCGAGCCCAAGCGGTTTGGCGACCATCGCGGCTTTTTCTCAGAGACGTTCCACGCCGGCCGCTATGACGAGGCCGGCATCCCTGGGCCCTTCGTCCAAGACAATCATTCCCTCAGCCGGGAAGTGGGCGTTCTTCGCGGCCTTCATTTCCAGATTGATCCATCCCCGCAAGGTAAGCTTGTTCGTTGCACAGCGGGCGCAATCCTCGATGTCGCGGTGGACATTCGCAAAGGCTCACCGACGTACGGCCAGCACGTCTCGGCGGAGCTGACCTCGGACAATGGCCACCAGCTTTGGGTCCCCGTCGGCTTTGCCCACGCTTTCGTCACCCGCGCGCCGGATACCGAGGTGCAGTACAAGGTCACTGGCTACTACGACCCCGAGGCCGACCGCGGCCTTGCTTGGGCCGACCCAGCTCTCAGCATTGATTGGGGCCTCGATGGCGCCGCACCGGTGCTTTCCGACAAAGATCAGAAGCACCCAACGCTGGCCGAGTTGCCCGATTATTTCACCTATTCCGGCTGAAACACGCCTGAGGAGACACACGCGATGAAAGTGATCGTAACAGGCGGGGCAGGGTTCATCGGCTCAGCAGTCATCCGTCATCTGATAGGCGACACCGACGCCGAAGTCGTCAATGTCGACAAGCTAACCTACGCTGCGAACCTCGACAGTGTAGCGATGGTGGCGGACAGCCCGCGCTACCGCTTCGAACAGCTCGACATCTGCGATGCCGACGCGATGGTGTCCGTGTTCGAAGAGGTGAAGCCCACCCACGTGATGCACCTCGCCGCCGAGAGCCACGTGGACCGCTCAATCTCCGGTAGCCGCGAGTTCATCGAGACCAACATTCTGGGTACGTACAATCTTCTCGAAGCCGCCCGCGGCTACTGGATGGGCCTTGCCGACGAGGCGAAGGAAGCCTTCCGCTTCCACCATATCTCTACCGACGAGGTCTACGGCTCCCTTGGCGCAGAGGGCTTGTTCCACGAGACGACGGCCTATGATCCGTCCTCGCCCTATTCCTCATCGAAGGCGGCTTCCGATCACCTAGTCATGGCGTGGCACCGCACCTATGGCTTGCCTGTTGTCCTCTCGAACTGCTCCAACAATTACGGGCCGTATCAATTCCCTGAAAAGCTCATCCCGCTGATGATCCTTAACGCGATGGACGGCAAAGAGCTCCCCGTCTACGGCGACGGTTCCAACATCCGCGATTGGCTCCACGTTGAAGACCACGCAGCCGCCTTGGTGACGATCCTGACGCGAGGCGTCCTCGGTGAAAAATACAACGTGGGCGGACGGAATGAGCGCACCAACCTCGAAGTGGTGCACACCATTTGTGACGCCGTCGACGCCCACCTCAGCGATGGCCAATCCCGCCGTGAACAGATCAAATTCGTCACCGACCGCCCCGGCCACGACCAGCGCTACGCCATCGATGCGACGAAGCTCGAGAACGAACTCGGCTGGAAAGCGAAGTACAATTTCGACACCGGCATTGCCCAGACGATCGACTGGTACCTCTCGAACGAAGACTGGTGGCAGCCTCTACGTGCGGGCGTTTACGGCGGCCAACGCCTTGGCTTGGTTGATAAAAAGTGAGCCGCTTCAAGATCCTCGTTGCCGGGCGCTCAGGCCAAGTGGCACAAAGCCTCGTCGAGGCAGCAGCGCTCCGTGAGCGGATCGATTTGACATGCGCAGGCCGCCCCGATCTGGACATCGCAGACTTAGGCAGTGTCCGGAGCGCGGTCAGCGAGGCCAAACCAAATCTGGTCATCAATGCGGCCGCCTACACCGCCGTCGATAAAGCTGAAGACGACCGCGACGCAGCCTTCGCCGGGAACGAGACTGGCCCGGAGAACCTCGCCAAGGTTACGGTAGAGGCGGGCATCCCGCTATTCCACATCTCAACCGACTACGTCTTCAGCGGGCAAGCCACCGCACCGTACACAGAGGATCACCCGACCGATCCTCTGGGCGTTTACGGCAGTTCCAAGCTCGCAGGCGAACAAGCCGTCGCTCACCATAATCCAAAGCACCTCATCTTACGCACGGCATGGGTCTACGGTGTCTACGGAGCAAACTTCCTCAAAACCATGCTCCGCGTTGCCGAGGGCAGGAACGAACTCAACGTCGTTGCTGACCAATACGGCGCGCCGACATCCTCTCACGACATCGCATCAGGTCTCCTCGACCTCGCAGAAGCCGTGCTCGCAGACCCAAACAACGCGCGCTGGGGCACCTTCCACATGTCAGCAGGTGGCGACGCCGTCTGGGCCGAGTTCGCCGAGGCCATCTTCGCAGCCAGCGCGATTAACGATGGTCCATCGGCGACCGTTAACCGTATTCCGACGACGGAGTATCCGACACCGGCGGAACGACCGGCTTTCTCCGTGCTCAACTCATCCGCACTTGAACAAGCTTACGGCGTGCGGCTCCCCCATTGGAAAGAACCCGTTGCAGGCGTCGTCGCACGCGTTCTTCAGCATAAGGAATAGATGATGAAGGGTATCATCCTCGCCGGTGGCCACGGTACGCGCCTCTATCCGATCACGCGCGCCGTCTCCAAACAACTCCTGCCTGTCTACGACAAGCCAATGATCTACCACCCGATCACAACCCTGATGCTTGGCGGTATCCGGGAAATTCTCATCATTTCAACCCCTCAAGCTCTCCCTCTTTATAGAGAACTTCTGGGCGATGGCAGCCAGTGGGGAATGTATTTCGAATTCGCCGTCCAGGACGAACCCCGCGGCCTCGCCGAAGCCTTCATCATCGGCGAAAAGTTCGTAAACGGACAACCCTGTGCCCTCGCTCTAGGCGATAACATGTTCTATGGTGCTGGGCTCTCGGCTGAACTTGAGAAAGCGGGTACCATCGAAACAGGCGCCGTGGTCTTTGCCTACCGCGTGCCTGATCCCCAAGCTTTTGGAGTGGTCGAGATCGACGATAGCGGACGCGCCATTTCGATCGAAGAGAAGCCGATAAATCCCAAGAGCGATTGGGCGGTCACTGGCCTCTACTTCTACGACGCGGACGTCACCGAGATCGCGAAATCGGTAGAGCCTTCCGCACGCGGAGAGCTTGAAATTACTTCAGTGAACGATGCGTACCTTCAACGCGGTACACTGAACGTCAGCTGCCTCCCGCGCGGCACAGCATGGCTTGACGCAGGAACATTCGACGGCCTCCTGCAAGCCAGCCAATTTGTCCAAACCCTAGAGGCGCGCCAACGGTTCAAAGTGGCATGTCCAGAAGAAGTCGCCTACCGCAAAGGCTTCATCAGCAGAGCCAGCCTACTCAAACTCGCCGACGCCTTCAAAAACGACTATAAAACATACCTCTACGACGTGGCCGAGAACGGATAAGCTAACGCAGGTAGTCCGGCCACGTTTTCAGTTTGCGCCAAAGCCGCATTGCTGAGCGCCCCCCAGGTATTGAGCTCTTGGATTTAGGCCGTGTGCTGAGGTACTCAATAACATCCTCCGGTGCACATGCCCATCCATTCAGCGGACTGGCATAAAGCGGGTATTCAACCAGCGCGAGATAGACGAGTTCCTCTACGGAGCGTGTTCTGGTTCGGCGCGGGGTTTCGAACTTGTCTGAGGTCAGGCCCCATCCTGCGTAGAAGGGGCGACCGTAGGTGGTCACGCGCTTTCGGCGAAGCAGGGCTTCGAAACCCATGAGCGACGTGATGGTGTGGACTTCGTCGGCGATGGTGATCGCTGCATCGGCGCTGACGTAGGAAAGAACGGAATCAGCAATGTCGTCAGCGTCAGGAACATGACCGGGCCTTCCCGCAACTTCGACATCAGGGTGCGGTTTGTAGGCGATGTGGGCATCTGGACGGGCTTGGCGCACTGCTAGGAGGAGGTCTCGGTTTGACTTGACCTCTGCACCCCCCACCAGGACAGAAGCATCGTTTGTCACTTGTCCGGGGACAAGAATGATCGGCTTGCTGACGTTGTCGAAGGTCGTACTTGAGCTGCCGACGTTGTACTTGCTAACGCGCGACTCCTGAAGAGCTGCGATCAACGCCGCGCCACGCTCTCGTTGGTTGACGGTTAAGTCTCTGTTTTCGAGAAGGTATTCGAGGTCGCTAGGGCGGCGAGGATCGAAGTAGATGCCTCGCTCGTCAAACACCAGTGAGCTAGGTTTGACGAGATCTGCGCCTAGGCCCGAGGACCTGATGAACCCATCCTCTGCATACAGAGAATATGTCGATTGAGCTTGATCGGCATCGAGTGAATTTTTCAGATATCGGGATGCCCAAACCGCCGTCGGGGTATCGCTTTGCCGTTTCGGATGAAGCGCTGGTCTGATGGATAGGGGAGCGTTTGCTGGAACGAACGGGCGGATGTGGCTTCGTTTGAGCTTTGGGACACCGTGGAGGGTGAGGCCAGTGCCGAGTTTCTGGACATGCTTCTGCTGTACACTGATAAATCTTGCCAAAGACAAAGGGCTCGCGGATCGCTGAAGGCTTGGAAGCCAGTAGTGGCCATATTGTCCGTAGACGGCTGAACAAAGCTGACTGAGGGTTGGCTTTTCGCTGCGTCGTTCCACGGATTGCCGGTCATCGGTGAGGCCCCATCCGCCGAAGAACGCGACGCCAAAGCACGTGACACTGCTGCCTGCGATCAGCGCTTCGAGGCCAGCATTGCTGGACGCTACGTAGACCCTTTGGGCTTTCTCAGCACAAGCCATCCAGCTGACGGTGTTGGGGATGACGGCGCAGTCGTAGCGTTCAGCCAGTTCGCGCAGGTGCCCCGTTCGTCCGCCAATACCGTCGTAGGGGTGGAGTTTGACACCGATCCTCTGCCCCGGATTTTCATCGTGGGCGGCTTGGATCATGTCCTCGAACGTCTCCGGAGACACCATGCCGCCCGGAATGGAGAGGTCTCCTGCAATCTGATCCACCACGATAACGTCAGCGGACGGACTGTCGTGAAGCTGTGCAGTCAAGCGCTCGTGGTCGAGAGTGTTGAACTTGCCCAAGCCATGGTCCCGCATTTCAGCAAGCAGAGCATCGGTCTGATCATCTGGCGGACAAAGCGCTGATTTTGCGACCAAATCTTCAACGAGCGAGGGGTGGTGCGCGTCGTAGTAGATGCCGACCGGATCAATAACGATACCAAGGAGACCGAAGCGTTTTTCATCCGTTCCCAGACGACTGAGGAACGCATCTTCAATCGCGATATAGGGAAGGCCACGCTCTTCGGCAGTTGCCTGCCCGGTACCTTTACGGCCCCAACCCGCGATGGCATCGATGTTGGATTTGCGTCCAAAGACCAGCTGAACGTCCGGCCCCAGCAGTTCCCGCAACCGGTTTCTTCGTCGCCAAACGCCTGGAGCGAGAATGCTGATCGTCAGGGTACGGTCTTCTTCCCAACCCTGCTGGTTTGCCAGGCAGGCGCGCCAAGCTGGCACCGTCATTCTAGAGCCGAGCAACGGTGGCGGTAGAGAGGGCCAGTTGGAAGATGATCTCTGTGATTTCGGTCGCGAGCAGGAACGTGCGGTTCCCCGTTCGCGGTAGCACCAAAATCTGATCGCCAGCCTCAGGGATGTACCGACCGCGGACACGGATCGCAGCGCCTGATCTTTTTCGGACGACGAACTGTGATTTGTGTGCCTGCTGCTGAAAGCCGCCTGCTCGGTCGATATAGTCTGTGATCGTCATGCGCTCTGTACGGACGAACGCCCCTGGTGAAATGATCTCGCCCACGACGAGGACCACATCGGTTTTGTTCGGGATGACCACCACGTCGCCGTCTTCGAGGGTCAGGTCGTTCATGACGCCCTTTTCCATAACGGTGACCGTGCCGGTTGGAACAGCTTGCCTGGCAGTCTCGACAAAACGGCTGATGGCGTCAGCTTGCGCGCGCTGGACCTGAGCTGCCTCTGCGGAAAAGCCTGCAGAGACGCTGACCGACCGTTGTAGGCGGTCGAGGGCATCGTTCAGGGCGAGCTTCTGTGCCGCGGCAACGCTTCGGCGGTTGATGTGCACCGACGCCATATCGGCAATTTCAGGATCAACAGTGATTTGCCTAAGAAGATCAGACAGCTGAGCATTGCGCGGAAGGATATGGAGGGCCGGTGCAAGGTCCGATGTCGATTGCACGGCAACAGCAATCGTGTCGCCAAAGAGGTCAGACCGGAACTCTGCGCGATCGCCATCACGCAGTTTCGTCATCCCAAACGCTTCAAGCGCGAGGTACTCAGCATACGGCTTCCCGCCCCGCGTTCCCGTCAGCGCCACATGTGTCACTTGGGGGAGGGGGCGGCTGAGCGAGGCAAGCCTTGCCCCTTCGAAGCCCGACATTGACAGCTCAAACGCAAAGGGCGCGATCACGTCGCCGGATGATTCAACGAGCGGACCTCGGCCAGCAACGACGATCACGTCGCCATTTTGGAATTCAACGCGGGGCAGGGTGCCTTCGAGGAGGAATGCATAGAGATCGACGCGAGCGAGGACCTGATTGTTCCTCAGCACACGAACATCACGGAAGCTGCCGCGGTCCAGGTTGATGCCGCCAGCTGCTTGCAAGTAGTAGAGGACATCGTCCGATGCACCGCCAAGGTGTCGCCCGGGGTTGTTGACGTCTCCGGTGACATACACGCCTACAGAACCCGGCGATACGATCGTCGCATAAACCCGCACGTTCGTTGTGAAGGTCTGGCGGACAGCATTCTCCACCAAACGCTGCAGCTGACCTGCGCGACGGCCAGCTAGCTCAACGGGACCAACCTCCGGAATGAACAGCACGCCGTTCTGGTCGATGACCTCGATCAAGTCAGCGCTATAAGCACCGAATGCTCGGACAGCGATCCGGTCGCCGCGCTGCATTTCATAGTTGGGATCCGAAGACATCCGCGTGCTGACGGGTGGCCGCTCGAAAAGCTGAGAGCCGAACACAACGGTCTTCTTAGGAGCTGAGACGTCACGGAGGGCGTCTGCCGCACGCGCAGCGGCCGACTGGTCACTAATGACCTGGGCGTGCGCTGACAGCGCGAAGGTTAGGGCCAACGCGGCCATCAGAGTGCTGACAAATCTACCGATCATGGTCGTTAATCCCGGCAACAGTGTACGCAACAATGCCGTACCCAATAATCGACAGAACCATGGCCAACACAAAGCTCGCAAACCGGCGCGGTTCCGTCGCCTCGGTTGGCAACGTCGGAGCGACAATGGGGACCACGAAACGCTCCCGCTGGTCAGCCAGCTGCCGAGCGTTATCGAGGGCCGTCAAAGCCGCCGTCAGCCTCGTCTCGGCATATTCGCGGGTAATGACCAGCCCCTCGTACTCAAGGAGCAGTTCGGCCAGCGTCCCGTCGCCACCAGTGCTGGCGAGCTCGCCGCGTTGCGACGCAACTTGTTGTTCGAGCGCATAGATGCGCTCATCGATAATAACAATCTGGGGTGAGTCAGCCCGCAAGCTGGCGAGCTGTGATGCACGTTCGCCTTTGAGCTCTATGATACGTCCCTCAAGCTCAAGCAAGGCGCCCACCGTTGCTGCTCCGGTTTGGGTGGGGTCGATTTCTCCGGTCGTGTTGCGGAAAGAGGCCATCTGAAGTCGGATATCTCGAACTTCTTCTTCAGCTTTGGAGACTTCATCCCGTGCGTCGGCAAGTGTGGCGTCTCGCACACGGGCCGAAATCTCGTTTACGTAGTTCTCGCTGAGGTCCACGATCGATGCGGCGATCTCGTAAGCGGACTCAGCATCATAGGAATGCACAACAACACGGAGGATACTCGCCTCCCGATCAAGCACGACGTCGATGCGCTTTCTGTAGAACGTCAGGAAGGCTTCTTGCGAAGCGCGGCGTGGCAGCCTGTTGAGAGGATCCAGCCGAAACCGCGCATACAGGCTACGCAGATCGTGCCGTTGATCGAGTTGCGCGAGCATTTGTGGTGAGTGGATATGCTCCCTGACAGCAATGGACTCGGAGATCCCGCCGCTGCCTCCGCTGGGGATGAACGCGGAGAGCATAGAGGTTGGTTGCGCCGTCTCCTTCCCGCGTATCGAAAACTGCGTCGTGGCCGTAAAGATCGGCGGATGAAGAGCGCTGTAGTAGACGGCAAAAACGCAGGCGGTGACCGCTAGAAAGCTGAGAAACGGTCTTTTTGCGACGCGGATGAGAAATGTTCGTAGATCACTTGTTATGTTTGGCGCGGAATGACGCGGGGCAGGTTGATCAACTGCCACTTGTGGTTCTGACCCGTCAGCTTGGTTTGCCGTCGCAGACTGCTCTGCCGTATCCGGGTATTTCGCTTCGTCCATTCTGCCGGTTTACGCGGGTTCGGGCCTTTTCCAACCCTCTCCCTTGAGCGCTTTCTCATACGCCTTGATGGTTTTGTGGACGCGTGTTGACAGGAAAGGGGTCTCCTCAACTCCAAGAACAAGAACGCGATTGCACAAGCGGTCAATCGCAGCGAGCCCGTGGTTGATGAGGACGAAAGCCTTGTTTTCACTGAGATTGTTCAAGGCGTCATCACATTTCCGTCTGAACGCTGCGTCACCGACGGCCGTGACTTCGTCGATCAAGAGACAGTCAAACTCGATCGCCATCGACAGGGCAAACCCTAGCCTTGCTTTCATGCCTGATGAGTACGTCTTGAACGGTTCATGAAGGTAGCGCCCCAGTTCAGAGAATTCGGCGACTGCTTCAATCACGTCGTCTACGGGTTTCCCGTAGATGCGAGCGCAGAACTTGATGTTTGCGATGCCGGACATTGAAGGTTGTAGGTGGCCGCTGAAACCGACAGGCCACGATACGGAGATTTGGCGATCTATGCGCCCCGTGTCGGGGAGTTCTGAACCGCCGATGATCCGCATGAGCGTTGATTTTCCCGCTCCGTTTCTCCCAAGAATTCCAAGCCTGTCGGTCGACTCGATTTCGATGTTCACGTCTTTTAAGACGTGGTTCCAGCCTGTCTTCGTTTTGTACGACTTGCAGACATCTTCGAGCGTGATCTTCCCGGCGCGCAGGTCCGTCAAAACTTGATTCCCCGTCTTGTCCTCCGTTCGAGGTACAGGCCCACGGCTAAAAGCGGGACAGCGATCGCAAACGTGTAGTTGAGATCGAGGATTGGTGACTGGTACGTCTCAAACCATCCCTGGCGCATTCCCTCGACCGGATGGATCATCGGATTCCATTTCAAGTAAGCGTAGGTCCATGACGGAAGCATGTCAGCTGTGAATAAAACACCCGAGACGAAAAAACCGATACGGTTGACGGGTTGCAAAAACTGTAGGGCATAAGGGTAGTAGGTACTGAGGCCTGCAATGGTGATTCCCAAGCTCACGCCGAGCAGACCGGCGCTGCAAAAGCTCTGAAAGACGAGCATCATATTTTGGGGAAATCCCGACCCTTCGACCAACGCGCCAACCAATGCTGCACAGCCGAAAAACGTGAAGTTGGTCAACGTGGCAAGCGTTGCGCGCGCTATCAAAACATCGAGCCGTTGAACTTGTGAGTGCATGAGCAGGGCACGGTTCGAGCCCTCTGCATTCCCCAAATCGGAGACCATGGACGTGTACAGACCATAGGTGAACCAGCCTGTGACCACAAACATCAGGAGCGGGATCTCTCCGCTATCGCGGTTGCGAATGAAGAGGAAGACGAAGTAAAGCGCGCCGATCGAAAATGCCGGTGTGATAAGCGCCCAAAGATAGCCAAGCCGGGAACTTCCGAACCTGCCACTGATTTCTCGCAGGATGACCGCATTAATGACCCTTGCGGTTGTCGACCAGCTTTGTGTGAACTCCAAAATCGTCGCCACCAATTCTAACTTCGGACGTCTTACGCCGTATGAGGTGTTTTTGGATCATCTCCAAGACCA